>PRDI01000033.1 GCA_003345595.1 Candidatus Thorarchaeota archaeon | reverse complement strand
AGTTGGACACAGGAGTCTTTGTCCTCCCAGAAACGGCACTGGGGTCGTACTCCTTGGGGCTGGAATGTGTCGAGTCAGCCTCAAAGAGACGTCTGATTCGAGCTATTTAAGCCCCTACTCGAAAATGTCCAAGATTGTCCAACTTCTACGCAGCTGTTGCATACCCTCTCCTCCCCTGTTTCTCAACGAAGTAGTGCGACAGAGTGCTTCTGACGTGGAAAGGTTCTAAGTATCGAACTCAGGATACTCGATGCGAAACATCCTGCTTTAGGACATCGAATGCAAGCCCAACGACGACTGTGAGTGGTATGAGAGAAACCATGATTATGCTGAGAACCGTTACGAGCTCTCTTGTTATGTCAGCACCAAAGGGCGACCCAAAGATCTGCACGCCGACGGTGCCCCAAAACACTAGCACGAATGCGAACAAGGACCATGGCCACAGCCTCGCAAGTGCGCTCCCTATACTGTGCGGAAGATGTGCATGCCACCATGTCAGCGGCTTGTCTATCCTAGTTGCAGTCGCAGTTGCTACGACTGTCAGGATGATTGGCGCAAGTCCTCCCCCGACTAGGAACAGTATGATTGCCAGAAGGAACAGCACCGGTGCCCCATGCCTCCTATGCACGAACGCTACTGCCCAGACAGTGACCAAGATGCCGAAGATGATAGCGAGGAGACCTGTCACAAGGAAGTTTGGAATGATTGTCAGCGCACGTTCACTTGCTCCCTCCCACATTGTCTGCGCTGGACCGATGGCGTTTATGATGATACCGTCCGTCGCGACACTGCCCTGAAGCACTTCAAAGCAACCGTGTTCTATCCCAGCAAGCCCGACAATGGCACCGAATGATGAGGCGACCTCTCTGATTGCGCTCGCATTATGCCAGTCGGCCTTTCCCCTTTCGCCCATACTAATCATACTGCCTACTAGAAGCACCGTTCCGTGAACACCGCCTAATTTGCGTTTCGCACTCATATGTCCGGTGAAAGGTGTCCGTATGAATCCGCGATAGAAGGAACTGGGAAATTCGCCGTACTAGGTGCGGTTGAGTCCCCTGGAGGCAGACTGTAGAATGGCAGATAGTAGGACACACGGGCGGGAGATTGTGCCCGCACTGTTCGTTGGTCACGGGTCGCTGATGAATGCAGTCAACGACGACTAGTTCGCCACCAACAGGGCCAGTATCGCACACTCCATCCCGCGGCCAAGGGCGACTCTTTGCATATCTGCACACTGGACTTCACGTGGCACCAAGTCGCACCATTGAGCGCGCCACGCAAAGCCTGAACCTATTGCCCGTGCGATGCGCAGACAAGTACATCCGTGCAGTGGGACGAGCCCAGTAGCCGGTTGGCACAAGTTCCGCATATGGGACAGAGTCTGGCATATACGTACCAAGCATCCACATTGCATTATTGTCATACCGGTCATGACTTACTTGATTGGTTGTTTCTAGCTGAGTCACAAAGTGAGTGAGAAAATCCTCTGGTGTCCATCCCGTTTCTCCCTGATAGGTCGGTGTACTCAAAGTTCGCAAGTAATCACGAGGGGTGGAAAATGCCTCTAGCTGCTTCCTTCCTCCTTTGACTTTGCCCTGTCCTTGTTGAGGCATGATAGGTATAGGCTCGATTAGCCCCACACTCCAGCCAGGCACAGCACACAAGCGGATACTCTGCATCACTTCTTCTTTAGTCAGTCCTCGATGGTCACGTTTGGTATAGACTTGAGGAAAATAGACAAGATTTGGAGTATCCACTGTCTGACGCAATATAGTCCATATCCAGATCGGTTCATCAGTTCTTACACGGACTGGTGTGTCAGCATCAGTACGGTTTTGTTTTGTCTGGATAATTCTCCCCGCTGCGGCATGTTCAAGAACGACAGCCTTTACCCGATCGATGAGTTGTGGAGTAGGCATTGCGATTGGCGTCAATTGAAGCTGAGTGAATCCTTGTCGCATTTTCCTATCTACCAACTCCTTATTGCGTGCAAATTCCTCTTGCACCTGTTCTTGAGTCGGTACAGGATACTCTTTTCCGTCAATTCCAATCACCCCCAGACTCTCCGATTGTGGAAGAAGGGTCAGAATTCCTGTTCCGTCCAATGCCGTAATAATGCGAGCATACTCCTTCTCAAGTGGGAATAATCTGGCTTTGCGCCGGTCAGCTTTTCCCTTTCTGCTCATGGTGATGAAACAGCCTCTGAGAACCAGTGTTTCGAGAAGAGAGTCTAATCTGTATTTCGCACTCACATGGGGGAGAGCCAGAGCAAGGAGCCAGAAGGACGAGGAAGATCCCCGGACAGTCTGGCGCCGATGTGTAACCTATTATGTGACTAGCGCGCGCTGAACACGACCCTTGGGCGCGCTTTTTCCAAGCTGCCCATTACAGGGAGTTGAAAGGAATGAGCACAAATCAGGACCGCAATGCCAGCCTGCCGATAAGAAACAACTTCACAATGGTATACGCCTCTTCTCTCATGGTCGCCATCCTCATGGCGGTGGCGTCCGTCGCCGGCCTCCTGTACAGCACCATCATCTACCCGACAGAAGAGTTGCTTCGTACATTTGTGTCCAACGACGTGGTCAATCTCTTTGTCGGACTGCCAATCCTGCTTGGCTCAATGTGGCTGGCATGGCGTGGCAAGCTGATTGGGCTGCTCTGCTGGCCGGGCGCGCTTCTCTTTGTGCTGTACAACTACATAGCCTATGTCTTTGCTCTGCCGCTGAACATGATGTTTCTGTTTCATCTCACACTGGTCATGCTAAGCGTGTATACTTCCATCGGCCTAGTTGCTAGCATTGACGGAAAAGTGGTACAAGAATCGCTCACTGGTGCTGTGCCTGAGAGAGCCGCTGGAGGCGTTCTGGTTGGGCTTGGCCTCCTGTTTTCGTTGCGGGTCATCGGTGTTGTAGTTAATGCACTCGCCAGCGGGATACCGATTGCTGAAACGGAACTTGCGGTCAACACTTCGGACTTCCTGATTGCGCCTGCATCGGTCATTGGTGGGATACTGCTTTGGCGCCGTAGAGAGTTGGGGTATGTGATTAGTCTGGGGCTGCTCTTCCAGACCAGCATGTTATTCATCGCATTGATCATCTTCATGCTATTACAGCCATTCTTGACCGCTGCGCCATTCGCTCCGGCCGATGTTGTTGTGGTCTTTGCCATGGGCCTGATTTGCTTCATCCCCTTCTTCATCTATGTCCGGGGCGTGGTGTCGAAGCGGAATCTGTCATCCACCTAGCATGAAGCAGCCAGCATTACGCCTATACTCAGTCTAGTTCCTCGATAGGAAGACCCAAGAAAGCTGTCATAATAGACGCGGCTGAATCCTTGGAGGCAGACGACAGAATGAAGCATGGTGGCACAGAGGGTGAGCGGCTCATGCCGACGCTCTTCGTCGGTCATGGATCGCCGATGAATGGAGTCGAAGACAACGAGTTTGCTGCCAACTGGGCCAGCATCGCACATGACATCCCACGACCCAGTGCAATCCTCTGCATCTCGGCACACTGGATTTCAAGAGGCACTTTGGTTTCTGCTGTCGCTGAACCCGAAACCATTCATGACTTCTACGGTTTTCCGAGAGAGCTGTACGAGATTGAATATCGTACACCCGGAGCTCCGAAACTAGCCGAACAGATAGTGCGCCTTGTACATTCGACTCGTGTTCGACTCGATAAGTCATGGGGCCTCGATCATGGCACATGGATAGTGCTCAGAAGGATGTATCCAGAGGCCGATATCCCCACTCTTCAGATGAGCATTGACTTCACGCTGAAGCCATCCTTGCACTACAAGATCGGGAGAGAACTCCTCAGTCTTCGCAGAGAGGGCGTTCTGATTATAGGAAGTGGCAACATCGTTCACAACCTGGCACTGGCGATGGATACCGAGAAGGCCTATCCTTGGGCTCTCGCGTTCGACAGGGAAGTCGCTGCAAGGATAGATATGGAGGACCATGATGCCTTGATTGACTACAGGTCCCTCCCCGACTCTAACAAGGCTTTCGTCACCGATGAACATTACCTGCCTCTGCTATATGTGCTAGGAGCAAAGGAGCGCTACGAGCATGTATCGCATTCTGCCATGCGCATGGTTCTTGCCAGTGTTTCTATGCGGTGTATACTGGTTCGTTCATGATTGTAGCTGATGCCGCCGAAACGAGATTCTTGTGTAGGAGAAAGAGATGGGAGCCATCGCTCTTCTTGCAGTCCCCCGGTCGAGGATCACTCCAGCTCTGACAATCGGTGCTGTCCAACCAGAATCACTATCAGACCAACAATCGGAAGAGGTATCAGCTGAGCCAAGATGGAAAGAGTCTGTGACGCCCACACGTAGTTCATAAAGTCGCTTAAGCCGAGCATCGAGAAGACTACATCGGCGATAAGATACCACAGGAATGACACGGCTACCACTCCCATTCCCCTGATGTTGTTTGTCCTGTACGCTCCACTCTTGGTGTCCTCATACGTCGGATTGCCTGCTGCAATTCCTATTCCGACGAGCGCACCACCCAAACAACTAGTGAAAGAGGTTGACACGAGGAAGAAGACCTGACCCAGACTGAGTCTGAGCAACACTGCATAGAGGACACTCGGAGGGAGGACAACTGGAATGATTAGAAGTATGCTTTGAATGGCCTTTGCTCTCACATATCTCTCGACACCATGCGGGGCAGCACGGATTGTCCATAACTGGTCCTTTGACTCAAGGAACCCAGCACCACCGAAGACTTGGACGCCTAGGAAACCGAGCATTAATGACATCATTATGCTGACTGAGGTCAACTCGAACTCCCCTGCTCTGATGTAGATGAAGACAGGGACCATCAAGGTCAGGACCATGAATAGGGCCAAGCGAGAGAGATTCTCTGCCTTGCGACCAAAGTCCTTGAGTCCTGTCACGATCAGAACGCCAAACGATCCGCTGGAAACTCGGCGGACTCCGCGTAGGACTATGTTCTCCCTCCGTATGGTCGTCACAGATTCAGTCCTTGCACCTTCACCGATTATGAAGAAACGGTCGGCAGACAAGAGCCCTATGACGACAATGAAAATGCTGAAGCCTCCTAGAAGCAGGAGATCGGCAGATGGGTTCAGACCCAGAGTCGCATCTAGACCTGCCACCGGCAGACCTATCCCGTTGAATGCCACTGCAGTCTGCGTCACCAGATCTGCGCCCCAAGTGAAGGGAAACAACAGGAAAACGTTCAGGCCCAGAATCTCCGACATCATCGGTGCAAAGAGCTGTAGTCCTATGAGAGGGAAAACTGTCACAAGACCCAGTGCAATCGCTAGCGCCTTGGCAAGGTCCTTTCCCCGAGATGACGCGCCCAGTTTCGACTGAATCGCTGTCACTATGAGATTGGACAACCATATGGTACTCACAGTGATAACAAAGACTGTGAAGTACATCAAGGCCTGCCCCATATATGAAACCACTAATGCCTCAGCGAACGGTGCAACCAAGATAGGAGCTAGATAGAGTACATAGAGCCCATAGATAGACAGCCTGCCCACAAATGTGCCAACCAATATCTCACGAGTCGTGACGCGGTGGCTAAGTAGAATCTCCCATTGTCCCACCTTCACTTCCTGCAGGGCGTTTGACAGAGGTAGTATCAACAGGATTATCCAGATGAACATGATTCCAGCCCGCATCAGGCCAGGCATGACCATGGCAACAACTGACTGAGGAATCTCAATGACTTCTGTGAGAAAGTAACCCATCAGGTTTGGAGCAATCAAGAGGGCCCATATGATTCCCAGAACGATGGAACACGATACCACTATCCGCCTATGCGTCCTGATGCCGCTTGTCTGGACTTGGAATTCAGCCTTTGCGATGTGAAACCAGTTTCCAGCCAACTCGGTCACCTCCACGCTAATAGTGCTTCGCGGTCTATTCTTCCGCCGACTATCTTCAAGTAGGCCTCCTCCAGACTGCTTGCATGAGCTGCTTCAACAACTGCATCTGGTGTTCCGGCAGTCACAAGCTCGCCCTCGTTGAGGATACCTATGCCATCACACACATCCTCTGCAAAGCTCGTGATGTGGGTGCAGATGAAAAAGGTGGTATCGGTTTCTTCTGCGAGTGCAAGGATCAGGTCTTTCACCAGCACACTGGCAGAGGGATCAAGTCTTGATGTCGGTTCATCCAA
>PRDI01000032.1 GCA_003345595.1 Candidatus Thorarchaeota archaeon | reverse complement strand
GTGAGGAAATGCAGAAGATGGAGGATGGGTTCCTATGTACCTCCATTGCCTTTAGTCCCAAGGGTGATATCCTAGCCACCGGGGGTGTGGATAGAGTCGTGAAGCTCTGGGACATCAGGTCTGGTACTCAGGTGGCGAAGCTGGAAGGTCACACGTATCCAGTGCTTAGCCTGTCTTTCTCTCCGAGCGGGGATCGGCTCGTTTCTAGCAGCGGTGATACCACTCTGATAGTGTGGGATGTCAACAACCGTTCTAGATTACAGCAGCTAAGAGGGCACTCTCTATATGTACAAGCATGTGGATGGGACCCGAAAGGAGATCGGATCGTTTCAGGGGGAGTTGACTCGACGATATGCGTGTGGAATCCGAACACTGGCAAGATGATAGACAAGTTCACTGAACACAGGACTGCAGTGCACACTCTCCGTTTCTCGCTCGATGGCGCAAGACTCGCTTCTGGCTCATCTGATCGCAATGTGATCCTCTGGGACGCGAGTGGCGAATCACTAAAGGTCGACAGAACGCTGCCCGGCCACACTGGAGAAGTGCGTTCTGTAGCATTCAGCACCGACGGGAAGTACTTGGCAACAGGCTCGAGCGAGAAGGAGATACTTGTATGGTCCACCGAGAGGTACACGGTGGAAGGAAGGGGGTCCACTGCGAGTGAGATTGATGGGGTCGAGTGGTTTCCCAACGAGAACGCCTTTCTGACCTCTGATGGCACAGGAGCCATCATTCGTTGGGAGGTGTCTGACTTTGGTGCCACCTTAGCTCCGTTCCAGTCACTTCTAAAGGAAATTGAGGCTGATGTGGGTCTGGCGCACAGAGAGGAGTTGATCAAGAAGTTCGAACAGCTGCGCTCGGCCTACGATGAAGAAACGCTTCGTGAGAAGCGGCTGTTTTACGCTGTCTGGCAATGCAAGAAGGCTCTAGGTCTACTGAAAGGGACCACGAGAGTGGAAACCTAGTGCTACAGCTCCTTCACTCAGGTCGTAGCACTTGACGCTTCGCTCGGGGGGCTGGTCTTCGGTGCATCGATCATCATCGTGCACAGGGTTACGTAAGCAGATTCTACGTTTTCTCCCGAGAGTGCGCTTGACTCGACATAGAGAAACTTGTTCTTGTCAGCGTACTCCTTGCCCTCTTCAGTTGTGACAACCCTGCTCTCCACAAGATCCACCTTGTTAGCCACGACAACAAGAGGGATAGGCCTGCCTGTGTTCTTGAACGCCTCCTCCTTCCACTGGTCAAGGTTGAGGAATGTCCTGCGTCGCGTCACGTCGAACACCAAGAGACCGCCGCGCGAGCCTCGATAGAACGACTGACGCACTATCTCGAACCGCGGTTGTCCTGCGAGGTCCCACACCTGAATAGTGCAGTTGGCGTCCCTCTGGGGAATCTCCATTCGCTTCACAGCGAAGTCACTGCCGATGGTTCTCTTGTAGTCGCTGTCGAAATGGTTCTGAGTGAACCGGAGAGTCAGAGCTGTCTTACCAACCGCTCCATCTCCCAGCATCACAATCTTGAACCGATACTCGGCAGGCATCCGGTCCACATCCTAAGCATGACGGTGTGGGCCAGTCCTCCTAAAAACCATATTGTTGACATGTCACTTTCGTGGGGATTGGCGGGTCGGTTCTTGCACTCCGACCGAGCATCTTTCGTTTCAGACGGTGTGGGGAATGTACGTTATTGTTTAATAGGCATGTAAGTGACAGGCAGGTCACTGCGCAGAGCGGAGAATATGTCTATGGAACGGCCTGACTACAGTAAGCTCACAGGCATCCTGGAAGCGATGAACAAGGAAGGCAAGTACAAGGCCTCAGTCCTTGCTCGGGATGATGGCTTCACCATGGCTTTTGCCACTTCACCTGGCACGGACAAAGACATCGTAGCGGCAATGTCCGGCTACATAACATCGTCTGTAGACAGGGTGCGCAAGGAGCTCGGTCTTGGAGAGATCAGGGACATATCCGTCCGCTGCAGCCTGGGAAAGGCCGTCTTCAAGAAGATTTCATCAGGCAAGAGCCAGCCCATCTTGTTGGCGGCAGTCATGGACCGTAACGTCCGATACCACTCAAGGGCGTTGGGCAAGGCGGCCACCAGAATCAGGCGGCTCCTGTCTTACAAAGGTCAATAGAAGTGCGCGTTGTCAGAATAACGTCGTCAAAAGGTTCAAGTGACGGATAGCAGGAGTGTTTCTATCATTTCCTCGGATCAGGAGCGCACGCGCTTGTCAGAGAAGACAGAACGCACAGAGGACGAAGAAGAGGTGTTCGGTGAGTCATCGATCATCGAGATCGTTCTCTTCAAGTCTGACTCGTGCGCTTTCTGTCCTCGCGCTGAGGAAGTGATTCGTGAGACAATTGAGGACTTTGAGGCCTCAGTATTTAAGTTCACAGTCATCAATGTGACTGAGAATCCCGAGGCAGCAGAGGAGTATGGAATCTTTGCACTGCCCACGGTGATGATAGGGGGTGTTTCGATTACGGGTATACCTGAACCAGAGATGCTACTGAAGATGATCCTGAGTGCAAAGGTCTACAAGAAGAGAGGTGCAGGAGAATGAGCGACTACACCATAGAACGCGTCAAGACCGGAATCCCGGGTCTGGATGAGCTGATAGAGGGCGGCTTTCCGAGAGGTGACACTATCCTCGTTGCAGGGAAGGCCGGGACAGGAAAGAGCATCCTTGCGACTCAGTTTCTGTACAAGGGTGCCACGTTGTACAATGAAGCAGGCGTCCTTGTCACCCTAGAGGAGCCTCCGCGCTTGATAAGGAGAAACATGCTCAGGTTTGGAATGGACCTCGCCAAGCTCGAACAGTCCGGGAGGCTTGCCATAGTGGATCTATCACCCTCAAAGGAGGCAACGCCTGTCACGATTGGCGAGTACCCGAGCTTCGACCTCTCAGGTCTCGAGGCAATCATCCTGAATCATGTCAAGAAGCTTGGTGCAAAGCGAGTGGTAATAGACACTCTCTCCATCATGGCGTACAAGTTCAGGAGCCGTGACATCCTCCGAGAGGAGTTCTTCAAGCTCTGCGCCGCTATCACCCGGGCTGGCTGTACACTCCTTCTAACGAGTGAGATACCAGCACAGGACACAGGACTGGGCGTGTTCGATATTGAAGCCTTTCTTGCGTCAGGTGTTATTGTCCTATACAACGAGAAGATTAGCGATACATCCCGGTCACGGTCCATTGAGGTCTTGAAGCTTCGTGGATCGAAGCACAGTTCTAGGATTCACTCCATGAGAATCACTGATGAAGGAATAAGAGTCTGGCCTGGCGAGATATCTCCTGGACATTGATCAGCCAGCAAAACGGAGGAGTCTGCTATGGGCGAGAAACCCAAGGAAGAGTCTGCTGTGGGCGAGAAGCCCAACTCGGACAGCTGCATTGGGAAACCTGTGAAAGCCCGTCCAATGATGGGCGATATGGTCGACTTTGGGCAACTGACTCAGCTGTCCTACATGCTCGTAGGCCCTCTAGGTTCGGGCAAGACCACATATGCAGAGGCTTTCTTGGCCGAAGGTCTGAGCCTCGGATTTCCTGCAGTCTTTATCACAACTGACGTTTCCCCCCGTGTCATAAGGAACGACATGAGCAGACACGGCTGGCCGATTGAGGCATGTGAGAAGACAGGACACTTCAAGTTCATAGACGCATACTCAGAGAGGATGGGTGCGCCCAAGACGACTGCTGCTCATTCTCTATCTAAGATTGATGACATCACTGAGCTGGGTATTGTTCTCTCAGAGGCACTTGAGAACCTTGTGTGTGCTCGCGTGGCCTTGGACAGCCTGTCAACGCTGATTCTGCACTCCAACGCGGAAACAATGCCCCGGTCTATGCAGCGGCTCAGCGGAAGAGTGACTCAGGGGTCTCATAGCATCATGTTGCTGCTCGAGGAGGGAGTCCATGACGAGAAGACGTATGCGACCTACTCATACCTTACGGACGCCGTTCTCAAGTTCAAGGTCGATGAAACGGGGCCTGAGCCAGTCTATCACGTGAAGCTGGAACGGATGAGGGGTTCGCCGGCGTCTAAGTCTTGGAGGAAGTTCGTCATTGAGCAGCTATGAAACCTTTTAACCAAAGGCTGCAGTTGTACCATTATCGCCTGAGTGGAGTGGCCCCAGTGGACTCAATGCTTGCTGTCACATTGAGGGATGTCCTGTGTGCATCACTCTCTCTAGATGATGCTCTATCCGCGATTCTCGCCTCAAGGACGTCCGAGCAGGACATTGGTGATACCGCATATGAAACTGCGAGAGCCATTGAGGAGATTCTGCTCAGAAGGCCCGGACTAGCCAGCACGAAGCTCACAGCACTGACTGTCCGGCTCTCGTTCGAGCAAGACCGCGAACTGCCCGAGATGCTCGCGCTCTTGGACACGCGATATACAGGCGCCTACAGAAGAAGTGAGGCCGAGCTACAACCGGACATAGAGGCCATTCCGCGGCTCATTGACATTCTGGGCGAACTCCTACAATCAATGGACTCAGCTCTGCGGCTGAATCTGAGGCCTCTTGCCACAATCCTGACAGACGAGATTCTCCTCACTCTCGAGGCGATCTACAACCGGTTTCATCAACCATCAACTCTGTTGGCGCTCCACGAGATTCACTACCTGACGTTCGATCTCATGGAATCGGGGCTGTTTGAGTGTGCGGAGGCGCTTCTCAACCGTCTGCTGGTAGTGGCTCGCCAGATGGATCTGAAACCTCTCATGTACGATATCGCATTTGATGAGGCCTGTGCTCTCACTGAGCTGGGGATGTTCAGTGAGTCTCGTAAGATTCTCCAGGAACTTGAATCCAGTGCGCGGCTGGACAATGATGTGAAGCAGCTTGCACTAATAGCTCTGCAGCATAGTGTCAATGACACTAGGGACGACGGGATACCATATGAGGCCGCACGGTCTCTTGCTGACAAAGCGGCTGCTCTATACCGGGATGCCATAGCATTGGGCAAGGCGAGAGAGGAGAACCTCGGAGTGGCGCTGCTTGACCTTGGGTCTAGCATCCTCGCTACGGGGTGGCGAGAAGGTGTACCGCAGGCCATTGAGCGTCTAGAGTCTGCGTCCAAGGTCTGTACAGCTTTGAAGGACAAGAATGCCGATCAGATGCTTCACGAGTTCAAGTGCCTTGCAGGACTTGGCTTTGCACACGGTTTGATGGGTGACCATGAGAACATGACCGCCGCTGTCGGGTATCTGGAGCAAGCGAAGAAGGTTCTGCAGAAGGTTGGCGGTTCTGGTCAAGACTTCAGTCTTGAGATATCTCGGTGTGATCACATTTTGGGT
>PRDI01000031.1 GCA_003345595.1 Candidatus Thorarchaeota archaeon | reverse complement strand
GAATCCCCTCATTGTCCATAATAGCAATGTCACGTCAGCGCTGAATGTGCTAGAGTTAGCGAGGACGAGAAATGCGAAACGAGCAGTCCTGAGTTCAAGCGCTGCCGTCTATGGAAATCCAACCCGACTGCCAGTCACCGAGGAGAGCGTGCTCAATCCTCTCAGTCCCTATGCAGCGTCCAAGATATCTGCAGAGTCCTACTTCAAAGCCTATGGTAACATCCATGGGATAGAGCCGGTCATTCTGCGGTACTTCAACGTGTATGGACCGCGGCAGGCCTACTCGGCCTACAGTGGCGTGATATCGATATTCATCAACCAAGCGCTCAACAACCAGTCAATCACTGTAGAGGGTGATGGCAGCCAGACTAGAAGCTTCATCTATGTGGACGATGTTGTAGAGGCAACTTATGCTGCGGCTCAGTCGCCGAAAGCGAAAGGACAGACCATCAACATCTCTGGGACAGACTCGACAAGCATTCTCGACCTAGCGAATAGGATCAAGGCCGTGGCTGGTTCAACCTCTAAGATAATACATATGCCGCCACGGAAAGGCGATGTACGACAAAGCATCGGCGCCATGAAGAAAGCCGCTAGAATCTTGGACTTCACGCCCCGAGTAGGACTGGACGAGGGCCTGAGCCGCACTGTTGACTGGTATCGTCAGGCCGCCGTCTGATTCCTATACGACGACTGTAATGAATAGGCTGAGCTCGTCCACCACACCTTCTTCCGTCCTGAGCACTAGAGTGACCAGATAGGTTGCAGACACAATCCCCGAAGGAAGATAGGCGGTCACTTTCGGCGAAGTGCCATACAGATCAGTAGAACCAATCATGCCAATGTCAAGAGTGAATGTGGTGTTCGTGGGATATAGCGTGGGGGTAACCTCTGTTCCGTGCCACTGAACCGAGAAGTTGCCTGCTCCAACTATCACATCGAGGAACAGACTGTGGGTCACATTATCGTTGTTCCTCATGAGAGCGACAAGTTCTGACGCAGAACCGGATTGGACAGTCGCAGGACTGAAGGTCGCACTCTCAAGCCCGACCGTACCCGGCAAGGTGGTCGTCTTGTTCAACAGCCCGAACATCAGACTGTATGCCTCGACCACATTGCTACCTAGCGCAACATGGGAGCCTGTTTCCGCATCGACAAGTCCCACGCCGCCCAGCTTCTCAATCACCCTGTTCTCAGTCGTTTCCACTTGAAGGAAGACAGGAATCACGAATAGCACCTCTCCGCCCAAGTGATACAGCAGGATGTTGCCATACCTGAAAGTGCCCCAGAGTGTCAGCTGATCCCTTACGTTATCGCTAGTCAGAAACGCCTGACGCGCGGCCTCAGGTCCAATGAGGGTGGAAGAGCCAATACTGCCTGAGCCATAGAAGGTCAGCTGCCCGAAGCTTCTGTCACCACAACCCATGACATAGAGACCTGCGAGATTCTTTCCGGGTGAGTTGAGAAACTCCACATTGTGCGTGGCAACGAATCGATCGACCCCTGCGATCCGCATGATGATGTACCGTGTGTCATACTCCCCAGGTGCAGAATGGAAGTCTACTCCGCTTCTCCAGATGAAGCCGTTTGTAACGTGATATGTGTAGGCCACATTGAGTTGACGCTCGTACAGATCCTCGGGCCACTTCATCTGTGACTGAAGCCAAGAGGGTGTTTCCTGCCAAGGATAGTAATCACTGAAGAGCTTGTCAATGAAGAATGTTGTGTCCACAGTCGGAGACCTGTAGAAGCGCATGACACCGGTTCCCACATCAACAAGAACAACGCCCATGAATCGCATGTAGTTCTCGCGGGCATAGGATGTGGCCAGCTTATAGTCGGCATATACTGATACCGCGTAGTAGATATTACCCACAGGGTCTACCGCTATGTACGGGTCCGAATCAGCAACCAAACCTTGCAGCAATATCCTGTTGACTCTCGAGAGGACATCCCTTTGAGCGAGCATGTTGAGGTCACGACCAAGGAAGGACCAAGCCTGAGGACCCATTGTGAGCATGTAGAACCATGACTCGAAACCTCTCAGTGTGTAGTCTGGCTGCCCCTGGTAGCTGACATTACCGACCTCGTCAAAACCGGGAACATTGACGAACACGACACCGTCAAACCCCATTCCTTCCCCATAGTAGGTGCCTATACCCTCACTACGGTTGAGCAGTGTGACCAGGTTGTCGCTCTCGATGATGTTGCCGCTATATGCATCGAGGACAACAAGACCTTCTGTGTGTGTGTAGATTAGATGCTGGTTGATGAAGTTCGTACTAATAGTGTCATAGTCGAGCGTGAGTGGGGCAAGCCAGTACTCATGTTCGCGGAGAAAGGTAATATCAGAGTCAGCCAGCTGCATCCAGTTGGCACCTATTTGGTTCTTCATCCGAAGGTAACTCGCATCTTGGTCCCACTGACGCACAGTTGTTAAGAACTCCAACTCACTCTCAGGCGTTGCGTTTAGTGTAAGATCGCGCAGCGTTAAGGTGCTCATTCCCTGAGTGCCAGCAGCCCAGCTTGTCAGCTGAATCTCCTTCTGGGTTTCAAGGTCGAATTTCCATTCGATGAACTTGTCACCATCCATTTGGATTCCATAATAGAATGCCTGCGTTACAGGGAGCATCACAACAACCGCAATCAGAACAACTGCGAGCAAGCCGAACCTGCGCGGTGAGCCGCCAATTGGTATGAGCCTTTCGACCTTCAGCCGTCTGAGTTCGCCTGCGATATTTGATCTGTCCTCCAAGAGCATGTTGACCTTGCTTCGGTAATCCTCTGCACCAATTGCCCCGCCTTCATACTCTTGGCGAACGGACAGAAGCTCCCCTTGAAGCCTCGCCAGGTCTTCCTCGAGCTGCGTAATCTTCCCCCTTATCCGGGTTCGGACATCACCAGAGCGGACGCGAAATGCGAAAAGTGCAAGCGAACCCACGATGCATGATCCCATGGCAATGATAGAGGCCAGATATGTCATCCACGTTCCTGCGTTGACAGTCCACAACGGTACTCCCATGATCTCGATGGCCAAGACCAACGCACCAACGAGCAGACCCTTGGAGAGGACTTCCAGAATATCTCTCTTCTGGGCAAAGAGGTCTGTGGCAATGCTCAACACGATTCGACCGGCAGTGACTGCCAGAAAGGTCGCTACTAGTCCCATGTACAGCTGATATGCCTCCATGGCTGGCACGAGACTCTGAATCGATTCTGCAGATGTGCCAGGAGCAAAAGGAAGTGAGAACAGAGTCGCAACATCATTTGGAGTGACCGAGATCGCGCCGAGATCCAGCATCATCATGAGAAAGGCTACATTCTGGCCGGTCAACGAATAGCCGCCTGTCGAAACGTAGAATACGAAGAAGCCACACGCCTCGAGCACTCTCCAGGCAACTGCCGAAGGCCAGTCTAGGCGCCTGACCGTTCCGCCCATCTGAGATATCGCCGTGATGAATGCAACGAATGTCGAGCGTTGAGGTAGTGTAATCATACTGAGGAGCGTAAGAAGAGCAGAGGCTGTGAAGAGTCGGTTTCCTAGGGTCCAAGTCGCCCAGTAATCAACGCCCGCTTTACTTGAAAACGTGTGCTGGTATATGATCTGGTTCAGTAACCAGCCATAGCCCAAGACAACCGCCGCGATAGATGTCCCACAGATGATGCCCAGAAGGATAAGAACGCTTTTTCTCTTCATGGAATAGACCCCGGCTGGCCGACCATTACATGAGGACAAAACTGCATAAGAGAATTGCTAACGAAGTCGAAACCCAACAACATGACTACTCTCCGCTTACCCCTCGGTTCTGTAGGAGGTGCCTTTGGCTCGTGAGGGCAAAGGACCGCGCATCAATAGCCCTTGAAACAGCAAGCACACCGTCCAAGTGATCGCACTCATGCTGGAGGAGCTCGGACATATCATCCTTAAGGTCCAATGACTTGCTTTCCCATTTCGCGCCCCTAAACTCGATTCGGCATTGCCTGTGGCGATACACCCTCACAAGCAGGTCCGGGAAGCTCATACAGTCGTCCCATATCTCCATCATCTCAGGGCTCTTGTTGGATAGCTGGGGGTTGATGAAGACCACGGGCCTGTCGATCTCCAAGTACACAAGCCGCTTCATCACGCCAATCTGAGGAGCCGCGATGGCTCTGCCCACACCATACTTCCTTCTGAAGGCCATCATCGTGTCATGAAGATCTTGGATGACAGAGCTCAGCTTATCCAGCTCTGCCCTGTCTACGCGGCTGGACACCTCATACAGCCTCGGGTTTCCAAGTAGCAGTATGTCCTTGACTGTCATCAGAACCTATCTATGGCCCTGGCCTAATAAGACAGAGCATATATCGTACGCTCAGAAATCAGATGAAGTAGACTACACCCTCTATCGTTTCCTTGCGGCCGGCCTTACCAAGCTTCACTAGCCGCTCAAGCTTTTCAACGGCTTCATTGATGTCGATTGACAGCTCCCTGGCGGCCTGCTGGGCTTGCAGGCTTTGTCTACGGAGAAGAACGAGCGCTGCGTCCCTGACTGACCTTGGCACTTCGACGATGCTAAGAGCGTCGAGTGGCTCTCTCGGATCCACTCTGGACTCTGCAATCGCCTTCTGAGGAACAATCCTGTCAATCACTTCATCAAACGAGCGATACACTGACGTGTCACTCATCTGGTGCTGAAGATGGACGGAGAACATGCTCAGGAAACTGACCCCTATGTAATCCATCACACTGGAGCTAACTTCACCAGGAGTGTCTGCGACAATCACTGTGGAAATCTTGTCGTGGTCGGTCACAAATAGAAAATGGCCACCGGATTCAATCCCCCGCAGCTCATCGCCCATGGCCTCTCTGCTGAACGTAGTGATGGCGGAAACGAAACTGCTCATCAGCATTGAGTCAGCTAGTGCTGTGTCATATACTCTGCTGTAGATACAGATACCGCCTTCGATCAGGATGTACACTGCTCTGATCATCAGGTACCACCTTTTGCTGTCCCCTGCGGCCCCGGCCACTTCTCAAGTATTGTAGCCATCTTCTTCAGTGACTGGACAAAAGGTATCTTCGGTTGAGTGAGCGCGTGAATCTCGCTGCCCATTCCCAGTGCGATATCACAATAGCAGGGTATGAATCCCATGAGCTTGGTCTTTGAACTGAAAGTGTCTTCGATGGTCTTTCGTACTTGTGAATACCGCGGTTCCTCAAGGAGCGCCGGCACGACCTTGTTGAACAGTAGGAGTGTCGGTTTGTTCAGAGGAGTATAGAGACCATCAAGCACATTCACAGTCCCGTCAAAGTCGAAATTGTCAATCTTGGCCACTATGACAGTGAAGTCCGAGAGTACTATAGCATTAACACTGCTGTAGTGTACACCGGGTGCGGAATCAAGAATCATGTAGTCCGCTCCCTCAGCCTGCAACCTCACTTTGAGGTTCAGTAGCTGCGATAGTGCCTGCATGTGCCACTTGCGGTCGCGTGCCAACTGCGACCTTATTGCCTCTACATTGGGGTCCGAAAAGCCGACCAAGAGCCTGCCTTTGAGTTTGAGACTTGGTGCCAGATCGACCAGCACCTCCTTCGGGGTCTTCTCTTGGGCCAAGTAGGCATTGATGTAGGTCGTTTGTGGTCTGATGCCAAAGAGTGTGTGCAAGCTCGGAGCTTGAAAGTCCAGATCCAAGAGAGCCACATTACGTCCCATCTGGCTGAGCATCACAGCGAGATTGGCTGCAATAGTAGTCTTGCCAGTGCCACCTTTGTAGCTGTGTAGCGTGAAGCACTTCATCTTGATTCCTCTTTCAGCCGGCACTAACAGTAGTCAGATGCGTGTGCTAAATCAGTTTCGTGTCCGTATCATAAGATGGACTCGCGTGGTTTTAGTCTGCCTAGTGAAGAGAAGACAGCGTCTGATTATGCCACCTACCTACAACGCTGACTGACGAACCTTGGTTCGGTAGTAATATCAATGGCCTATGACCACTTCCATGCCTATCGAGGCTTTGTGGGAGTTGCGGTGCCAAGTCTCTTCACATAAGACGGGCCTACGATGCTTGAGCCCAGGAAACACTGATGTGACCGCCGCCAAGTAGCGGTATTCCCTAGAATGCAGTTCCCGAAGGAGAACGAGGAGAAAGGAGTGAATGCGGGAAGACTCCTCTCCTAGACGTCCATCCGCCTCTGATTCCGGCCATCTGCAAACTCCGTTTCTATGGCCTGAAGTCTAGGTGACTTTCCAAGAAAAAGGAATGACCAAGTCCGGCCAGCTTGACTTGGCCTATCCCTTCCTTCTCCTCAGAAACACATACACTAAAACCACCGCTACGGAGATTACTGCTGCACTTGCCGCCAATGCGGGCCAAGGCGAGCTATACGTTGTCGTGGTGCTTGTCGTTATCAATGGCATTCCTACTATAGCGCAATTTGAAACATTGCCATAGTTACCTTGATTGTCGTAGGCTACTATTGCAAACCAGTAGTTCCTTGGCCCAACGCCCAGATCTGTGATGTTGTAAGCCTCGATACCCGGATAGTACGGCCTGCCGGGAGCATACGGAGCTTGAGGTATCCAAGACTGACTGTACGTTGTTGCGGAACTCCAGTTGGCGGCGGTTATCGCCCCTGTTATGGAGTACTTGACTATGTAGCCCGTGGCGTTTCCAGAGTAGTTGTCGTCACCCGGTGGTGACCAAAACAACAGAATACGGAAATCAGTAATCCCGGAGCCATTCGAATTCCAATATGAGCTTGCGTGAAGGTCAGTTATCTCTCCAGGCGGCGTGGTATCGGGGTTCTCATTCTGTGACCTTACGGTCGCGAAAGTGTCTGTTGGTGTTACGTTTGTGTCATGGATGATCGCAGAGCTGTTCAGGGAGTAGAAGGTATGTATGTCACCCACAGGGATCACGTATGCATCGGTGCTCACGGGAACTGTGCTTGTGGTGTAAGTGGACAAGTAGAAGTACTCGTCCCATTCTACGGATGTTCCTTCGTAGTCAAGCTTGATTATCCACAATTCTGAGTTGCCATTCGTAGCCCAATTAATGTTTGCTCCTATTACGTATCCTTGGTCAACGGTCTGCTGAACCGACCACGGACCACACCAGATGCTCTCCCGCGAGTTGCCGCCTGCAAAAACCTCCTGCCATGTCACCCCGCCGGTGGAGTTCAGCTTCGCAATCCAGATACCACGTCGCCAGACGCCATTCTTGTCGGTGTGTTGTGCTGATCCGACAACGACGTAACCTCCGTCAAGGGTCTGCTGAACAGATGGAGAGAAGGATGTGTCGCCTCCGTACTTCTTCTGCCAGACGACTGTGCCGTTAGAGTCCAGCTTCAGTACCCAGATTCCACTCTCATTGGGATAATATGCAAACGATGTACCCGCCACTATGTAGCCCCCATCCAGAGTCTGCTGGATAGAACTAGCGGCTTCGAAGCTTTCGAAGACGGGGATTACGTAGTACTTCTCCCACGCCAGTCCGCCACTGGAGTTGAGCTTCAGAACCCACATACCGATAGCTGTCGTCCCGGGGCGCGTGAATCCCGCTACAATGTACCCTCCATCTACTGTCTGCTGAACACATTTCGCGCCCTCGGGCTCACTCGTTCCGAATGTCTTCTGCCATGCCACCCCGCCAGTAGAATTTAGCTTCAAGACCCAAACATCTGAGCCGCCTGCGCCGAACGACCCGGTATTCCCGGCGACTACGTAGCCTCCGTCTGCAGTCTGCTGAACAGAGTTGGCCTCGTCGCCGCTGGTGCCTCCATAGGTCTTCTGCCACGTCACACCGCCAGTGGAGTTGAGCTTCAAAACCCAAGCGTCCATGCTGCCTGCGCCAAATGAGTAGGTGTAGCCTGCAACTATGTAGCCCCCATCGGTGGTCAAGTCAATGGAGTTCCCATAGTCACTGAGGTTGCCTCCGTAGCTCTTCTGCCAGGTCACTGCCCCGGCGGAGTCCAGCTTAAGAACCCAGAGATCCTCACTGCCGTATGTGCCGTTGCCTATTACTCCCACCACTATGTAACCTTCGTCGGGTGTCTGTAGAACGCCCCTTGGACTACCTGCATGAGCATGATACGGGTAGGTGTTTGAGAAATACCTACCGGCTATCGCGATGGTCGTTGCACTGGGACTGTTGGATACGCCGCCAAGGTTGGGTACTTCGTCATAGGCCTCGACCGCGAACCAATACTTCAGGCCCGAAGGCAATCCACTGATCGTGTGCGTTTCTGTTGTACCGTTCTTGGCGGGAGTCCACGTCTGGTCATAGGTAATGGAGGAGTCCCAATTCGCGGCCGTAATTGCTCCCGACGTGGAGTACTTCACGACATAGCCCGTGGCGTTCCCCTTCATGCCGTCGTCTCCGGGAGCAGTCCAAGTCAAATCAATCGAGTAGTACTTCGGGTTGCTCACAACCAGACTAGTTATGGTTGAGGGTGGAGTCAAGTCCGGGGTAGCCTGCGTCATCACTTCCATACTGGAGGCCACAGGTGTTATTGTCGTGATAGCTGATACCGCGATAGCATTTCCAATGGTCACAGACGGTGTCGTGATCACGGCGTTGGTGATGTAGGTACCTGCGCTTGATGCGTGCAATGATGCATCGCTGCCCTTGTCGAATACCACTGAGCAATTGCTGTTGAGCTTCACCAACCAAGAGTCATCCAAGCCTGCACCAAACGAATCTGTGTGCGCGCCAATCATGTAGCCTCCGTCCTCGGTCTGTTGAACAGATTCTGCACCTTCATCACCACTGCCTCCGTAGGCGTTCTGCGAGAGTACTCCGCCTGTGGAGTTGAGCCTCAGGACCCAAACGTCCGAGCCGCCTGCGCCATATCCAAATGTGTATCCCGCAAGTATGTAGCCCCCGTCAGACGCCAAGCCGCCGGAGAAAGCGCCACTGCTGCTGATGCCTCCGTAAGCATTTTGCCAGATTACTCCGCCTGTGGAATTGAGCCTCAATGCCCAGACGTTTGTACCAACAATAGGACCGAAAGAGCCTGTCTGTCCACCTACAAAGTACCCTCCATCCGGTGTCTGTCGAATGAAGTGCAGGTCGTCTGCAGAAGTCCCTCCGTAGGTTTTCTGCCATGTGACCCCACCAGTTGAGTTGAGCTTTAGAATCAAGTAATCATCAGAACCTTGTGAGAAGGACACCGTCTCCGCACCTACTATATAGCCTCCATCCATGGTCTGTTGAACAAAGATTCCCTGATCGGCATTAGTGCCTCCATAGGTCTTCTGCCATTCTATTGAACCATCTGAGGTGATCTTCAGAGCCCATATGTCAGGGCCGCCTGCGCCAGAAGCGTTTGTTGCTCCTACTCCTATGTAGCCTCCGTCAGAGGTCTGCTGAATGGAGGCAATATAGAATACGTTGGTGCCGCTACTTCCGTAGGTCTTCTGCCACGTCATCGAGCCATCGGCGGCAAGCTTCAAGATCCAAGCTGTGCTTAGAGCCGTAGCTGTTGTCATGCCTGCGGCCACTATGTAGCCGCCGTCAGAGGTCTGCTGAATGAAATCTGCCCCTGTGGCGATGCTGCTGTTTACGTAGGTCTTCTGCCATGTGACACCCCCTGAACAGTTGAGCTTTGCAACCCAGAGAAAGGCGGTGCTATAGTCAGATGAGAATGTGGTTCCCGTCATCGCGTAACCTCCATCCGTGGTCTGCTGGACCCACGCTGGAGAATCAGAGTTGACGCCTCCGTAAGTCCTAGCCCAATATAGGCCGGTTGTCTTGGGAGCACCAGCTACAATCCTGTTTCCATGGTCAGTGCTTCCTTGTAGAGCGCTGCCCACTGCCTTCGGTGTAGTCGTAGTGACCGGAGCCACAATCATTATCGTCAGTAGCAGAAACAGTGTCAGGGAACTCGTTGTCTTCCTAAGTTGCCCTAAGTTCAATCTATACCTGTTACAATAATGCTTCATTATGCACCCGCCTCCTGAAGAGTAAACGATGCCAAACAGAGGGTTCTGGTATCCTCTTCTGCTCCATCCAGTTTGATTAAATCCCCCTGAACTGGATTTGCACAGTAGCAGAGAATATGCGAACTCCTATTTACGGACTTGCATATCTCGGATCTGACGCCTACCCTCTGGTTCATACCTGCATTTGTGCGCATCACGTCTTTGGCTAGGGCGATTTAGGAGTGAAGTCGAGTCTCTTCGTTCGGCGAGGAAATTGTTGTTCATAGTCTACGGTCAGCATATCCTATGCTTTGTTCCCCCTGAATCCGGTTCGATAGCAATATCAATGCCTTATGAGCAAGAAATAACCATGGCCCGTCCTCTCTGGTTCGTAGCGCTCCTCAAGAAGACATTCCCAAACAGGCGCATGATAGCGCTGATGACACGCGTGCCCTTACTGGGCCGCTTGGTCGACAAGATGGTCTTCGAGAACGATGACATAATCTATCTTCCGAAGGACTCTGTGGTCCAGAAGACCATACCCATTCAGAAATCGGTTCAGCGGCCGGTGGAAACAGTCCTGCCATCGCAGATTGTGGAGCATTTCATCAAGAAAGCGAATTATCACTGGATCATGAACTTCTGTATCTGCAGGAGTGCCTCGAAGTGCAAGGACTACCCGATAGAGTACGGCTGCCTCTTTCTTGGAGAAGCCTCGCTCATGATAAACCCACAGTTGGGCCGCAGGGTCACGAAGGAAGAAGCGCTCGACTATGTGAGAAGGTGTCGTGAAGCAGGACTGGTTCATCTTATTGGTCGTAACAAGCTCGATTCTATGTGGCTCGGCGCACAACCCGGCAACAAGCTGCTCACTGTCTGTAATTGCTGTCCTTGTTGCTGTCTTTGGAAGATTCTGCCAGATCTCACCCCCGGTATTGGCAGGAAAATCACAAGCATGTCAGGCGTCCATGTGAAGGTCACGGACAGATGTGAGGGTTGCGGGACATGTACTCAGGGCAGCTGCTTCGTCAATGCAATCTCTCTAGTGGACGACAGGGCTGTCATAAGCAAGGAGTGCCGAGGATGTGGCAGATGTGTTGAAGTCTGTCCCAACAAAGCAATAGAGCTGACAATCGATGACCCCGAGTACTTCGAGGACTCTGTTCGCCGCATAACTGCAGCCGTCAATGTCGAGTAGTCGCCCGCTTTCCGGGTTCGGTCGCTCACCTGTAACAACGTTTTTGTGCGCTCATGAGCTCGCCGTCGATGGTTGTGACCTGGGCAGACCGGTCCGTGCCTCTGAGGCTGTTCCAGATGGTAACGAAGATTGTTGTCGTTGGAATGGGGTATGTTGGCATACCTTGTGCTGTTCTTCTTGCTGACGTGGACGGATTTCAGGTCACGGGGTTACAGCGCAGATCGAAGCGTTCTGGCTACAAAATAGATGTACTGAACAAAGGCAAGTCGCCCTTCGAGGGTGTGGAACCTGAACTTGAAGAAGTGATTTCTAGAGTCGTGTCGAAAGGCACCTTCAAGGCCACAGACGATGTGGAGGTGCTCAAGGATGCTGATGTCATACTGATTGATGTTCAGACCCCGACGGACGCACAGAACATGCCTCAGTACGTTTCCCTACGGGAGGCGAGCGCGAACATCGGCCAGCGAATCAAGAAAGGTGCGCTTGTGGTCGTGGAGTCTACCGTTGCTCCGGGAACTACTCAGAATGTGGTGCAAAAGATCATCGAGAAAGAGTCTGGCCTTAAAGGAGGTGTGGAGTTCGACCTCGCATTCTCATACGAGAGAGTCATGCCCGGCAAACTCATTGAATACCTCGTGAACATGCCAAGAGTCGTTGGCGGCATTACTCCGAGAAGTACACAGCGCACAGTCGAGTTGTACTCCAAGATTGTCAAGGACAAGATATACATCACAGACACCCTGAGCGCTGAACTTGCGAAGACAATTGAGAACGCATATCGAGACGTCAACATCGCGTTCGCGAACGAGGTTTCTATGATCTGTGAGAGTATGGGCGTCAATGTCTATGATATCATCAAGGTAATCAACGCAAGACATGATAGGCATATGCACATCCCCGGGGCGGGAGTGGGAGGGCACTGCTTGCCCAAGGACCCGTGGCTGCTAAGATATGGTCTGTACGAATATGGCACTTGGAAGATTGAGCCCGAGTTTATCTCTCTGGCAAGAAGAATCAACAACTACATGCCTGTTCACATGTCGAATCTTGTAGAAAACGCATTGATGGCAAAGGGAGTTCAGATAAACGAGGCCATTGTGACAGTCCTTGGTGCGGCATACCTAGAAGACTCTGATGACACAAGAAACACGCCTGCGGCCACTTTGGTTGCATCTTTGCAGACAAAAGGGGTGACTGTTAGGCTACATGATCCCTACGTGCAACAATGGGAGTTTGGCCCTCTAGAGGTCGAGAAGGACATCTACAAGGCCGCAAAGGGCGCAGACTGCCTAGCGCTCGTCACCAAGCACTCGCAGTACTCCAAGCTGGACCTCGACAAGATCAAGAAGCTCATGAGAACTCCCACGATTGTGGACGGCAGGAATGTGTTTGACACACAGTCAGTCATTGCGAAAGGTTTCGAGTACCGAGCAATCGGAAAGCGCGGGATTCAGCACCTTGCATCTCAGGACTAGTGGATTCGAGGGGGACTAAGGACCTCAAGAACCAAACTTCTCGGTTTTCCCTGCATAGCCCAGAAGCGTTGGAAGAACATCCATGCCACGAATGGTGTGAAGCGCTCCACGTGCTGCATCAATCTCGGTGAATCGCTTAGAAGAGTCTGGACGAAGGAATGGTGCCCAAATCACTATTGGTACGGGGTCACACGTGTGCTCGCCCACAGTCACAGGAGTAGTGTGGTCTGCCGTGACAGCAATCACGACCCGGTCACGAACCTTGTCGAGTATTCGGCCAACCATCTTGTCGGTTCGTTCTATCGCGAGTATCTTCTGTTTCACATTGTGGTCATGGCTTGCGTTGTCGGTCGCCTTGATGTGGATGAAGACATAGTCGTAGCCACCCTCAATGCATTCAATTGCCTTGTCTGCTATCCCGTCGAAGTTGGTGTCTATGGTTCCCGTCTGACCTTGGACCTTGACATGATCCATCCCGACGTACTTGGCCGTGCCAATGTACAGTGCGCCTCCTGCGAGAACAGCGCAGCGGATGCCAAACCGTTCTTTGAGTGTGGCAACCTCCCGGTGCTGACCGGGTCCTCTTAGAAGGAGCACATTTGCAGGTGCAATCCCTCGTTTCTGTCGAGCCTTGTTGACATCAAGACCTCTCAGTCGCTCGTAGGAGAGCCTAATCAGTCTGTTCACAACATCGGCGGTCTTTCTCGCCTCTGGCACAAGTGGCTCCGCTTGGAGTATCTTCTTCCCATCCTCATGCGGGTCGACATCAGTTATCTTCTCTGAGAGACCCTTGCCCTCCAGAACAAGAGCACCGCGATGCTCGACCGTGTGCACAAAGTGAACCTTCACTCCATCAATGTCCAAACCATCCAGTGCTTTCTGAAGAGCCGCACCCTCTTCACTTGTAAACTCCCTTCCTGCCCTACGGTCAATCACTGTAAAGTCGGGGTTCATGGTTGCGAAGTTGGCACGAAACGCCACATCTCCGGGTCTAGACTGGAGGCCTGCACCGAGCGCCTCAAGTGGTCCTCGTCCAGGGTAGGTCGACACCGGGTCGTATCCGAACAGTGCCAAGTGTGCAGTATCACTTCCGGGAGTCACACCGGGAGATATCACATGCATGAGTCCGCTCTGCCCCTGAGAAGCAAGACGATCGAAGTTAGGGGTCTTTGCTGCCTGAAGTGGGGTCAAACCACCAAGCTCAGGTACAGGCCGGTCGCCCCCACCATCCATCACTACCATGGCTGCGGTGAGTTTCGCTGTCATTGGCTAGTACTTCCTCCATGCTGTCATGAAGTCTGCTCCAGCATAGCCGCACTTCCCGCCGAGCAGGTCATAGATCTCAAGGAGCCTGTTGTACTTCTCGACCCTGTCGCTTCGTGCTGGCGCACCACTCTTTAACTGGCCAGTCGACAGTGCAACCACGAGGTCCGCGATGAACGTATCGCCAGTTTCACCACTTCTGTGGCTGACAACGACCGGCCATCCAGCCTTGTTAGCGGTCCTGGCGGCGTCAATTGCTTCTGTGACCGTGCCAATCTGGTTCAGCTTCAGCAGTAGTGCGTTGCCGGCCTTCATGTCTATCGCCTTCTGAACAGTTGACGGGTTGGATACTGTCAGGTCGTCCGTTATCACCTGACAACGGGTCTTCTTGCTCAGCTCTGCGAATGTGTCAAAGGCTTCCTCATGGAATGGGTCCTCGATGCTCCTCATTGGGAATGTCTTCTCTAGGTCCAGATAGTAGTCAATCAGCTGACCGGGGTCCATGGTTTTGCCATCAACAGTGTACTTACCATCCTTGTAGAAGCTGCTGGCGGCGCAGTCGATGCCGAGAACAACGTCCTTGCCAGGCTGATAGCCGGCTGCCGAAATCGCACCAATGATCTCGTCGAATGCATCTCGTGTGGTCTTCAGTCCAAAGCCACAGTATCCCCCTTCATCACCAACATGCTTCGCCATCCTTCCGTACTTGGAAATCATCCTCTTCCCGAGAGCTTGGTATACCTCACTCGTGTATCGGATACCCTCTCGAACATCTGCGGCTCCTACAGGCAGTATCATGAACTCCTGTACGGCAAGGTCATTTCCTGCGTGCGCTCCTCCATTGATCACATTAGAGAGAGGTACAGGTTGCAGGTAGCTCGCTGGCTTGCCGATCACCTTTGTCCTGAGGTACTCAAACAGAT
>PRDI01000030.1 GCA_003345595.1 Candidatus Thorarchaeota archaeon | reverse complement strand
CGACCAAGTCCTCTACAGACCGTTGTTTCTATCATTTGAGCAAATGAATATAAATGTATTGGTGAAAAGATTCGGTTACGCACCAAGGAGGTCGTCGGTCTTTGGAACACGTGTTCTAACAGAAACAGTCCTAGGTTCCGGGTTCAGAGACTCTCACAAATGAAGCGAATCTGCCGAATCTGTTCCGCTTTCATGTGCGCAAAGTAGCGGAACATTCGACTGATGACCTCGGACTTTGCTCTGGCAGCTATTGACAGATAGAATGTGTAGCCCTTCATCGTCATTTTCAATGCCCTATTGCAGACATACAGACGGGGATCAGTTTCTGCTTGCACTAAATCGAATGGGGTGTCGTCGGGCTCGTCCTCTTCCAATGTGCGCGCTCTCTCGACAGCGTCGACAACTCCGGACGCCATCATCGACTCAATCTTGGTGATAAGCGCCTCTTCTGACCTTGCCAATGACAAGAGCAACTCCTTTACCTTGGTAGTTTCCACCTTCGACGAGATATCAAGGTAGAACTGATACTGGTTCATTGCTGTCGCAAGCGCCAAGTTCAGCATCTGGTCAATTGGGCTCTTCTGTTCATTCATCGGGCTCGACACAACCTATCACGTCGAGAAGATGAGCCCTTTGTAAGAATGCTGGTATATCTCACATCCTTCAGCGGTCTTGGAACTTGCTGGGGTCGGCCAAGTAGGCTCTAATCTGATCGTAATCACTTACCGACATGAGGTCCTTGATCATGGGAAGCCCCTCGTCAACCAGTTTGATCAACGAGAACAGACGTATCCCGGAAGTCTTTGCACGCTCAGCCGCCCCCTGCTGACGGTCGATCAGGACGGCAACATCATCACACTTCACATTCTTGATTCCTCGTCGCTCCAGCTCAGAGAGGACTTGAGTACGTGCCATGATCTTCGCATCCATCTGTGTTACAAGGTCGTCGACCAGACAGAGGACATCACCATCTTGGACATCCCCTTCTAGCATCGAGTGCTGGCCATACTGGGTCAGTGCCTTCTGAAGGTCATCCTCGGATGTCACACCAACAAACTTTCGGGTATGGCATGCAGGAAGTCCTGACTCGATGGACACAGCCGTGGCAATTGGCACTCCAGCAAATGCAACTCCAACCAGCCTGTTGACATGTGGAGCCTCCTCCTTCAGCATCAACGACATGGCTTTTCCTACTTTCTTCAGAGTGCTTGGAAATGAACTGAGAATTCGAAGCTGAATGTAGAACGGGCTCCATAGTCCGGAAAGCAGCTTCCACCCTTCAGGACGGTCGCGCTTCGCGGTCAAGAGCATGTGATTATCGTAGATCTCACGCATGATCTGCCGTTTCTGGCTCTTCAGGAGCTTGCTCTCGGTCATGAGGCACCCAGAAGCAAGAGGCCGCAGGCATCTCTTAACTCTGATGCCAATCCTGTTCAACGCTCGGAGCTGTTGGATGCTCTGTGCAGAGGTGTGCCGCGGAAGACTAATGAAAGAAAACGGTTTCTTCTAATCAGACGATTCACTAGCACAAGAGATAACCCGGTGCCGAGTATGAACCGTGCTGGCCACAGGGAATAACTCAGGTCGGCATTGTCCGCTAGGGTGATGCCGAAAGCATAGGCGGCTACCGGCACCAACAAGAAAGGCACGGGATGCACTTCGTACACCTCCTGTGATACGCTGCCAAGAGCGAGGAAGGCCCTCTTTGAAACCGTGAATCTGTCGAGCAGACTCGAAACCTGAAACACAAGTACCGAGCCCAGGACTCCTGCTGGAACGTAGAGCCAGAGGCTCACCCCATATCTGTCGACTGCCATGTCAGTGAACCCGTTGAGCTGGGATAATGTCAACAAGACAGTCGCAACCAGTAAAACATCAATCATGTTTCTGATACGAGACCCATAGCTCCAACGTTTCAGACCTCTCAGTCGACGCATCTCATTACCAATAATCATCATTGATGCAGCAACAAGGACTGAGCTGATTCGCCACGGGACTAGGACGGGGCGGAAGAGAGACCAGATTACGTCAGCAGCAAGCACCAGTAGTAATGACATGACCCATCTGAATGCTCTTGGCAGACTGTACGTGATTCTGTCAAGGGCCGCGAAGAGCATCAGTGCAAGGAATAGGACTTGCAGGAACCATAGATGTGTCGCGGAATCTGGAGGACCACTGCCGTAGAGAAACCAGAAGAGCAGCTGGTCAGGAGTCAGGTAGGTTTCGATGCTTGGCGACAGGGGGATGAACAGGACCATCATGATAACGTAGAGTGAGAAGTACGGAATCAGAATCTGGCGTGCTCGTGAGGTGGCCAGATTCCTCAGATGGGTTCTGTGTTTTTCATTGTTGTAAGTCAGCCCTGTCAAAACAAAGAAGAGAGGAATCGTGAAGCTACTAAGATGGATGGTCACAGGGTCTATCCGGGGGATGATGGAGTGTACGAGGACAACGAACGTCACACCAATGCCTTTGGCCATCTCAATCCAGTCTAGACGCTCTTGGACTACCGGTCCACCCAAATGCACTTGATTTGTGAGTGCCAAACTGCATTCCACGCTCCCCTCCTTCGACAAGCTTTTTAACACTCGCCATCGCGGGTTCTGTCGCTGCGCCCGTTGTCTAGGGGCTATGATGGATCCCTGCCACGGATCCGGCCCGGGTTCGAGTCCCGGCGGGCGCACCACTTTTCCTGTCCATCCTTAAGGTACAGGGTCTGGAGCTTCGGGGCGCACGTCAGTTTGCGAGGGCAATGGGACCAGATAGTGCTTCTCAATGGCATCAGCTATTTCGGTGTATACCTTTGTTTCCTCTACGCCGAGGCCGGTCATCTCTCTGGCAAGGGTTTCGAGACCAAACTTGTCCGGGTTCTCCAGCCGGCGCACAGCTTTGGCGACTGTACGAAGACTCCTTGGCAGCTTCATATCTTCGGCATATCTGTAGTCGTCAAGAAGATGGCCATCGAGAAGATCGTCGAATAGCTTCTCGTATTGGGTCCACCGTTCACGGTCAATAATACCGGTGGGCGGCGAATCATACATGCTGTCAAACATGAGTCCGACAGACTTCGCAAACCGCAGGAGTTTCTCCTGCTGCGAATCTGTAGGGGAGCCGAGTGTTATGAATGCGCATATGAGGTTCTTGGTTCTGACCACCCTGATGATATCGGATATCGGTGTCACTGCCCCCTCCTTTTCATCGACTCCAAACTCCAACCTGAATTGACTAATAGCCGCTATGAAGCCCGATATGAGCGATTCATCAAGCCCACTCTTCAGAATCTTGGAGAACACCGGTATCCCACTGTCCTTATGCAACACGATGACACCAATGAGGCTCTTCATGTCGTCAAACCTTCTCTTGGTGGCCAGAGCTCTGATGTTCCACCTGCGTTTCTTGCTGAGCGATGCTCTCCGGGCTGATAGACCTACAATGGCGACGCAGAGGACGAAGATGAACGGACTAAGTTGACTGACCGTCCGACCGAGCTGCGCACTCTCATTGAGCAAGGGGCTAAGAGCCACCTCATAGCTGTCCACGTCCAGTTCATAGTTGTCTAGTGATGCATAGACTCGGATCTTGTCTGACGTTCCGAACGACGACATCACGAACGTTGCCGTATAGATGCCCGGGCTAGTTTCTCGAAGGGCAGTCATAGCTCCGGGTCCGGTCGAAGTGACAATCTGAAACTGGACAGATGCACCCACTATGGGCTCCCCCGAGTCCGAGTTAATCAACCCGAAACTCAGTGTTGTGTTTTCGCCCTCCAATGCATTAAGACCTTGGACATCGACAATGCTCATGCTAGCGGGGATGACGACGAAGGACAGTGTCGACGATTTCGTGTCGCAGCCTTCTTTCTCAAACATGAGAGTGAGAGTGTAGGTTCCTGTTGCTTCGGGCGCCATCGTAGCTCGATATTGACCATTGCCAGTTTCGACCACTGTTGCCCACTCGGCCCCCGGTCCAGAACGGGTAACATTGGCACCTCCAATCCCTGTTGCATTATTCATGACGTAGTTGAAGGTGAAATTGTAGAGCCTGCCGTAGATCAAGTCGTCCACCAATGAAATCTGATTGATGGTCGAAGGGATCGTCGTCACTTCAAGTTCGAACTGGACAAAGCCATCCATGTAGCCGGTTTTGTTTGAAGTTATGAAGATCATCCAGATGCCGACAGTCTCAGTCCTGAATGTCAACCGGTAGCCGCTGGTCATGTTCGTGACCCGCCATGCGAGCCCTGTAACGGGGACTGATGTCAGGGCGAAGTCTGCTTCCTCAATCTCTTGTCCCACGTCTGTCCGCAAGTATGCTACAGTCATCTCGCAATCCTCAGTGAAGACAACCGAATCCGATGACACGCCGCCTTCGATTGTCAGACTCGTCGGGATATAACCCACAATGAGAGTGAAACCTACAGTGGAGTACTGATAGTTCTCGCGCGATGCTCTGAAGGCAATCTGGTACGTTCCCGTCTGGAGCGGCTCAATCGTAATGTTATAGCGGCCTCCGGACAACGGCACGCAGTCCTGGAAGAAAAGTCCAAGCGGCGGGTTCACCACGGTAATGGATGCGCCGTCAACTGGATAGGTTTCGTCGTCCAACAGCAACAGCTGCACGGTGTACATCTGATCTATGGCTACGCTCGCTCCTGAGCTGCTGATCGTTAGCTCAGTGGGAATCGCCATTGCCGTCAAGGCGAATGACACGACTCCCTCAACATGGTTATAGAGTGAAGCTCGCATAATGAGAGTGTAAGTCCCAGCAACCGCAGGCGTTATGTCAGCATAGTAGTCCCCGTTGCCTTCATACGTGAAATTGGCACATGTGAGTCCCGAACTAGGGTTGATACTGTCCAACACAACATCGGCTCCTGCCAGACCGCCGCCTGAACTGTTCTCGTAATGAACCACCAGTCTGTAAGTCTGACCTATCCTCACAAGATCCGATGTGCCATTGGGTGAATTCAAGACGGTGTTCGCTTCAGCGACCATTAACATGAATGTATCAGATGCTGAATAGTGATACTGCTTCGTTCCCGTCACTGTTACGGCGTACAGCCCACACACAAGTCCCTTGAGACTAAACGAGTAGTTGCCGCCTCCAGAAGCCCTCCAGCCCAAGGACAAAAGACCGTTCTCAGGGCCCGTGTAGTCCAACGTGATGTCTGCGCCATTTACTGGGGAGCTATTGGCGAGCAAGTATCTCATACAGACTGTGTAGTTCTCCAAATAGGATGTCGTGGCTAGGGGACCGCCTATTGATGTCACATCGAGTGTCGTTTCATAGAGCACTCTCAAGGTGAACTGGCATGATGCATCATCGAAGTACGACTGTACGGCGTCCACAACGACCAGAAACTCGCCTCCGCCGACAACCGAAGTGTCGAAATCGGCCTCCCACCAATTCCTCACAAGATTAGGGTCGTAAGTGACAGAACCAGAAGACCAGTTAGCCGCAATCACAGCTTCATCTTGCATCAAGTATCGCCCGTTGTCGGTGTCAATGTACCTGAGAATGCTTGTGATGACGGAATTGGCCTCGGTTTCTATGACTGACTGGACTGCGGTCAGGCTCGAGGCATGATACAGGTCGAACCCAGTAGCCGCATACGCAATCTCAGTGCCGTTTGTCCAGAACAGCTCCAACATCCATTGACCCGCAGTTGTGTTCTGTCCCCCAAGTGTCCACGATGTACCGTTCAGTGCCCCGTTGATCATGGCTTCGATGCTCTCTTCTCTCCAGATGGTACCGTTGGGCATGACCCAACTGATCTGAGCTGGTTGGCCTTGGTCCGGTGTACTTGTCGCTGTTCCGAGTTCTGCATGAATCCTTGTTTTGTTGCCTGCACGAAAGAGTGAGCCCTCTGACCACTCGCCGGTCGCTGTATTATACTTCTGTGCCATCAGACTCTCTGCATAGTTCGGACAGTCCAGTCGTATCTCCCACCACCCTACACGGCTCAACAGGCCGTTTGGAACACCAATCGCACCCTCACTAACATTACACTGGCTTGTGAGGTCGTTCAACAGCGGATCAAGTACCGTGACGTTCTCCCAGTCTGAGGGATGCTCAATATCGATTGAAACATTCTCATAACCATATGATGCAACGACGTAGGTGTAAAGCGTGAGCAGTGCGCTCCCGCCTTCCGTCATCGCATACAAGACTCCGGCCTTCGAGGGGTCTCTCGCCCAAGACGAGTTCTCGTACTTATGCATCAGGAGCGTGACCTTATAGCTGAAAGAGATGCTGGTATTCGAAGTGATCTCCACCTGCAAGTGGTCGGTAGTCCAGTAGGAGGGGTTCGTGATGGTCGCTGTGCCAGTTGTGGAAGTCCCTGTTACTGATGCTTCCATTTCTTCGGCATGAAATGTCATGTCTACTTCCTCGAAACCCGGTGCGTAGATGCCCTCGAATGCTATGTTGTCCAACCGCAAGTCTATTGTTTGGGCGTTTGCCAAGCCGTCTATGTTTCCGTCCTCATCGTAATCTCCGTTGGGCGAGAGGATCAGGTTGCCGGAGGGGGCGTAAATCCACAGCCCTATCGCAATGTCGAAGGTCGAAGGGGCATCAGTGATGTTGAGTCGGAAGTCCGATACGACGTACCACGTGTTTCTAGAGCCCAGGTCATGTAGCAGATCAAGTACGTATGGCTGGGAGTCTGCATAGAACACGAGGTAGACCGACGAGAATGGGAAGTCGTCGCCGTTGGGGTCTAGCGGACCGGATTCGTAGAGGAATTCGAAGCTAACAGAGAAGTCTTCTACCAATGGCGAATTGGTCACCGTCTGCGACCAGAGGATTTCTGTTCCATCATAGTGAGTGTACGTGCCGGCAAGATACCTGCCGACGTTCGTGACGCAAACATGCTCCCAAGTTGAGTTGAAGGTTGCACTCTGAGTCTGACGGCCACCACTTGGGTCGTAGGTTGAATTCCACCACGGGAGGACTCCAGCATCAAAAGTGCCATTCAGTGCATACAGTCTTCGGCTGTCAGTCACCTCAACTGCGGCCTGGCTTGCGAACCACCCGCCAGACTCATCAATCGTGAGGCTTCTCTTGGTGTTCGTGCCTGTGTCTGTTCTTGCTCTCACCATGTCACTCACTTGATACCCTGAGTGCCTCACTCTCACAGGGTTCATTGTACCACTGATTGAGTCCTGAGATACTACGAAAGAGCCTGTTCGCTGTGGCTGCGAAGGCACTGTATCTGGCACTCCGCTGACTCCGATCGGTTGAGGCGCGTTTCCTTCGATGCTGGTCGTGGCCGCTGGCTCGTAGTTCCTCTGGAAAGTGACGAGCGGAAGAGAAACTGTAACGCACAGGACGGCAAGGAATAGGTGCTTGTGGAGTTTCATGGGGGTGCATCTCACGGACTTTGTTGTTGCGGGATTAGTCAGAAACGGGGGCTGCGTAGCGGCGATGTGTGTGAGAGAAATTGGCTGTAGTTGATATTACGATATCTATGACAGATTATGGCGTTTCTGCCTGTCATGGATGTGGTCCGGGTTCGAGCCCCGGCGAGCGCACCACACTACTTCTGACCCGATAGTGAGGACATCTCGACCCAGGCGAACTTCCTCTGGAGCGTCTTGGAATAGAGTGATCGCCAATCCAAGTCGACTCTCTGGCACCATTTGTGCACTACACGTGGATGGACATACGACTTGAGAGAGGTACCGAGATTCCATGTTCGGCTGGCGTTTGCCAACTCGTAGTCTGTCTCGAGCCTCTGCTTAGTTGCTTCGGCCTTCTTCACCCGGTCGTTCTGGGCTCGGACTGCCTCCTGGACGCGGTCAATCCTCTCTGCAGACGTTCCCTTCAGGGCTGCAAACGCGGCCACCCTCTTGTCCAAAGCATCACGGCTCTTCTCGTACCGCGCACGTGCATTGACAAGACTAGCCTCAATCTTATCAAGCCGGCCTCTCGTATTGTCTATTCTAACCTTTGCCTTATCGAGGCGCTCCTTCTTGGTAGTCAGACCCTTGCGCCTGCTCGTTCGTGTTCGGCGTCTTCTATCCCTCGCGTTGTCCCAAGTGAGGTTCGCCTTGTCACGGCGCGCCCGCCATGCAATCACGGACTGCCAGTTCTTGTCGACAATCTGCTTCTGTCGCTGGACCGATTCTTCGAACTTCGCCCGTCCGGCTTCCTCCTTCTTCTTGACCTCTCTCAGCCGCGCTCTCATACTGGTCAGCCGCTTTCTCGTCATAGCCAGCTTTTGTTCTGCGGCCCTGATCCTTGATTCGTACCGCTGGGCGGTACTAGCCCAGCCCTTCGGAGCCTGCTTCGTATGATTCATGACTCTGGCGACCTCGAGGTTCGCGCTCTTGAACGCGGCCCTCTTTGCAAACTCTTGATCTGTCCTTCTCACCTTACTCTGGTCCAATTCATCCCGAATCTTCACAGTGGCGTGCAGGGTTCTGAACACCTTTGCCGTCAGATCCGAATCGACTTCACTCAAGAACTTGTTAACGTGAGTACTTCTGACATCGGGAAATATCAGCGCAATCTTCTTGGGGTCAGCAGAAGTTTTCGTGCTCGCTCGGGCTTTGAACGACTCGACCTTCTCAGATGCCCTCTCATAGAGCTCTTTGAAAACCTCAAATATGTCAGGTGGAAGATCCAGCTCCCTATGCCATGGTACGCTGTCTTTTCCCAGAAAATCGAAGACTACTGACTCTTTCTTGAAAGTGAGGTGTTCAACCCTTAGTGTAGTGGCACCGACTGTATCTGCTTCATCGGGGTCCTTCTCATCGCCGACTCGCAGGCTCAGTCTGTCTATCAAGTAGCATGCAGCAGCTATCTCTCTTCGCTTGGCCTCCAGCGAGTGAAGGCCCTCCATGATGTACGAACTTATCTGGTCGGTCTTTTCTTCCATTCTGAGAGCCTTGTCAAACTTTGCCTCCTCCCTCTCCTGTTTGATCGGCGTGGAATCATGTAACCAGATGTACTTCTCTTTCCGCGTTAGCCTGTCGATCCACTTTGCAATCCACATGCTGTCCGGCACCCACATTATCTTCCTCCAGTTCCCGTCAGGATGCACTGCACTAGGATCGAGATTAAGGGTGACATCTCTTTCAGATGCTCCCTGCTTCCATCTACCCCTCAGAGGATGCTGACCACGTCCCATGAATATCCCCGAGGGTTCAGTCTGGTAGTTTGCCAGTTCCATCTTTTGACTATCAACTGTGGCGTAGCCATAGTGCTCCTTGAGTTGCTCCCTCTCTGCTTTCCTACGCTCTAGGTCAGCCTTCTTCTCTTCCCTTGTCATGATCTCCTTTCTCTTGCGCTGGACCTCGACAAATGCAGTCACCTCAGCGAGGTCTATTTCTCCGACGTCATCAAGCCGTAGAGGTGGGTTGATGCCTAGCTGTTTACTGAAGTCCCTTGAGAAGTTGCTCTTGAACACCGGGTCGTCTACGTAGGGAGTACCGATCTTCTTCACCCAAGCGACGGCCATCTCCTCTTGGAGCCCGTCCAGTATCATGTCCTTGCCGCGGACATGAATAGTCAGATTGTGGGGGTCTGGCGGTCTAAGTACATAGATGCCATTGTGTCGTAGCGAGTCCATGCAAAGTCCTCGTCATAGCATAGCTTGGAGCATGAGAAGCCTCCACAGGAGCACTTCCTCGTTGACTAGGGCGCCGTCAGAAGGTGATAAACAAAAGGATTGTGTAGACATGGACTCTAACATCAAATCTGAATACAAGAGGTGTGGTGCGCCTGCCGGGAATCGAACCCGGGCCCCAAGCTTGGAGGGCTTGTTCTTGCAGTCTACACCAATGCGCACCTGACATGAGTTTATAGGGTGAAAGCGGACACGGGAATTGCTGGGGCCAGCATCATAATAGCCACTTTCAGGCGCGCACTGCATCGAGGCCATTTCGGAGAAAAGGTTCGGCAACTATACCAGCAATGAATGATGATGGGGAAGTCGGTCTGCCAGGAAAGAGCGCCATTTCAGGGTTCTATTATCAAACTGTTGTCGGGGTTCTTAGGCTACTCGAGATGTTGTCAGACTCAGGGCCCTACAAGATCTCCTTTGAGGACGTCGACAAAGATGCTGAGGATATAACCCTATACTGGGATGACAGAATCGTCTATGAACAGGTCAAGCGACGGGAAAATGCACTCTGGTACCCGGCGGATGTCCGGGATGTCCTTGAGAAGTTCGCTCAGGTGTATGGGATAGATGGTGATGCCCAGGCCAGACACTTCAGGTTTGTCACGAACTCTATTCCCAGCCCCAAAACGGCACAGTCGGATTCCTTCGCACGCGAGATTAAAGAGAGCAAAGAGAACTCGAGCTTGGATGCGAGTTCGCCGATTTTGGACAGAATGTTGCCATCTTGTCTTGCAGTAGATGATAGGTTTGCTTTCATCAGAAGATTAGACATTGTGTGGGCTTTCTGCTATTCCCCCGATCCTAGGGATCCAGTGCTTGCAATCAGAACCAAATGCATAACAAAGCTCAAGACGCTTTGCCAAATATCGGAAGGGCAGGAAGACACGCTATTCCAACAGCTCTACGAACTTGTGTCGCATCTCTCTTCCATGGTGCCCGGCATAGCGACAAGAGCACAGATTCGGGAGATACTACCTACCTGTATGCAGGCAAAACTA
>PRDI01000029.1 GCA_003345595.1 Candidatus Thorarchaeota archaeon | reverse complement strand
GCTTCTGTTCAGCTATGATACGTGCCTCGACGGAAAGAATCGCACCCACCCAACCAGGTATCTGAGCAATTTGCGAGGAAGGCTCCATCATTGGGTTGCCGGCAATGATGAGCTGAACAAGGCTCATGGCAAGGCCGAGCACACCCATGGCGACTGAGATCAGTATTATGTTGCGGCCCAACTCAATCTTACTGGTAGTAAGCACAAATCCTGCGATGATCACTCCGATGCCACCGAACAGAGTGAGGACACCAAGAATGCCCATGACTATCGCAAACGTCATGACGAAATGTGGGCCAAAGAGCTGACTAAAACCATCGACTATCTCATCCAGTATTCCGATTGTGCCGCTTGCAGCCGATGCTATCAGAAGACCTCCTCCGATCACACACAGGATGAAGGATGTTCGGTTATGTATGTCCATCAAGGCACGGTCAACTTCGGCATTTGGATTTAAGTCTAGCGAGCAAGCGGCATGACTGTATGCCCGATTTTGCGGCACAGGACACTAAACTCAGGACTACGCTTTCGCCTCCTTCTCATAGGCGGTACCTACGGCCTTTGGTGGGATGGATTTTCTGATGCCTGCCAGAGCGACCACGACGAGGACATAGGGGAGCATCTTCACGAAGTTGAGGTATAGTTGCAGCTCTGGCACATTCAGTATTTGGATTGTGTTCTGGAAACCGTTCAGAAAGCCAAAGAACACGCCGGCCAAGAGACATCCAATCGGCGTCCAATTGCCGAATATCAATGCAGCGAGAGCAATGAAACCTTGGCCGCCCGTCATCAGTTTGCCGAAGAATCCTAGGAAGCTTATGGAGAGATACGAGCCACCAAAGCCGGCCAGACATCCGCTGATGACAACGGCAACAAAACGTACATGATCCACGTTAACCCCCGCTGTGTCCAGCGTGCTGGGATCCTCCCCCGATGCCCTTACTCTCAGACCAAACGGCGTCCGGTACAGCACGTAGTATGACAAGGCTACCATCACAAACATGAGATAGACGATTGGAGACATCTGGCCAAATGCAGTACCGAGAATCGGTACGTCCTTGATGGGGTTGATGTATACATCGGGAATCTTGGTCACCGGGTCAGAGGCCCCCTGCGCATTCCAGACTACCTTGAGCATCACAGTCGTGAAGCCCGATGCGAATAGTATGACGCCGGTGCCGCTGACTATCTGGTTTCCCTTGAAAGTGACACATGCGACCGCGTGGACAACTGCAAGGAGACCACCTGAAGCAATCCCGCCTAACAGACCAAGCCAAGGGTTACCGGTGTACCAGCTCACCGCAGCGGCAGTGAATGCTCCCATTAGCATCATGCCCTCAAGGCCAATGTTCACAATGCCTGATTTCTCTGAGAACATCCCTCCCAGAGCTGCCAGCACGAGGGGTGTCGACATCTCGAGAGTGGACCTGATAAGCCAACCCAACAAGAGTAGATTGGGATCTATAGCCTGCATCATGGTTGGCACCTCCCTTCCTTGATCATCTTTGAGCGCACCCAGAAGAGGGCAACTGCAATCATGAAACCGGCTATGCTCATGACGGCTGCCGTCCTGAATGAAACCCCACCAAGGTACAAGCTATCGACGGCTCCAGTCAGGAGCCACAACATGCAGAGTACCACGTGGATGAAGGGTGCGCGCCGATACTTCGACAGAGTCATGCCAAAGGAAACAGCTCCGACAATCGCTACCAAGAAGTAGAGACCGATGAACATGCCACCTAGTCCTTTCATGGTGCAGTACCCGAGAGCAAGCACGGAGCTGATGACTCCAAACACCAACGCCGCGAGGTTGGGCACAGCTATCTTGGGTTCGTTCTTCACCCAAATCGCATAACCAAAGCCACTCTTCGCTAGCCAATCATTTACTCTCGGCGCAGCCACGAACAGAACGATGAGTCCCTGTATGACACCGACCATCTCGATCGGAACATGTGCCACGGCATTCATGAATGTGCCCCCCGATCTCAGAGCGCCAAAGAATATCGCAGCAAGCAGAGTTCCCCAAGGATGATTGCGGCCGAGGACTGCCACTGTTATGCCATCGAATCCGATACCTGGCGACCAGTGATCTATGAAGCGGCCGTAGTTTCCCAGTATTTCACCTGCTCCAGCAAGGCCTGCCAAAGCGCCGCTCAGTCCTAGAGCCAGAGCCATGTTCCGACGAGGATCTATGCCTGCGTACTCTGCGGCATCGCGGTTGAAACCAACTGCTCGCATCTCATACCCAAGCACAGTCCTGTTCAAGATGAAAGCCACTACAAAGACTGACACTATGGCAAGTGCAATTCCCCAATGAAGATAGTTGCCAACCACGTTCGGGATAGCAGCCGAGGGCAGTATCGCAGGTAGCTGCGGGGTTAGTTGGACCTGTCCCGGCTCTCTCAGTGGATACGTGGCAAGCCACTGAGTGAACAGAATCGCAGTGTAGCTCAACATCATCGTGGTCACAACTTCATGTGCTCCTCGATATGCCTTGAGGAGCCCAGGGACGAAGCCCCACAGTCCGCCCGCGATAGCACCGATAGCAAGGCATGTCAGAGGGTGAATTACGATAGGCAGAGCGACTGCATATCCCACAATCGCAGCTGCCATAGAGCCCATGTAGACCTGACCCTCAGCTCCAATGTTGAACAACCCGCACTTGAACGCTAGAGCCACGGAGAGGCCAGTAAGAATCAATGGTGTAGCGAAATAGAGCGCATAATCGGGCTGGATTATCATACCGTAGAAGAGTGTGCGATAGGCCAAGAGAGGGTCGTAGCCTGATAACAACATAATAACGGCACTCACAATGAGCGAAAGAACAATGGAAATAACAGCCCACATGACGGGTTTCCAAAAGCTCCAAGTGTACAGCTTGGCATTGAGAAGATCAAGGGACGATAATGGCTTTGTCGTCAATGGAACTTCTACCTCAGCGGATGACTCGTCAGCGGTCATCTCTCATCACTTCCTCCTGCGACCTCATGACCTGCCATTAGGAGTCCCAACTCCTCTACAGTAGTATCCGAAGGCTTCCTGATAGCGACTATCTTGCCACCGAACATCACAGCAATCCGATCAGAGAGGTTCACGATTTCATCGAGTTCCGCAGATACCAGCAGTACTCCCAACCCTGCGTTTCTCATACCGACCAAAACCTGGTGTATGAACTCGGTGGCCCCGACATCAAGCCCCCTCGTTGGTTGAGCTGCAATCAAGAGCTTTGGCTGCGCTGCCAGCTCTCGGGCAACTACGACTTTCTGTTGATTGCCGCCAGAAAGAGTCTGAGCCGAGGACGAAACATCACTCACCTTGATAGAGTAAGTTTGAACCAAGTCCTTGGAAACCCTCCTCGACTCCTGGAGATTGAGAAGCATCCTTCTTGGACCGGTGGCAAAGGGGACATCTGCGTGTCTGCCCAACACAAGGTTCTCTTGAATTGTGAAAGGAAGTACGAGCCCCTTCTTGTGTCGATCTTCGGGTATATGACTCACGCCGGCGTTCCGCACCTTTCGTGGACTCTTCCCGGTCAGATCCTTCCCATTTACTAGTACTTGCCCGTTCTTGGGCTTTCGAAGCCCGACTATTCCTTCTACTAGTTCTGTCTGACCGTTTCCTTCGACTCCTGCAATGCCAAGAATCTCACCTTCATGAACATCAAATGATACACCTTTGACTGCAACTAGCCCCTGTGCGTTGTACACAACCAAGTCAGTTACTGAAAGGACTTTGGATCCGGGTTCTTTTGGTGGCTTTTCAACAGTAAAGGAAACGGACCTCCCGACCATCATCCGTGCTAGCTGTTCAGGCGATGTGTCTTCTCTATTCACTGTGCCGACGAGCTCCCCGTCTCGAAGGACACTTATCCTGTCACAAAGTATCATCGGCTCACGGAGCTTGTGTGTTATCAGGACTATCGTCTTGCCCTGCTCCTTGAACTTGCTTAGCGTCACGAACAGCTCGTCGACCTCTTGCGGAGTGAGCACTGAGGTGGGTTCATCCAGGATCAAGATGTCTGCAGCTCGATACAGTGTCTTAATGACCTCAACTCTCTGCTGCTGGCCGACTGACAGATCCATCACCTTTGATTTCGGATCGATGTTCATCCCATTCTCTTCTGCAATCGCCACGATCCTCTTCTCAGCAGCACTCAGGTCAACAGGTAGGATTTGACTCAGGACCCCAACGGACTTGACGCTCCAGCCGCCCAAATGAGACTCCATCTTTGTAGATACGAGAATCGGCTCAAGGCCCAGGACGACATTCTCAGCGACGGTCAAGGGTGGAATGAGTTTGAAGTGTTGGTGCACCATGCCAACTCCACGCACGATGGCATCCTGAGGTGACTGTAACTCGACTTCTTCACCTTTGATAATAATGCGTCCCGCATCCTTGGTCAAGAGACCGTATAGGATGTTCATCAGAGTCGTCTTCCCAGCCCCGTTCTCTCCCAGAAGTCCGTGAACCTCTCCCTCTCTTATTCTTAGGGTGATATTCTTGTTGGCGTGAACACCACCCGGGAAGGTCTTGCATATGCCAATAAGCTCGACCGCGTTCCGGGAAGTCGTGTCCAGACTGACGGATGATTCGGCCATGCGAGTTGCCACCTGCATGAGAGTACAAGACCTAGCACGGAACTAGGTCTATATAACAGTAGAGGCTGACGATGGAACATTGAACATTTCTGCGTGCCTGCAATACTTGGAAAAAAGGAGGGGAGAGGGTGAAAAGCCCTCTCATGGATATGACCTATCTGTAGTCTTCAATGGATCCAGTACTTGGTATCAGGAACTGTCACAGCGCCCGTGCCGATCTCGTTCTCAAGCGAGAAGAGGTAGGTGTACACGGAGTCATCAAGGTGGACCCAAGTCGGATTGACTTCGTATCCCACCAATCCGTTGCCGACAGTTCCGAACTTGAGACCTCCAGTCCAAGTCCCCAGGAATACCGATTCGAACTGCCTGTAGATGGCTATGTCAACCCTCTTCAGCATCGAGGTCAGCACAACTGTGAGGTTGTTTGCCGCGTTGATTCCGAGATCCATCTGCGGTGAATCGACGCCGATTGCCCAGACAGGGTATGCCTTGGTCCCGTTCGTGCTCTTAGCGCTATCAATAACGCCCAGGCCGGAACGTCCTGCTGCAGCGAAGATGATGTCGAATCCAGCTGCGTACATACCATCAGCAAGACTCTTGCCTGCTGCCGTATTGACCCAGTCGCCAGTGTAGGCTATGGTGAAGTTGACGTTAACGTTGCTCCTGTTAGCGCCCCATATGTAGCCACCTGCGAATTTGTTAATCAATGGGATGTCCATGCCACCCACAAAGCCGATTTTGTCCCTTGTGGTCACGAGACCAGCCATGGCGCCGACAAGCGCTGAGCCCTCGTTCTCATTGAAGAGAAGAGATGCCACGTTCGTGTAGTTGGTCGGGTCAATGAACATGTCGACTATTGCGAAGTGCTGGTTCGGGTAGTCCTTCGCAACCGCCTTCAGGGCTGTTTCCTGATCGAATCCAACTGAGATGATCAGCTTGTATGCGGTACTATACTGCGCATGGGCTGCATAGCCACGAATATAGCCTTCATACTCACTGATAGCTGTGGGCTCGGCATAGGTGTAGTTCATGTTGAAGGCGACAACAGCGTCATGTGCGCCCTTATTGCAGCCATCGTTGAAGCTCTTGTCACCGAGACCGCCGGTAGCGAATACGATTGCGACATCGTATGGGTTCTCAGGCAGCACTGGAGGATTCATGATCACCCAGTACGCGCCTGCGCCGGCCAGAATCACGATGACGACAACAACGATAGCTGTCATCGATTTGTTTGTTGAGCTCATTCTCTCTACCTCTAGGTAACGTCGAGTTGTATGGCGAATTCGCCCCTCGAGGTTTCTCGACTGGTCCTAACCGATTACAAACTGGCTAAAAAATGCAATGGCCTCCGCGAAATCCCTTCAGTCCGAGTAAACAAGCGCAGCAACAGACATAGGTTTCTTTTCCCTTGGAACGCTCTCCAAAAAACTGAAAGCGACCCTATGCAAGGCACTAGGTATGGACATTCACATCGACGAGGCCGGCAAGAGGAATCCCACATCTTTGATCATGGTACACGGGGCTGGAGGTTCGTCCACAATCTGGTCCATGCAAGTGAGAGCTCTCTCAAAGAAGGCACACGTGATGGCCATCGACCTCAACGGGCACGGGAAGACCCCAGACAGACGGCCGACAGATGTGCTCAAATCATACCTTGACGATATTGAGTCCGTGGTGCGTCTGTGTGACGAACCTGTGCTTGTTGGTCATTCTATGGGCGGCGCGTTGGCACAGTTGTATGCTCTAGACAGGTCTGAAGACCTGGGGGGACTGGTTCTCGTTGGGACTGGCGCCCGTCTCAGGGTCGCCCCGATGATATTCAACCTTCTCGACAACAACCCAGAAGGGTACTTCGAAGCCTTGGCAGAGTTCATGTTCCATGAGAGCGCCCCAAAGGATATGGTTCAAGCCTCACAAGCCGAGGCTCGCAAGTGTCCGGTGCCAATCATACGCCGAGATTTCGAGCTCTGCAACACCTTTGACGTTATGCAGAGGATAGGCCAGATCTCCATACCCACCCTTGTCATCGTCGGCGAAAACGATGTCATGACTCCAATCAAGTATGCGACTTATTTGCACGACAACATCGCCAATTCTGACCTGCAGGTGATTGGGCAGGC
>PRDI01000028.1 GCA_003345595.1 Candidatus Thorarchaeota archaeon | reverse complement strand
CTCTGTCCCATGTTCTGAGTGTTGCCGTAGAAACCGTCTGATATCCCAAAGTGTTCCATAAGCATGGTATCGAACTGTCGCCCATCTACCCGAGAGTATTTGTCCTTGAAGTATACGAATCGTTGCGGAAAGCGTGGAGATTTCTTGCGTATTGCTTCATGCTTGATAGGATATCCGAAACACAGTAGTGCAATTGGGAAGACCCATTTTGGCAGGTCAAACATCTCACGGTGAATCTCTATGTTCTCCATTATGTCACCAATGTAACATGAGCCTATCCCCAGTGATTCGGCAGCTATCACGGCGTTCTGCGCTGCCACCAAGGCATCACAGCAGGCAAGCAACAGGTCAGATTCCTGAGGAGTGGAGTACTCGATCTGGCGGTCCTCACAGAGCTCGGGGACACGTGAGAACTCAAAGAAGTCATACCATCTCTGTAAATCTGCAAGAAACAGGAGCACCAGAGGGGCCTTAGCGATAAAGGGCTGGTTGTCACACGTCTTCACCAATCGGTCTTTCTTCTCTTGGCTTGCCACTTCAATAATCGAATAGTGCATCATATTCCCCGCAGTGGGAGCGCGGATTGCGCTGTGGATGATCAAGTCTTTGTGTTCCTGACTGAGCGGCCGCGAGTCATAACCTCTCAGGGATCTTCGATTGTCAATTACCTCTAGGGTTTCATTCATGAAAGCGCACTTGTTCCGCCCTCACTTAACAATTAGCTCCTCTAGGTTCAGATTCAACAACCTCAGAGCGACCAGAGCCCTTCAGAAGCTGGACGCAGTCCCTTCATGCAAAACTGCGAGGAGGGTGAGTCAAAGTGGCTCGGTTTCACTAGTCTTAAGTTACGAGAGTCGTATTGGCTTGGCCGTGTATCTGGACTGCTCAAGGGGTGAATTCGCCCCATGCTGACAGATGTCGAATTGTTCGTTGTCACATGGGTTCTCGCATTCGTATCCATCGCTGCGATTATCCTTGGCATCTATGCATCGCTCAATCTCTTTGGGCACCAACACACTGTCGAAGAGAGATTGAAGCGGGGCATGAATAAACCAAGACTGACCAGAAGCCAGGCAACTACAGTTCAGAAGCTAGCCGTCGGAATCTTCATTGCAGCAACCACGACCGGAATGATCGTCGATTTCACTAGCTGGCTTCCGGTGACCGACTGGAACCCCGGAACGGAGTTGTTCAGGGTCATGAGGTTTACCTTCGCTCTTTTTGGACTCCTTCTCACCTTTGGGAGCCTCTTGATGTGTGTTTTCTACCAGACTGCTAGGATGAGAGCAATAGAAATCAATTGACTATCCATCCTGCATCACCTCCGCTGTGCATGCGAAACCACTGTAGCGTGAAGGACGGACAAGGCCCTTATAGATGAGCCCACCGCATGCGACTCGTAACCTTGGTCGATCTGTGAGTACGACTCCTGCAACCAACACCAATCATATTGAGCGCGACACAAGATCGCCTATGACTGGAGTCTGATTCCAGGTCCAGTGCGCTGGTGTAGATCTAGAGCCGTTTCTCGTATGTGTGTATGAAGGGAGCGGCAGCGACTCCGAGGCGAGAAAACAAATCATTGTACGCCTTGACATTGTCGGGCAACAAGGTCATGCGAAATCTCTTGAACCCATCCTTTCCCCCCGCTTCAACGAGCTTTCTGATGATCCTTCCGCCCACATCGGACAGGTCAACACCTGGGACCATCATGACCCTGAGAACTCGCGCGACATCAGGCTCATTGTCTGGAACGGTTATGGCGGAAGCGGCTACTGTCTTGTTGTCCTTACGAAATACCGCCACTCTCCTGAAGTATGAGTCCTTAGCGCCCGACTCGTACTGATCCATTAGCAGTTTCACTCGTTCGGCCGGGAATCCCAACCCGGCAAGCATTGTACCGAAGACGTCCCGGTCTTTGCCCCGCTCGTACTGCTCAACGCCTTCAGGAGCCGGAAGATGCGAGAGATCGATGGACGAGATACTCTTCTCCGCAAGGTACTGTGAGACCCCGGTATCCTCGAACTTGTACTGCTTGAGAAGAGTTTCCCAGTCGCCCCATCCCTTTCCAACTTCCGTCGTAACGACTGATACGCCTCTCTCCTTGAGAACCTTGAGAGCATGATCCATGAGGAGCTTCTGTGCCCGCTCGTGTCCCTTCTTGACGACTGGAAGCCTCGTGACTGCCGTCTTCTCAGCAGTACCGCTCATGACAGACGCAGTCAGATAGCCTACAAGCTCGCCTTTGAGCAATGCATAAAATCTCGTGCTAGCATCAAAACCGGGAGCCGAGTAGGTCTTCCTGAGTTCCTCGGCGGGAGTCTGGCGGTATTGGGTCCAGTCCTTGGTGGCCTCCCTTCCGATTCTCGCCTGTTCCTCGATGAACTTCTCTTCGTAAGTCTTAATCTCATAGGATGCTGTCTTTCGACTTGCCATGTTTCTCATGTCCTCTCTGTGAGACCGCCCAGCGGCTCACGGTCTCCTTGTGGAGTCGCGGGTTTCTCTTGTGTCTTCCTACTCAATAAGAGTGAAGGTGTGCGCATTATGCTGGGCAACGCCTAGAGGATAGATACTGCATGCTGGATAAGGAAGGCAACCGCTTGGCATTAGTAGAGATGCTGGGATCCAGCTGCTTCAACGACCTGCGCTGTCGGCAGACACAAGGCTAATTGAGAGCACGACAGGGTTCTGAATCGGCTTTCTCCAGTCGCGTCGCTTTGTCTTGTGTTTGCTGTCAAACCACTCGACAAAGTCCTGAAGGCTTCTCACTACCTCACCGGGGTTCTCACCTTCGCCAACACGAAAGACCATGAGCTTCGTGACTACACTGGAGGAAGACTCCTCCGGTTCTTTCTGGCAAGGCATAGAAACAAGCAGGTGCGTCGTATACTGATTGAGAGTGGCAGGAAGGAACTCGAGATTGCTAGCCCACTCAGCCACTAGACCAGCTCTGCCTTGTGAGTCGGCGTAGGATGCCAGATCCGGGGAACTGAGCTCTTTGCTCATCTCAATGATATTCCTTGAGATGTAGTAGTGTTGTGAGTATCTCTTGTCGGTCACATCTGAGTCCTGCTCATTTGCGAGTACGCCCGCTTCCAACATCAGTGCGAGGTTGCGGAACATCGTCGCCTTACTCAGGCCGGTCCCATCTCTCAGCTTTGCAGGCGTTGTCTTTCCGAACAATAGGAGATACGAGTAGATGGATAAGCAGGAGTCGATCTTGATGATCCTGGTCATCAGTTCCATCGTTCTCAGCTTTGCTTGGAGCTCTGGGTCAGTGCGGCCTTTCGGAATTGAAACACACCTCCCGACTCGGGGCGAGATGGTGGACTTCTCTCGATTGGGCAGTCCAACCTATCTCATAAGTAGGCCTTGTTAAAAGCTCACCTAATGTGGCTCTGGCTAGCCGTTTCAGTCCTGAGAAATGCAAACCTTCTGTTGGGGTAGTCAATAATGACTTCCAGGTCTTTCATGAAAGGATACCCGATAATGCCATCACGTATCAGCTCACCTCTGGGTGATACAACCTTGAGGTCAATGACTGCCGCTATCGTGTTCTCTTGGGTGACCGGGCCGACAGAAACGCTGTCAATCTGGACACCATAGGCCTGTGCTTTTCCGCCTACTCCTTGGCATCCATCCGCACAGCCCCGATTGGTCGGGTTTGCAACTCGAACCGCGGCTACTGCCTGATCTTCAGTGAAACCCAGCTGCTGTGCGATCCGTGGTGTGATCACTGTGCCTCCCGATCCTGTATCGACCACAAGATGGAAGGGCCCATTTCCGTTGATGTACGTTGGCACACTTATCAGATGCGAGTCCTCAACATACTGAAACTCCTGCCACGCTACGTTCTTATACCGACGAGAGGAAGCGCCCTTCGTCCGCTCCAATCTTATCCTCTTTTCAGGATAGTTCACAGACATCACGTAGTTCTTCAGGAATGAGTGCCCGATGACGCCAGCGGTGAAACAAACACCACCCATGGCGGACTCGAAGTCTATGACGAGAACTTCCTCGTTCTCAACCACCTCGGTCCCTATCTGCAATCTATCAACCTTGGCGAATGCGACCGGAACACGACCGCCTCCGACACCAGAGGCCATCTTCTTGTCACCTTCGTAGGTCCTAATGCCAAGCTTCTCCGCTAAGGATTTCGAAATCGTTGTTGCAGTTGCCCCGGTATCCAGAGTGAAGATAAAGGGGCCCTGCCCATTAACGAGTACAGGCAGATGCGGATGGCCTGACTCAGCACCAATGTCAAACCTGATTTCCATTGTGTTTCACCAGGTATTCAGTACCCATCTCAGCGTTGAGATATGTATCCTATCTCACTGATGAGATATATTAAGTCTTTCTGTGAGAGCAGAACGCACTTGACGGACAAGTGTAAGAGTGTGTTTCTGGACGAGCACCAGTCGGTCGAACTTTGTTTGAGTCTGTCCTTGCTTGGCCTGCAAGTGCTAGGAAAAGTCGTCAGACTGACACAGCATAATACCATTGGTACCAGTGGTCACGATCGATTGACGTAACAATGGCGGCAGCAGGGTTAATGTGGTCGCTCAAAACAACTCGAGACGGAATGAAGAGCATTCCTCCAATTGAAGTGTTGAGAAGCTCAAATGATCCGTCTGAGAACGTGACTTTGAAGTGCACGGGACTCGCAGCATCCAGTGGGACTTCCTCTCTATAGAGGAAAGTGAAATTCACAGAGTAGAAGACTACAGAGTAAGATTCGTTCGAGTTCACATCGTACAACTGTGATTCATGCCACAACCCCCAAAGTCCATTAATCGTCCTGACCTCGGCAAGAGCAATCACTATCCCCGTGACCAGACTGGCGATGATAATGATTGCGAGACCCGATTGTCGTCTATTCAGCCTCAGACCACTATTCCCCAGCTGTGATTAGGTCAAATAGCCAGATGAACCTTGCTTACTCCGCAAGTCCTCCCGCTGACCAACAGACAAGGGCGGTGCCATTCTGGAGAAGAGCGGCATGACAACGAAGATGGAACCTATGACCACTATCGTCGTCAGTGTAAAGAAGTCTGTTTCAACAAATCCCGCGGCAAAGGCTTCGCGCGCGATAACAAGTGACATCTCTCCACTTACAGCCAAGCTGAATGTCGAACTCAGCAGGATTCTGCCGTGCAGCCCCGCGGCCCGTCCCCTCTAGACCTCCGCCCAGCCTAGCACCAATAGCCACGACTAGGATGATGAAGACCGCTGGCAGAAGGAGTGGAATATCGAAGGGGTTGATCGCCAACCCAATACTGGCGAAGAAGACAGCTGTGAAGATGTCCTTTGTCATTGCCAGCTGTTTTGTGAAACTCTCGTCCACAGGCTTGTAGGAAATGATGGCTCCCACAATGAAAGATCCCGTGATAGCGGCCTACCTGATGCTCAAGGCCCTTTCTGGGAGTCGAGATGCTCTGGCAATTCCAGTATGCAAAGGCGTATATTGCGTGGTCTGTTCACTATAGTGAACGCATATGAAGGTAATGAGTAAGGTCACGAACCTAGCCCCCAAGGAAATCATTGACAAGGCAGTAGTGTTCTTTAGCGGCAAGTATGGACTGAAGAGGCTTGAGTCCAGCGAGTCATGCTGTGCGCATTTCCAGAGTGACATAGGTTTTGTTTCACTTCGGGTTGTGACCATGGGCAAACGTAACGAAGCCATCCTAGAAACTCGTGAATACGACTATCAGATTCAAGAATTTCTCAAAACGTTTTAGGCAACAGGAAGGAATTGAGTGACCGATGCCGGCTGGATCCGTATTCGGAGGCCTAGTGAAGAGCCTACCTGCGGACGAGAATTGCTGTGAATGAACCTCAGAAGAAGAGGAGTGCTCGCCGTTGGAAAGATAGATAGGGTGGCGGGATGCAAGTATCTCGGCGTTTAGTTGGAGGAAAGAAGCATTGAGTCAGATACCGTATAGTGGAGAGAAGACTGCCAAGATTGGGTCTGTTGAGATCGCATATGACACGTTCGGAAACCCTTCATTGCCACCTATGTTACTGATCATGGGACTAGGTACGCAAATGATCCGGTGGGACGAGGCGTTCTGCAAGGCGCTCGCCGCACAGGGTCACTGGGTCATCCGTTTCGATAATCGTGATGTGGGGCTATCAACGAAGTTTGACCAAGCAGGCATTCCTGATATCATGTCGCTAATACTGGGAAAGAAGGTGGACGTGCCTTACAGACTGAAAGACATGGCCGCTGATTCAGTGGGTCTGCTTGACGTGCTTAGAGTCAAATCGGCTGATGTTGTAGGTGTATCAATGGGGGGCATGATCGCTCAGACCATGGCTATTCACTACCCTAAACGAGTGAGAACACTGACATCAATCATGTCTTCGACGGGCAACCCTAATCTACCACAGGCAAGGCCGGAGGCGATGGAGGTTCTGCTTGGCCCCGCTACCTCAAATCGGACCGATTACCTTGCCAATGAGCTGAAAGCTGCCAAGGTACTGCATGGGCCGAAATATCACTTGAATGAAGACTATGTCCGCAAATACTCAGAACGAGAGTATGACAGATGCTATCATCCTCAGGGACTTCCAAGACAACTGGGAGCCATCATTGGTTCTGGGAGCCGAAGTGAAGCCTTAGCTAAAGTGAAGATTCCGACCCTTGTCATTCACGGGAGTGCGGATCCGCTGATACCTGTTGAAGGTGGAAAAGACACAGCCAAGAGCATTCCAGGTGCAAAGCTGCTAATCATCGAGGGAATGGGACACAGTTTTCCAGTGGAGGTCGTACCACAGATACTTCGAGCGATTCTGGAACATACTGCCCCTTAGCCAACAAAGAGCAATCCGATTGAGAATAGCGAACGGCAGGTGGCCTCTTAGTTGATCACAGGCTTGCTT
>PRDI01000027.1 GCA_003345595.1 Candidatus Thorarchaeota archaeon | reverse complement strand
TTGGTCTGGGGATTCGCCGGCAGATTAGCCATCATGGAGGTTTCTCTTGACCCCTAGGAAGCACCTATGCCTTGTGTCGTCTATGTACAGCTCCAGGACGTCGAACGAACTGAAGACCGTACGTATCTCTTCCTCAGTGAAGTAGTGGTGTAGTAGGCCACTCTCAGGGCCTGCATGAGGAAGGTATGTATCCTTCTCAATCAGTTCCAGGGCCCAGTCCTCTCTAGAGCGGTACTCGGTCATTGTCGACACAGTTATGAAAACCAGACCTCCAGGCTTTAGAACCCTATCAATTTCCCGTGCCGTCTTCAAAATGCCCTTCATCAGGTTGTGATGAATCACTTGTACCGAAACGATGGCATCGAAGAATGCATCGGCATAAGGAAAACGATTCTCCATCCGGTGCAGCCTCAGGTCTGCTTCAAGACCTTCCTCGTGTAACCATTGATGAGCTATAGATAGCGCCCGAGGCGACGCATCGAAGCCGTACACCTCGAACCCGCGTCGCGAGAAGAATACGAGGTGTCGTCCGGTTCCACAGCCCAAGTCCAAGACCCTGTGAACGCCTTTGTCGCAGAACAGATCGGCAATCCTAGCCATGTCCTTATGGGGTTCGGTGAAGACCTTGCCCCTTTCACCGAATATCTGTTCCCAGTCTGGCATCGAAGTACGAGATGCTCATGAGCATGATATGGATTCCTATTCCTCAGATTCATACTAGATAAATGGGGGATTGACAACAGTCGGGGTTCACTCAGGAGAAGCAGTCCATGTCAAGATTCCGCCCAAGGTATGTCATACTGATACTCAGTGTGGTTCTAATCCTAACCGGCACTGCCACAGCATCTGTGATCCAAGGAGGGCTGGGCAGTGTCGCTGTGACTGAAGTCGACTTCCGGGCAGCTGATGGCTCCAATATACACAGCACCCTCCAGAGGCCTACCTACGCCACGAACTCAGTCCCGCTTCCAGCTGTAGTGGTGATTCACGGCATCATTCAGAGCAAGGAATGGCTCATGGCCTTCGGTATCGAGTTGGCCCGACGAGGATTTGTCGTGCTGACAATCGATGCAAACGGGCATGGTGACTCAGACCCGGGCACAGGTGCAGGGACTGCTGCCCTAGAGTTTCTGACCACACTCGACTACGTCAATGCGTCCTCTATCGGTATCATCGGTCATAGTATGGGAGGAGGAATCGCGTGGACTGCCATTCAGAACTCGACAGTCGCTGTGAATGCGCTGGTCATAGTTGGCAGCCCTGTCATTGACACAGCCAACACAACGTATCCTAGAAACATGCTCGTTGCAGTAGGCGAGTTTGATTCTCTCGTGCGCTATTCCACAAACCGCACTGGTCTGCAGGAGTCGTTCGGTCGCACAGACATCGAAGCAGGCACCGTTTATGGTGACTTCAGAAACGGGACTGCTCGTGAGCTTTTCATTGCCCGTACAAACCATCTGTTCGAAACAGTGAACCCAGAGATTGTGAGTGAGAGTGTTGAATGGATGAAGGACACTCTAAAAGGAGGATCAGAGGACGCACACTGGCTTCAGAAGACAGACCTCATCTATCCATGTTGGCTGGTAGGGGGATTCCTGAGCCTCCTTGGCGCACTTCTCTCGGTGTTTCCGTTGCTGGCAATCGTAATCGACCTTCCCGCCTTCTCCGGACTGAAACATGAATCCAACACAGGAAATCCGGCAAGTAGCAAGTCGTACGTCATCCGGGGGCTTGTCTACGGTGCGATTGGTCTGGGAACGTTCTTCCCGCTCTTAGCAATTGGCGCGTTGGCGGAAGGAGTGATTCACCCGCTGCAAAGCTTTGGTCTTGCGGTGAGCACATGGATTCTGGGAAGTGCACTGATTGCCGCTCTCGTCCTTTGGCGGTTTCCTAGATCTGGTGTCAGCCTCAAATCCCTCGTCAGCATAGACGGTGGTTCTGAAGTACCACTCCGAAAGCTCGTGAGAACTCTCCTGTTGGCTCTCTCTGTGACTGTCTGGCTCTATGCATGGACCCTCTTGGTTGACCTAGGTTTCGCACTCGACATCCGGTGTTTCCTCCCCGGGTTCAACGACCTCACGCCAGCTCGTGCGCTAGTAGCGCCGCTGTACTTTGTAGTGTTTTTCGTCTACTTCTTGGTTGACGGGTTCTGGTTGATGGGGGTTTTGAGGACGGGGGCGAAACAGACTTGGGGTCGTACACAGTTGGACTGGACCATTAGGGCGATGTTCATCAAGTGCATCCCGTACCTCTCCATCGTGATACTTGAGTACGGCTTTGGTCTAATCACGGGGATGCCAATCATTGTGGGGTATGCAGGTTTCTCTCTCCTGTTTTTCTATGCCTTCACGCCCTATTTCGCCACTAGCGCGGTCGTCACGGTGTGGGGCTATCACCTTACAGACCACTACTACCTTGGTGCTGCAGTCAATGCTATGTTGTTCGCTTGGGTTCTGGCGGCAGCTCTTCCTATACCCACAATGCTGACAACGTGAAATAGTGGTACAAGTGAGCCTTCAAGGTGCCGGGCGGGTCTTCTGATCCGCAGCCGGCCCTTGTGTTTCAGGATGTGTGAACAGCCACTCTAGCAGCCCGCTGCCTGTTTCACCTGACTCCTGACACTTGTGGACAGCCATGTTTTCGTATAGCTCAGTTGTACCGCCGGGGAACGGGCGAGAGAATCTGACGAAAGCACTAGGCGATATCATTTTTGACTGTAGGGTGTAGCAAGAACCGTCTGCCCCGTGAACACGCGTTTTGGCCTTGATTGGCATACGCGATTCACCTCTTGAGAACCCGGTTTGAAGCTCAACATCTGTGACTGGCACGTGCTTCCTAGCCGAAGAGATGCCACCCGACGAATGCGCTTCCCCCTTCACCATGTCACGTCGAAGCCCTATCGAGAAGGTTTCGAACTGTGCGTGGAGAGCAAACCAGCCCTCGATGTGCCAATCGCGTGTGCCCCAGCTCTTGTCACGCTCACCAAGGCCCTTCAGCTTGATTGGTCCACCCTTCGCCAACTCTATCGTGCCAGTCACACGTCCAGACTGCTCGAAGTGGCCAGTCCAAGACGTACCACTTCCTGTGCCGAACATGTATGCCGGGTATCGCGCCTTCCACTTCAGTTCCGCTGTCATGTCGACTCCGGCGAAACTGATTCTCCACTCATGAAGAGGGCTGATGAGCTCATAGCTCAAATGGCCATCAGAGAGAGACTCGGCATGACCCTTCGGGACTGCACCTGTAGGCTCGACAAAGTACACTTCTCGCTTGCCATCGTGAAAGAGAACAAAGACGAATTCGCGCTTACCGACATTGGGCAGAAGACCGATGGTTGAGAAGCCAGACACGTTCAGTCCTGAATCGACGAAGTTGAAGTAGTAGCTCTCGCGCCAGTCCGGACGCCCAGACGGCGAATGGAGAGATTCATCGGTTTCACTGGGTCTACTCATGTGACATCACGTCCGTACGTTCAACCTCACTACCCTGGGAGTAGGTAGAGTGTTGGGTCCTTTTCCAGCTCCTCGGGCTCACGAAACATTCTGAAGAATGCCGGGTCTGCGTCGACTTCCATGAACTTCGGAAGATACTCCTCTACCACGGAGGGCGAGAGACCCCAGTCTATCTTCTTGGTTATGCCCACCTGATTCGTGAACCTTGCGAATCCACGCCAGTATGCGGTGGCTCCAGCAATGAGAAGCTGCTTCCGGTCCCATTCTGCGAACTTCATGTAGAGCTCAGCTTGAGCAGCATCTGCCGCTTGCGCATATGCAGACAGCTCGTCAAGGCCAATCGGGACCACCTTGCCAGCGCGTTTCGTGTAGGCGCCCATCTTGGTTACGAGCTTGGAGTAGTCACCTGGTTCTACCGTCATCGTGCCGACATCATTGAAAGTCACACTTGCACCCTTGAGTGTCATGGCCACACCCAAAGAGGAAGACGGAAGCTTGGCGTCAGTCTTGGACCAGGGCAACCAGAGATCGCCAGTCCCGTCGTATAGGTTCGTGTACTCTGAAACTACTAGGACCTCGCCGCCGTCCAACGGATAGGGCCCATGATCAATTATCTTCGCGCGGGCCTCACATTCTTCCATGAATGCGTACAGGTCGACGGACGCTATTGCACGTCTGGTCTTTGTTGCTTTTTCCTCGGTGACAGGTTGGAGGTGATCCACCAGCCAACTGATGGTCTTCTTGTCAAAAGCTAGGTTCGTGCCACCTGAAGCCGCTACGGTCGGCTTCCCTGTGTTGAAGTAGTTGGTCGCAAGTCTGTACCAGTTATCGAGCATGAAGAGCCATTGCTCGCGTTTCTCTTTGGGCTCCTTGGATACGTCACCCCCAAACTTGTTGAAGATGACACCCATCCTTGCTAGGGAGTAGTAGAGCCAAAGGTAGGTTGTGGATAGAGCCTGAACTTCTGAGAGCAGGGTCTTGCTCTTCTTTGCCAGCTCCTCCGGTGTTGTCTTCTGCCAGACCTGTTTCATGACATCATAAAGACGTGCGTATGTCTGATAGAAACCAACGCATATGTAAGCATTCACGGGGAAAAGCTTAGACTCTAAGAGTCCCCTCTCCATCAGGATGTTTGTGAAGACCGAGGAGAGGTGAGTTATTTGTTTGTTTGCGTCCCGAATCTGCAACAAAATCACAGCTCCACGCGACAGTCTTGAAAACGGATTGAACTGGCTCCGGCCCTGTGGCGGATATTAAGCATTTCAGACATGCTACTCCTCTTAATCGGCGTCTTTCGATAAACCATCAGTGATTTGGCATCCTAGCGATACACTGCTGGTCAAGATGCACGACTCTTTTAAGACCCGGTCCGGCCTAGCGCCAAGATATCGTCTTGGTGGCCTGCTGAGTTGAGAAGAGTCGGAGTTGGGCTCATCACCCTAAGACTCAGTGCAGAAGGAGAGCTGCGCGTCGTGAAATCTATCCAGGACGTAATCAAGCTCTGGAAGGAGGGACCAGACGGTAAAATCGTCCTCGTTGAGGACGCAGGCACGACCACATTGGCCCCTGTGCTCCCAAAGCTCGCAGGAGTGGTCTGCACATCAGGAGCACTCGGCTCTCACTTAGCCATTGTCACCCGAGAGCTTCAGATTCCTGCGCTGATGGGCACCAAACTAGAAACATCAGAAAGCCTTGACCGCAAAAGAGTGGCCATCCAACCAGACGAAGGGGCCGGTGGTGTGCTTCTGCTATCGGAGTGACTGCTACTTTGGCGCGCCGAAGGGAGAAGTCGTCCTCAGGAGAGAAGACCAGGATGGAAACCTCGCATCCGGATCATGGCCTAGATGATTCTCCGACTCGGCGGTTTCATTCAGTCACGTTCTTGGAACAGATAAATCAAGACGAATACGAGAAGCTCGGTGGCAAGGCAGTAAACCTTGGGCGGCTTTATCGTGCAGGTATCGATGTGCCGAACGGGTTCACAATCTCTTGCGACTGCTTCACGGAGTTCTTGGACAGAGTGCCCCGTTCGCGAGAAGTGCTGCAACGTCTAGAAGCCTCAACCAACATCGAAGAGATTCTGGATGCTGCTACAGAGCTTGAGCAGCTTGGGGGGCAGTGCACGATGGCCAAGAAGATGAGAGAAGAGATCGCTGCTGCCTTCCTGCAGCTCGACAGGAGAGTAGGCAGTCACGACACGAAGTATGCAGTCCGATCCTCAGCCAACATAGAAGATGGAAAGCAGGTTTCGTTCGCGGGACAGGCTGAGAGCTTCCTAGGTGTGAATGGAGTTGAGAACATTATCGATGCTGTGAAGAGGACATGGCAGTCAGCCATTTCTTCACGCTCTGTTCTATATCTTCACAGCAGGGGCATCAGAATCAACAGAGTAGCAATGGGGGTCATTGTGCAAGAGATGATTCCGGCAGACGTTTCCGGTGTCATGTTCACAGCCAATACAGTTACGAATGACCACAGCCAGATGATAGTAGAATCCACTTGGGGGCTAGGAGAACCCCTGGTTTCAGGGAGGATAGTACCTGACACCTATGTACTCGGTAAGGATCCAATGCGGGTGATACAGCGCACGCTTGGTTCAAAGGCAGTCACAGCTGTGCCTAGTGAAAGCGATGAGGGAGAACGCGTATTGCTTCAGTCAACACCACGTGACAAGCAGGAAGAGTTCACGTTGGAGGATCGAGAGATACTGAGGATTGCGCGGAAGGGCTTGGAGATTGAGCATCTTCTGGGTTGCCCTCAGGACGTAGAGTGGTGTATCAAGGGCTCTCGCCTAGTTGTGGTTCAGGCACGGCCGATAACTACTCTTCAACCCTGAACAAGTCAGGCCCTTAGACATCCATCTGAATCGAGCTTATCGATAGTGATTGCCCAACTCTATCGTGAAGCTCTAAGGCTGACGTAGTTGATACAGAGACCGCTGTGCTTTTACTGTGATTGCCTGTTCCGGACATACCTGTGCACATCTCATGCATCCAGTGCACATGCAGGGCCAAACAGGCGTCACTAACCATTTCTCCGGGTTGTACGGGTCCTTGTGCTCCTCAAGCGTTGGGTGCATCAGAAACACTGCCGGGTCACAGACATTCATGCACTTCCTGCACTCTCTGGGGTCGATCCTTGCATTGGGACCACACTTCTTGTAGTCGATCTTGATCTGTGTCTTGTCCATTCAGTTCACCACCGCTAGAACTTGCCAGCCTGTCCGGGCACTGACTCCCGGGGTACGAGAGTGAGGGCATCGTTGTTGCATGCGTGCCTGCATACTCCACATCCAAAGCATTTGTCGTGGTTGACAATTACCTTCTTGATTGATGGAAGATACCGGAGAGCTCCAAACTGACACATCTTAACACAGTTCTTGCAACCTTGGCACTTGTCACGGTCAAGCGTGACGACGTATTCGCCTTTGTAGACCGTCCTGAGGCCGAAGTCGTTCCTTAGGCGTAGGCCTCCACACTCCGGACTCTCACATGAGCATATTGCATTGATGTAGGGCACTGGCTGGAACCAGACAGATGCTACATATCCTCTCTTGTTCTGCTCCTCGAGAGCTGCAATGGCCTCCTCCCTGTCCAGCTGCCACTTCTGATCAACCGGGATGTATCTAGTGAGTTTCGGGATTATATTACTGAGACAGCCGAAATTGATGCACACAGCATCCTTCACTCCTCTTTGCATCCACCTGCATACACAGTAGTTCTTTATGATGGGCTCAGCCGCTAGGTTGCCAATTATGTGCTGAGCGTCCTCAAGGGGGAGTACCTGTCCGAAGTGGCCATCGGCTCTCACCGGGTTTCGTCCGGGCTTCTCGCTGTGTATCTGCCTCTCAGCGGCCCACCGAAGAAAACGTCCGATGAGCGGCATCTGCATCTTGTACCCGAGACCAATGGAACTGAACCCCATGATCTTGCGGATGAACAGGGTTTCCATGTTCTTCCACTGTTCTTCGAGGTACGCCTGCATGTTGTACTCCTCAGCGAGCTCATAGGAGTAGTTCCTCGCATTCATGTACCACTTGCCGCCAGCTCCGTGCTTCATACACCAATCACACAATGTGAATCACCCAGTCAGTTCTTCCGTGAAGGAACAATCGCGTCGACCATGTTATTTAAGGGTCACGAGAAGAACGATGACCAGTTCGACAAAAGACTGTTTTTGAGCAGAAACACGTAGGGTGAGCCGCTGGCCCTTCAGTGTGACGTATTTGCCCTGTGCCTGTGTTGGCGTATGGATTTGTTGCTCCTTTTATTGTATGCCATGATACGTCATTGCAGCTCGGACCAAGATAGAGGACGGAATCCATGCAGCTCATATTTGACACCGCAGTCACCGCCAACTTGGCAACGGCTGCGTTCTCAGCAGTGCTCTCCCTGTACCTGCTCGCACTCTGGTTCAGACAGAAGAACCATCTCTACACAGACCTGCCCCTGATGTTCGGTACCACGTTCATGGCTCAGGCATTCAACACCTTGATTCGGACACTTCCACTCATTGGGGTGGTCGAAATGTCGTTGAACCTGTTCCGTCTACGAACACTCGTTATCATGGGAACAGCCTTTCCACTACTGGTCGTCGCTTTGCACATCTGGTTGCCCAGGGCACGCAGGTATCATCCCAGGATAGTTGGCCTACTCGCGGCCTACTGGGTCCTTGTTGCGTTGCTTGGACCGTCGGAAGAGGTGATCATGTTACTCTGTATCCCAGTTGTCTTGGTGCTCACTATGACAATGATTGTCACCTTCATAATCACATGGAAGACGAACAGGCTGAAAGAGGTCAGGAGTGATCTGATGGTCCTCTCGTTCCTGCTGGGTTTCGTGAGCCAGCTTGTGGCGAACCAAGTGATTCTCAACAATGTGCTAATCACACTCGGGACTGTTTTCTCGACCCTTGGACTGACCAATCCGTGGTTCAGACGAAGGCACATTCCCCTTGCCGTGCCGCCTGAATCAGTTGAGCCTGCGGTGGCCTAGACCTGAAAGACGAATGGAGGACGAGTGTGATGACTGAGGTCGAAACTGTCGTGAGCAGTACTGCCAGTGCAAAGAGCACTAAGCAGTTCTGGTCACGGGCAGGACTGTTGCAAATAGCGGGAGCCATGTTAGCCATAGCCATTGCATGGCGAGTAGTTGACATCTTTGTACTGAGATTGGGAGAAACTTGGGTGAACATACTGCCGTCAAAGGTTTTCCCGTTTCTCATCATGACTGTGCTATTCTGGAAGTACCGACGTGGAGATGTTGGCGCAGTCCTTGGACTGAACGGACGGCAGTTCAGAATGCAGCTTGCACTGGGGTTCCTAGTCGGATGCTCGATGTATCTGCTGCTCGACGTCGTTCCCACGGTGATCTACGGGACATTCTTTGATGCGTCGTATCCTCTGAATCTAAACATCCTCTTCATTGACATACTCTGGTACCAATTCCTGTTCTTCTTCGCGAACGCGCTTCTGGAGGAGACTCTCTTTCGGGGCCTGATCCAGAATGGCCTAAGGTCTATGTTCACTCCAAATAGAGCGATACTCCTGTCCGCGACTGTGTTCGGCCTCTGGCACGTCGCTTGGCCAATCGTGAAAGGGCTATACGGAGAGTTCTCGCCATCCGAGGCTGCGGCCATGCTCCTCTTCGCAGGAGTAGTAGGGGTATTCTTTGGTGCATACTACGAAAAGTTCAGCTCAAGGGCGACACTCACAGGGCCAATCATCGCCCATACTCTGATCAACTTCCTCAATGAATGCATCAAGGTGGGCCCAGACCCCAGCGTGCAGGGCCCCGATATCACGTTCAAGAGCCCAGTGCTTCTTGTCATCACATTCTTGTTCCTAGTAGTGACGCTGGGAGTGTTTACGAAGCTTGCATGGTCACACCGAATCGAAGATCTGGAAGCCACTTTGGTACACCTAAGAGAGAAAGCAACTGACGTCATACACTACCCCAAAGCACCATTGCACATTGGGCCGCCGAGAGAACCTGAGTGTTGCCGAGATTCTATCAATGGCTGAAACAGTTCACTCCTTGAAGACCTCTGTTTCAGTGAAGGTAGGCCACCAAGACGGGTCAGTCTCGCTCATGAACAGAGTCTTGCTGAATCTGATCAGGTAATCTAGGACTGCACCCATGGCTGCCTGATCCGCTGCATCGAGCGCGTTGGGGTGCCAGACAGCAACCGGTGCCCAACTGTCTGCCGTAATCTCGGCCGCCAGCTGCTGCTCCTGTTCTCTCTCGAGCTTGAGAGCTGAGAAGAAATCGATAGTCAGATACTTCTTGACTTGTGCGTATAGGACCATTGGGAGCTTCCTCTTGCCTCCGGCACCATCAGGAATGAAGGAACGAAAGGCAAATGCGTCTCCCTTCAGCGGTTTCTCACCCGCTGGAGTCACGTACGACCCTTTCAGTATCTTGCCATGTCTGTATTCACCAATCAAGTCAGTGGGCCATTTCGCCTTACGCCACTTCTTGAAGTCCTTACCAGAGATCCAAGATTCTTTCCACTTATCGAAGAGCTGGGAGTTCAGAGGAATGGAGGACTCGAGTTTGACTTCTTCTCTTGCTTTTCCCTCTGGTTCAACCATCAACTTTGTCTTCATACACCTGTCCTCGCCACGACTCGCCGGCATTCCTCAGCTGGAAAAAAGGGCTGATAAAACTTGTCACTGACAATCGCATGACCGAGCTCCTATTCTCATAAGAGAGGAGTTCTGGTCACCACATATGGCGGACTCGATTGATTGACAAAAGAAGTGAGAAGAGAGAGCCTTGCTTGGCCCTCTCCAGTATCGAGTCTATTGTACACGTTCCTTCACAAGAGTATCGACGACAGATGGGTCTGCAAGAGTCGTCGTATCACCAATGTCCTTGATCTCGCCTGAGGCGATCTTCTTCAGAATGCGCCGCATGATCTTTCCGGAACGAGTCTTGGGCAAGCTGTCTGCAAACTGAATCTTGTCAGGAGTGGCAATGGGACCGATTTCTTTGCGAATGTGCTGTCGGAGTTCCTCCTTCAGCTTGTCGCTCTTCTCGACACCTGCCTTCAGCGTGACGAAGGCATAGATTGCCTCGCCCTTGACATCGTGTGGGAACCCGACAACGGCAGACTCTGCGACTGCGGGGTGGCTGACGAATGCAGACTCAATCTCGGCAGTCCCCAGTCTGTGGCCGCTGACCTTCAAGACGTCGTCAACTCGGCCCATGATGAAGTAGTAGCCGTCCTCATTGAACCTAGCGCCGTCACCAGTGAAGTACACCGGCAGCCCAGTCTTCTGGTCCTTGTATTGAACCCAGTAGGTGGAAATGAAGCGCTCGTGGTTTCCATATACAGTCCTCATAAGGGCTGGCCAAGGCTTCTTGATACAGAGGTACCCGCCCTCGTTGGCTCCGACTGGCTTGCCTTCTTCCGACACGATCAACGGATCGATTCCGAAGTATGGCAGAGTAGCAGAACCCGGAATCGTCGGAGTGGCAGCAGGCAATGGAGTAATGCAAATTCCGCCTGTTTCTGTCTGCCACCACGTGTCAACTATGGGGCACTTTTCTTTGCCGACGTTGGTATAATACCACATCCACGCCTCAGGGTTGATTGGCTCTCCCACTGTTCCGAGCAGTCTGATGCTCGAGAGGTTGTGTTTCTTGATTGGTTCCTCACCAAACTTCATGAGAGCACGTAGAGCCGTAGGTGCAGTGTAGAACTCGTTGACCTTGTACTTCTCGCAGACTTGCCAGAACCGATCATTGTCTGGGTAAGTGGGGATTCCCTCGAACATCAAAGTGGTTGCGCCTGCACAGAGCGGGCCGTAGACGATGTAGCTGTGGCCAGTGACCCAGCCGATATCAGCAGTGCACCAAAAGGTGTCGCCCGGATGCCAGTCGAAGATATCTAGGAACGACCTAGCACAGTAGACCATGTAGCCGCCTGTCGTGTGAAGAACACCCTTTGGCTTACCGGTGGAGCCAGAGGTGTAAAGGATGTACAGAGGGTCCTCTGCGTTCACCCACTCGGTCTCGCACTTGGGGGATGCCTTTGCTATCAATTCGTGGTACCATTCGTCGCGGCCCTTGCTCCACTTGATCTCGACTCCTGTTCTCTTGACAACAATGACCTTCTCAACTGTAGGCGTGTCTTTGAGAGAAATGTCTGCATTGTCCTTGAGAGGAAACACCTTTCCGCTCCTGTAGCTGCCATCGGCCGTGATGAGCACCTTTGACTTGCAGTCATCAATCCTCTCTCTTAGAGCATCGGAGCTGAAGCCGCCAAACACTACACTGTGGATAGCACCGATTCGTGTACATGCTAGCATGGAGATTGCCAGCTCGGGAATCATGGGCAGGTAGATGGACACCCTGTCGCCCTTTTTGACCCCAAGTGACTTGAGGGCATTTGCAAGCTTGTTCACCTGATCACGGAGCTGCTCGTAGGTGAAGATTGCTGAGTCCGTTTCGGGCTCACCCTGCCAGATGAGGGCTTTCTGCTTCCCCTTGCCTGCTTCTATTTGTTTGTCCAAGCAGTTGTAGGCCATGTTGGTGATGCCGTCCTCAAACCAAGTGAAGCGGGCCCCTTTCGGATCCTTCCAGTCGAATCCCTTGGTTGGGACTTTCTTCCAGTAGCAGAGCTTCTTTGCAATGTCGAGCCAAAACTTGTCAGGGTTCTTCATTGACTCTTCCCAGAGCTTCTTTCGTTCCTCGGCAGACTTGATGTATGCCATATCTATGAAGCTCTTCGGAGGCGAGAACTTCCTGTGCTCGTGGCTCGTGACTGTGATTTTCTTCTCAACGGACAAGGTCGTCACCCAGTGGGTCTGATAGTTTGGGCGCCGGCCAATAATATACGGATATAAGGCTTGTCCAAAAACCTCTCTGGCTCGAGGTTCCGATGCCTACTGATAGGAGTCACGATGGCATAGAAGAAAAGAAAGGGAGGCCATCAGGCATGACGCCTTCTGACCTCTGACTCGAAACACTACTCCTTCTTCTTCTTTAGAACGCGCTTCAACGCAAAGGTGAGAAGGGCAGCCATGACAGCTAGAATGCCAGTTATTGCGAATGCCGTCATGTAGCTGCCTGTCCAGCCCACAAAGAGACCAGCGACCAAGCCGCCCAGAATGCCGGCAATACCATAGGATGTGAAGACCACACCATAGTTCTTGCCGACGTTCTTGGAACCATAGAGGTCAGCAGTTGCAGACGGGAACAGTGAGAAGTTGCCGCCAAAGCAGAAGCCGACCACAGAGGCGACACCCATCACTGCAACCCAGCTGATGCTGATAGTTGACATGTATGAGAAGACGAACATCGCCACAGCGAGAAGACTAAACATGCATAGCATCGTGTTCTCGCGTCCCAAGCGGTCAGAAACTGCACCCCAGACGATTCGTCCTGCGGCATTGCATAATGACATGACACCCAGAATCACGGCGGCCCAGCTCACGGCGGAGGGATCAATCGCTATGGCTGCACTCTTTACATTTCCCAACGTCATCAAACCTGCCGTAGCAGCAAGGACAAACATTGTCCATAGAAGCCAGAAACCACCAGTCCGAATCATCTGTCCGGGCATGATGCTCAGTCCCTTGCCGTCAGCAGTAGTTGTAGGAGGAGTATAGCCGGGGCATGTCCACCCGGGAGGAGGATTCTTCAGAACCTGGGCACCAACAGTAACACCGATGAGATAGACAACTCCCAATATGAGGAATGGGCCTCCGATTGAGTTAGTAGCAGGTGCTTGGAATACCCCAAGGAGATACTGTTCTGCATAACCAATGATCAACGCGCCAGCACCGAATCCAAATACAGCGATACCTGTGATTGCGCCTTTCTTGTCAGGGAACCACTTTACAAGGGATGCTATCGGACAGACGTACCCAAAGCCAATGCCTGCCCCGCCAATGATTCCGTAGGTAAGGATCAAGTACAAGGCGCCCACGGTGACATCGCCAGCGCTCACTATGTCAACCAACCACGCCAGTATGTAGCCTGCACCCAGTAGAACACCACCGAATGTGGCCACTTTTCGAGGACCAACTCGGTCTTGCCACCTTCCGGCAAGAACCATGAAGAAAGCGAATGACGCAAGACCCGCTGCGAAAGGCAACTGCGTCAGTATTGTTGACCAGTGGTACACACCTGATGCTTCTCCGAGTGCAGTTTGGAAGAACGACCAGGCATAGATGCTACCGAGGCAGACTTGAATCAGCAGACCGCCAAGTACAACGACGTAGCGATTGCCTACCTTTGTTTCTGACATCAAGCACTCACCAATTGTGTGTCGAGTATTGTGGGCGGGCACCTGCACCAACTAAAAGGCTTGCGCCAATCGTGCATCACCCAATTTGGTGGCTTTGGCTCCCTCCACTTGGAAAGCTCTATATGTCGTCTGCACTGGATATCTCAGAAGACCTGAGGGTGACCCTATGGTGGCTGCAAAATGGACCGAGAGGTACAAGAAACAGGTACTGAGTGCACCTGATGCCATCAGGAAGATAAAGAGGGGAACCCGAATCTTCTTGGGGACAGGCTGCGGCGTCCCTTACCATCTCGTACAGGCACTGGCAAACAGTGCAAGCAGGATGGCTGACAATGAGATTGTGCATCTGCTTACCCTAGGAGACACACCGTCGGCCGATACACAGTTTCAGGCACAGTTCAGACACAATTCGTTCTTCATCTACGACAACATGAGAGATGCTGTTTCTGAAGGACGTGCAGACTACACACCCATAATGCTCTCAGATATACCTCGACTGTTCAAGACAAAGAGGATGCCTCTGGATGTGGCACTTGTGCAGGTGAGCCCGCCAGATGACCACGGTTACTGCTCTCTCGGAATCTCTGTCGACATAACCAAGTCCGCTGCCGATTGTGCAGACCTTGTAATTGCCCAAGTCAATGAGAACATGCCCATTACTCACGGAGACTCGTTCATCAATGTGAGAGACATTGACTATCTGGTTCCTTTCGATGAACCACTTCGCGAGTTCCAGTCTGCAGAAGTCGACAAGGAAATCGATCTCATTGGCTCTTACGTGGCAAGACTGATTGAGAATGAGTCTACGCTTGAACTCGGCATTGGTGCATTGCCTCAAGCTGTATGCAACAACCTTCTCGAAACTGGCGTCAAAGACTTGGGTGTGCATACTGAGATGTTCAGTGATAGCCTTCTCCCCCTAATCGATAACGGCGTAGTCACCTGCAAGAAGAAGACCCTGCACAGAGGCAAGGTGATTGCCAGCTTCGCAATGGGTTCAAAGAAGCTGTACGACTACATCAACAACAACCCGTTTTTCGAGTTCCACCCAAGTGAGTATGTCAACGACCCTTATGTGATTGGTCAGAATCGTAGGATGGTCGCTATCAACTCGGCCCTCGAAATAGATCTCACCGGCCAAGTGTGTGCCGACTCCATCGGTCACAGATTCTACAGTGGTATCGGAGGACAGGTCGACTTCATCAGAGGTGCAACGAGGTCAGCGGACGGGAAGGCAGTGATTTGCATGCAGTCCACTGCCATGGATGGTCAGGTTTCGCGGATTGTGCCCCGACTGAGTGAGGGGGCAGGCGTAGTCACCACTAGAGGTGACGTAGACATAGTCATCACCGAGTACGGCCTTGCGGTGCTTCATGGCAAGACGATACGTGAACGAGTGCTTTCGCTCATAGCCGTCGCGCATCCTGATTTCAGAAACCAGCTTCTAGAGGCGGCCAAGAAGATGCACTATGTCTTTGAGGACCAAGTGCCATTCCTAGTGCGTGGAACGTACTTCGCCTCAGAGTTTGAAGTGCAGGAGTCATTCAAGGGTCCAGATGGCCCGATCACAATCAAATTCCGGCTGATACGCCCGGATGACGCTGATAGGATAAAGGACCTGTTCTACGATCTCAGCGAGGAGAGTATATACTTCCGCTTCCTGACCCCGCTGAAGAGCCTGCGTCGTCAGACCCTTCAGGACTTCTATGCCGTGGACCAAGACCGTGACATATCTCTGGTTGCAGTCGTCAGGACAGATGATGAAAGCGAGAACGAGAAAATCATCGGAGCAGGAAGGTATCTGTTGAACAGGAGCACCAATCAGGCTGAGTTCGCACTCCTTGTGCAGGATGAGTACCAGAACAGGGGGATAGGTTCCTTCTTGTTGAGCCAGCTCATGCGTATTGCCAAGAGCAAGGGTGTTGATGCGTTCATCGCATATGTTCACCCATCCAACAGGAAGATGATAGCATTCATTCACAAGACTGGCAAGGTCGTTGAGAGCAAGCTGAGCCTTCAGAATGATGAGTACATATTCACTCTGAAACTCTGAGCTCGATTGTCAGTCAGATATCGACTTGCTGTGAGAAGAAGTTGGTGGGACCGACGCGATTTGAACGCGCGATCTACGCCTTATCAGAGCGTCGCATTAACCAGCCTATGCTACGGTCCCGGCTTTCCTTTGCCCACGGGCTCCCAAGGCGCAAGACCGAGAACGCGATTTAAACATTATGACAACAAGGACTTCTATCGCTTCAAAGCCTCGGGAACAACTGCTCGTATTCTCTCCAGTGATTCCTTTGCTTCTGCAGCCTCCAGCTCGAACACAACAGGACCATTGAACTTGTCATTCACAAGCTCTCTCAGAAACTCTCTTACTGGCATAGCTCCACGCCCAAGTGCCATGTGATCTTTGTGGACTAGGTCGTCGCCCAGCTTTTCATAGCTACCATCGTGCAGATGAATCTCTACAATCCTGTCACGATGTTGCTTGTAGAACTCCAGCACCGATTCATCACCAGAGTACCTTGTCAGTAGATGACCTGTGTCAAAGCAGATGTTGGTGCCATACTGGTCGACCAGATCGCGCGCGATTTGGAAAGGAAACTCTTGGTTCTCTATAGCGACCTTCCGTGGGTCAATCTCCGTCTTTGCAAGGATTTCTTCGATGCTCTTTGCGGCATATGATGCCATATAGCCACATATCAGCTGGACCATGCTCCTCGGGAACTTCAGTCTTGAGAACTCGGCGGCCAATGCGCCTGTTGCGTGGAGTACGTAGACCTCAGGCTGAAGCGGCTCCACCAACTTGATGGATTCCACAGTACACTCAACGGCTGCCTTCCTAGCATACTCATTGAACGTCGAGAGTTCAAGCGACCAAATAGGTAGGTGAACCGTATATGCATGCTTGAGCTCTTCTTTGAGATGCACCATCTTCTCGATTGACTGTTCAGTTAGCGATCCTGGAATCACATGCTCGATGTCTGCTGTTACCTCAATCACCTTGATGTGCTGAATCTGCAGGGCTAACCGAACCAAGTTGGTGATATCGAACCTGGAGAAATCCGGTACGCCGTCCACGACTACTTGGTCAAGAATGGGCCTGAACTCAAGTGCTGTTATGCCGAATCTCATGAGCCATCTGCTCCTGTGGTGCTTGGCTGTTCCGGCGTATTCATCCCGATATCTGTTCTGGAATGGTACTATTGCTGCGTACAGCCTACACCGGTGGGCCAGAGGAGGACAAGACGAATCTACACCGACCTTGGCATGCCCATCGGCTTATTAGCGCGCCAGAGAGTCTGTTGGCCCGCCCCCATGATTGCCACGAAAGAGTACACAGAGGGAACTACGACTTTCCTCAGTGCCGACATAGAGCACTATGCTGCTGACAGCCATCAGCTGACATCGGACCTGCCGGTTTTCTACAATCCGCGCATGCGTGTAAATAGGGATCTCTCTGTGCTTTTCCTCTTGGCGTACCTTGACAGAAGCCCCATACAGGCGATGTGTGAGCCCCTTGCCGGATGTGGGGTCAGGACCCTGCGATACTTGAACGAATGTCCGGGAGAATTCCATGCGTTGGTATCGGACACAAACCCTCTGGCCCTAGATGTGGTGAGGAAGAACATAGAGAGGTACGGGTTCGAACACAGGACCACCATCAAGAGAGGCGACGCCAAAGTCCTACTACTCACCGAATCTCGCGAGAAGAGGTTTGACTTCGTCGACCTCGATCCGTTTGGATCTCCGGCTCCTTTCCTGACCGCTGCAGTTCAATCGCTGAGCCCAAAGCGGGCAATGCTCGGCCTAACTGCTACTGATATGCCAGTATTGTGTGGCGCTCAGCCCCGTGTCGCCATCAGGAAGTATGGTGGTCTATCTATTAGAGCCCCGTTTTCACATGAGCTTGCAGTCCGCCTTCTAATCGGACGTGCATATAGCGTCGCGGCAATGAACGACTGCGCAGTCTACCCACTGGCGGCCCTTAGTACGGATCACTACATTCGCGTCTGGCTTGACATCAGGACTAGCTGCACAGACTCCAATGATCAAGCCAGAAACATGGGATTTGTAGTTTACTGCGAAGGGTGTATGCGAACAGAAACCGTGCCATTGGGTCCGAGTCTGACTCAATTGCGGATTCAACACGAGAGAGACGACTGCAAAGGCAGAGTGTCCTTGGCAGGCCCCCTATGGACAGGTGAGATGTACAACCAATCACTACTAGACACTGCCTCTCAGTTCCTATCCAAGAAACCTGACAATTACGACAAACGCGTGCCCAAGCTGTTGGGCGCCATGCGAGAGGAGAATGCCTTGGCGGACCACATATATGTGGACATACATGCGCTATGTGACCTCCACGGCCTGGAGTCGCCCTCCATGGCTAGTCTTATGACTCGACTAAGAGAAGCGGGGTACAAAGCGAGCAGAACCCACTTCAGGCCAACAGCCATCCGTACAAACGCTTCAGTCAGAGAAATCACGGCTAGTGCAAGAGATCTGACAAATCCGATGTGATATCTATGGGTAGGCCAAAGGAAGATCGCAAGAAGGAACACTACTACAGGGCGGCCAAGAAGGAAGGATATCGCAGCAGGTCTGCATACAAGATCAAGCAGGCCATAGGGGAGCACAAACTCCTGAAGGGAGTGAACAAGGTGTTGGAACTCTGTTGCTGCCCCGGGGGGTGGACACAGGTCTTGCATGAGATTAATGCGAGTCTCGAGATAGTTGCAGTAGATCTCAGTGCGATGTTGCCAATAGAAGGAGTTGCCTTTATTCAAGGGGACATCACAGCACCTGAAACTCTCGAGAGTATTGAGAGAAGCACAGGCGGGTCTGTAGATCTTGTTCTCTCGGATTGCTCTCCGAACGTGAGCGGAAATTGGGAACTCGACGTTGCTAGACAACTGTTTCTAGCCGAAGTCACCATCGAGATTGCGTTGAGGTTGCTCAGTGGAAGAGGAAAGGTGTTCCTCAAGGTGTTTCAGGGGAAGGGGTTTCAGGAGTTCGTACAATCGGTTCGGACCACATTTCAATCAGTCAGGCTCATCAAGCCTGAGGCCTCAAGAAAAACGAGTGCGGAGATCTATCTCTTGGCTGAGCACCCAATCAAGAAACGAGTTCGAAACGGGGCTGCTTAGTCAGACTCGGAACTAACAACCCACTCTTCGAGACTCCTGCATATCACAGGTGAGTCTGGCTGTCTCACACCGCACCGGTCTATCCTTAGACAATGAAAACAAGGACACCCATTCAAGTCAGAGAGATGGCCAGCCTCATCGTCCAACTGGGTCTTCATAAAGTATCTCGGGTTCTCGACTTCTTGCTCTTGCACCACTATTCCCTCTGCCAACATGTTCTCGATAGTCGGCATTATCACTTGGTAGTCGATGTCTAACCTTTGCGTCAGTTCTTCAGCGAGCAGACCCCCACGGCCTGCGTCGCGCAGGGCCCTGAGTACAAGGTCAGCTACACCGTTCATTGGAATAACCCTTAGGCTGGACACGTGACAACATCAAACTACATACACGGTCCCAAATTAAGTGTTCGGAATGCACAAGTTTCGGGCGACAGTCTTTGTACGGTCTGAGCCGTCTATGTACTGATGTGTACATCATGTTTTATACAGGTATAGTGGCTGGCCCATCAGTTTCGTCGCGTCAACACCCTCCTTGACGCGCACCGAAACATAGGGGAGTTTCACCGGTCCAAAGACATCCGCAACAGTTCCTACGACATCAACATTCTTGTCAACAACCTCCGCACCGACAGGAGGAGTCTTGTCGGTTCTGAGTATAATATGTCCCCGCCGTGATGTGTGAAGAACCTTGCCAAGTCGTCTCAACCTGTAGTCACACCTCGTATTAGAGAGCCTGTTAGCGCCGCTTCTTCTTTGTCTTCTTGATCTCGGCTGCTTGTCGTTCAGACTCGCGTTGAGCCGCAACTCTCCGGACACCTTTAGCCAGCACCAAAAGCAGTCGTTTCTTCTTGTGCCCTTCCTGGTTCTTCAGAAGAATCTGACCACTGTTTCCTGACCAGTTGCGGGGATAGCGCTTATCGGGCGCGACCTCCGATTCAAAACCCGCAGCATCTGCAGCCGCCTCCAGCATCTCGACTGTGACATCAGGCGCTGCTAGGTTAGCTGGAATTCTGCGTCCCCGAGCCCTTGTCAGATTTGCATCGAGATACGCGGGCCAGACTATGACCGTGTCTTTGTGTTTCTTCATGGCATGTCCCTAGCATTGTCCACTTGCGGGAGGTCTCCCAACGAGAGGATGGTTTTCTTTTTACCTTTATCATTCTATTGGACCGTAAACGTACTGAGAGTTGAATTCAACAATGAGATTGATAAGTCATTGAGCCGCCAACGACACGGCTGACGACCAAGGAGAAAAGACTCTTGGCGCGAAAGAGCAAGGATGTATACTTCGCTGAAATCGCCGATCTTGTATCATCAAGGAGCACATGTCTGAGGAACCAAGTAGGCGCAGTAATTGTAAAGGAGTCACAAATACTCTCTACGGGTTACAATGGCGCACCGAAAGGACTGCCACACTGTGAGGACGTTGGGTGTATCAGGCAGAAGCTAGCTGTGAAACCCGGAGAACGTCACGAACTCTGTCGAGGCCTACATGCGGAACAGAATGCGATCATCCAAGCGGCCTACCATGGTGTGAGTGTCAGGGATGGGAGCATGTATTGTACTACTCGACCCTGCAGCATATGCACGAAGATGCTGATTAACGCAGGAATCGTTGAGATTGTCTACATCGAGGAGTATGAAGACGACCTAGCAGCGCAGCTCGCAAAGGAAGCAGGTCTGAATGTGAGACATGTGGATGTGGTGCGTAACTACGGTCGAAGCGTCGGCAAGCGAGATTGAGCAAATCGATTGGACACGGGCTGAAAACCTTAAAGAGTGGCACACACATGCCCTGCCTGAGATGCCAGAGGAGTGACATATGATAGGGCGACTTCACAACCTGATTAGTATACTAGACCTCACACGGCAAGACATCGATCTCATACTTGAGCACTCAGCGAAGATGGAGCAGGTCGCGATAAAGAAGAGCAAGGACCTGGAAGGAAAGATAATGGCCTGCCTGTTCTTCGAACCCTCTACGAGAACACGACTGTCATTCGAGAGTGCTATGTTCAGGCTCGGTGGGAGTGTCCTCGGCTTCGCGGATGTGGCCGTTTCGAGCGCAGGAGGAAAGGGAGAGACCCTTGCAGACACCATTCGTACAGTCGAGCGCTATGCTGATGTTATAGTCATCCGTCACAATCTTGACGGGTCCGCAAGAGTAGCCGCAGAGTTCTCCAAGATACCCGTCATAAATGCAGGGAGTGGATCGGAAGAACATCCCACCCAAGCCTTGCTTGACTTGTACTCGATAAAGAAGCTCAAGGGAAAGATAGATGGAATCTCAATCTCTCTATGCGGGGATCTCAAGTACGGTCGTACAGTACATTCACTTGGCATGGCACTCTCACACTACGATGTCACAGTCAAGCTTGTGGCTCCGCCACCGCTAAGGATGAAGCCTGCAGTAATCGCTGAGATGAAGGAAGCGGGCCTCCGGGTCACAGAAGTCGACACCTTGGAAGAAGGTCTGAAGGACGTGGACGTGGTCTACATGACCCGTATTCAGAAGGAGAGATTCCCGGACGTCAGAGAGTATGATGCCCTAAAGGGGAAGTTTCGACTCGGTCTAAAGGAGGTGGGTTTGATGCGTGACGATGCAATCATACTCCACCCTCTACCAAGAGTTGATGAGATAGACCCGGAAGTCGATTCGACGCCCCAAGCCAAGTACTTCGAACAGGTGCACAGCGGTGTTGTGACGAGAATGGCAATACTGAAACTCATTCTCGGCTAGGCGGGCTTCACAGTCTGAAGTTCCTTGATTAGTGTATCAATAGAACTGATCTTGCTCACACCCAGAGGGATCTTCATCTGCTCTGAGAGCTCTATGGCCAGACGATCAACCTCGGTGACACCATGGAAGACAACCAAGACTGGCTTGAACTCTTGGGACTTTATGGCAATCATCGGTGCACGCCCTGTAGATACCTTTGTGAATATGAGACAGCGTTCGGTCGTAGCTCCGAACAGCTTCAGGAAAGCATCACTGCTCAGCTCTCTGACAGCTCGTTCCACATCCACGAGAGTGTAGCCATAGATCTGTCTGTTCAGTAGACTCTTTCCTGAGAGGATCTCACATTTCAGTCGCTTGCAGAACTCTCCGCAGGTCACAGGAGCGGAGAAATCACTCATTGCCAGTACGATGTTCAGGTCGACAAGACTTACATCCATTAGTCTAGCAAAGGCAGCAATCACCTGTCCACCATTCCGCTCATCAAGCGTGAGCAATGCCATGACGAAGCGTCTTATTGTGGACGTGCCTGGAGACTTCCGGCGACCTGACTCGTAATCGCTAATCACACTGGGACTGATGTTTAGGAACTCTGCCAAGACAATCTGTGGCAATCTGAAACGCTCTCGCCAGATGCGCATTGCCTGTCCAGGGTGCTCTGACAGAGCAATCTCACCCGCCATCCGGCGCGCAAGCTGCTCACGGATTGACACCTGAGCCGACATTCCAAGAGGAAAATACGACGATTCCAAGATAAGTATTTCGACTATTGCCGAACTATAAAGTGGTAAACTTGCGTAGTACCATGCGAAGTGGTGAGCTGGTGGGCCGGGCCGGATTTGAACCGGCGACCTCTTGGAACTCAGCGAGCCAAGGACAACTTGGTCCGTCCCAAACCAAGAATCATAGCCAAGCTAGACAACCGACCCATTCAGCGGGTTCACAGATTGCAGCAGATATAAGACTAACGGGCTCTGTGAACCAGCAATCTGTGTCGCGGGAGGATAGTGAACATCAAGATGATTCTCATTCACGCCAATCGCTCTTGCCCTCTGTGTGAGAGAATGGAAACCGTCACAAGACCAGAGAGATTTTGTGAGAGTTTCCGTCATCTTTGAGTTTCATGTGAAGTGTCTTGTGAGCCAGGTCATAGAATGACGAGGGAGAGCGCTTCTCGAGTCCAGCAACCGTCTTCTCCTGCAACACTCGCTTTCCGTCAGCTTCGACCGACTTCGGCCTTGTCAACCCCTTTACTTCAAGGACGAGTGATCGTTCAGCCGGCTTCCAGCGACCCTTTCTCTTGTCGATTGTAACTACCACTCTATCATCCGTCGAATCCTGGGCGAAAGTTGTTTCGCAACTCTGTTCATTATCCGAAATACCGTCATCTTCGAAGACCGCCGTAGTGCTTGTACCACCCGGGTAGACCCAGAGGACTAGGTCCCCTTGATCTTCATCTGTGTTCTGAACAATACGCCCGGTTGGAATGATGGAACCCGCGCGCAGGTAGACGGGTATTCTGTCGAACGGTGCATCTACCCGAAGACTCTGTGGCCCCTCAATGCTCGTGTCTGTCCACAAGTCATACCATCTTCCTCGCGGGAAGTATACCTCGCGTGAATTCGCACCTTCTTCGAGAACGGGAGCCACCATCAAGAAGGGCCCAATCATGAATTGTGTGTCAAGGGTATATGTTGCAGGATCATCTTGAAACTCCAAGACCAGAGGACGCATGATTGGAATGCCGCTTGTGCTAGCAGTCTTAGCAAGAGAGTAGAAGTATCGCATGAGGAGATATCTGAAAGACACGGAGTCACGCGCCACGCTCTCCGCTTCCTCACCGAAGAGCCAAGGCTCCTGCCTTATGGACCGAATGTCGGAGTGGTTCCTAGAGAACGGATAGAATGCACCTAGCTGATACCAGCGTGCAAGCAGCTCGGGTGTCGTATCTCCTCCAAAACCACCGATGTCAGCGCCGCAAAACGGCACTCCCGACAGACCAAGATTAAGAAGCATCGGAATGGAGAGCCATAGCATGTCCCAAGTGGAGTGGTTATCACCAGTCCACATTGCCGCGTAGCGCTGGTATCCTGCAAATCCTGATCGTGTCAGGATGAAGGGCCTCTTGCCGGGGAATGCGTCTTTCAGACCCCCGAAGACAGCTTGAGCCATGCCAAGTGCATAGACGTTACGCAGTCTTGCCTCCCAAGGGTTTCCTTGGCAGTCCACTACATCCACCATCGAGTACTCGTCTTTCAGCTTATCGTAGATGCAGTTGCTTGGTTCATTCATATCGATCCAACTGCTATTGCTTGTACCAGAATCTGCAAGCATCTTGTATTTCGACCCAAACCATGCTCTTACCTCGGATCGTGAAAAATCGGGGAAGACTGTTTCGCCAGCCCATACTAACCCCACATACAGAGACCCATTCTCCTTCGCCAGAAAATAGCCGGCTCGTACGCCTTCATCGTACATGAAGTACCCGTCTTCAAGCTTCACGCCCGGATCAATTATAGTCATCACTTTGAACCCCATTCGGGCCAAGCTGCTTGTGAATGCCTTTGGGTCGGAAAACACCTTCTGGTCCCAGGTGAACACTCGGCACTCGTTCATATACCCGATGTCAAGCACCATGGTGTCACATGGAATCCTGTGATTGCGCAGGTTCCGAGCTACGCTGAGGACGTCCTCTTCGTTCCTGTATTCCATGAAACGCGATTGTTGATGTCCAAGCGCCCAGCGAGGCACAAAGCAGGGTTTCCCTGTCAATGAGGTGTATTCCTCAACAACATCACTGATCCTCGGCCCTAGAAACAGGTAGTAGTCCAGAGGACCGTTTGGCGCGGAGAAAGAGTAATAGCTCGGGTTTCTTAGACCGAAATCGAGTTCAGTCCGATATGTGTTGTCCAAGAAGATGCCGTGAGCAACGCCCTCACGAAAGACTATGAAGAAGGGAATGCTCTGGTAGAGGGGGTCTGTCTTTGAGTCGTGATCGCCGTTGTCAGTATTCCACATCTCATAGTGAAGGCCTCTCTTGTCCAGACCATGAGCCTTCTCGCCCGTGCCGTAAAAATGCTCATTCCCCAGCATGCGCTTCCTGCATTCGAACCCATTCCCGCTCCAGACAACACCACCCGATGGCAAGTCCTCCTGAATGACACTTCGAGAAGAGTCTAGCAGCCGAAGGACAAACTGATTGAGCATCACTTCCAGTCTAAAGTGCTCTCCAGAGATGACCTTGCGGTCTTCGTGGTCTTCTTCTTCGACAGGAACTGGCTCGGAGTAGCCGACCGTGGCGAAGGATTCGTAACGGCGGTACTCGTCATCCTGCGTTGCCTGAACACGGATGATTCTGGGAGCAAGTATCGTTATCCTTGACTTGCCACCTGTGCATTGAAACTCGAAGATGTTGGCGTCACGCTGGACGTGAATGACCTTGCCGATGCTTCCGTTCAACTCTGGATACTCCGCATATCGGCGCATGGTTAATCCCTTTTGTCAGTTGCGAAGTGAATCGGGCCTCGTTCAAACGGCCTGGTATGAGCTGTCTGAGAATGATGTGTCAGTGGCGGTGCCCAGTCCACGAAGAACAACACGAAAAAGCAAGGTGAAGGAAAAGCCATAACCTCTTGATGAGTATGATGAAACGACTAGAAATGAGCCTTCTCGGGCCTGACGATTTTGGACTGGACCGCAAGGGTCGGACCAAGAAACTGGCGAAAGACCTCTCACCATCGCTCCAGAGAGAGATTGAAAAGTGGCTGGACAAAGCTGACGAACCTGGTGCCCTAGAAAAGCTGAGCGAGATTGTGGGACCAGAACAGGCCAAGCGACTCCTGGCTCAGCGCCTGGCGACCCAGAGGAAGAATAGAGAGAAGAAAGACAGCCTGTCAGAAGACTAGACCGCATATTGTGCAGCTCCGATGATGCTCATGAGATTACCGGCCCTATTCAAGCAAGAAGCAAGCGAAGAGATGATGGAGCCCCAGGCGAGATTCGAACTCGCGACTTCCTCCTGCATGTGAGGCCAGACTAAGTGTCAAGCCGTCTTACCAAGGAGGCGATCTAACCAGCTGAGCTACTGGGGCTTTCGTTGGAAAGGCTCACAGTCCGGCAGAAGCGCCATTCCGCGCTCTCGGCCCTGCTACGAGAGATAAATCTTTCGACAACAATGATGGATGATAAACCTCTATACGCAAACTCATGAAGCCGCATGTCACCAAGTCTGACCCAATATGATAGTGGTTGAACCTCTGAAGGATATCCAGAAGATATCGCTCTGAGGAGGCACCAAAGTGAAAGTGAGTGTGAACAAACAGGCCTTAGAGATTGTCCTTGAGATTATAGATAGGAAGGATGAACTCAACTGCACAGTGACACAGCAGCGCAATGGAGCTACTCTCGTTGACGCCGGTATAGCAGTATCCGGCGGAGCCGAAGCGGGTCGACTGATTGGAGAGGCCTGCATGGGGGGGCTAGGTGCAGTTAGACTGACTAGTGTACACATTGGAGACCTGACTCTGCCTGCAGTCATTGTTGGGACGGATCTACCAGGGATTGCCACATTGGGATCACAGTATGCGGGTTGGCCCATAGAGTCAGAGGGCTATTTCGCCTTGGGTTCGGGTCCGGCACGAGCTCTGGCAACGGTCGAAACCAAGCTCTACTCAGAGTTGGACTACAGGGATGACTGTGACTTTGGGGTCATTTGCCTTGAAACCAGAAACCCGCCCCCAGAAACAGTCACACAGTCCATAGCGGACTCGTGTCGTATATCTCCGTCGAACCTCTATTGTTTGATGTCGCCGACCGCTAGTGCAGCCGGTTCTGTACAGACATCTGCCAGAGTCGTGGAAGCCGGCATGCACAAGCTGCATATGCTAGGACTCGACCCCGGGAAGGTCAGAACAGGTTATGGAACTGCACCAATCGCACCTGTTGCAGAGGACGACAGGAGGGCAATAGGAGTCACCAATGACTGCATCCTGCATGGTGGTCGTGCATACTTCTTCGTGAGATGCGAAGAGTCTGAAGATCTAGGCATCCTGACTGAAAGATGCCCGTCATCAGCTTCACCTCAGTATGGTCAGCCCTTCTATGACCTGTTCAAGTCCGTGGGGTTCGACTTGTACAAGGTCGACCCAAACCTGTTCAGCCCCGCTGAGTTCACCATCAATGATGTCACTAATGAGAGGACCTTCACCGCAGGCAGGCTGAATCCAGATGCCCTGAAGCAGTCATTCGGCATGTGATAACGAGGCCAGCCGTTCAAAGGGTCAGGTGTCGGTCTGCAAGCTGAATGCGACTGCTTGGATTGGTTTATCACTGTGAGCGACCTTGGACATCGAACGTCATGAGAATCACTGTCCGATTCAGGGGACCCATTACGACCAGAGTAGGCAAGGCTGAGATTGAGATAGAGGTCGACAGGGAAACCAGCCTTCGCGGCCTGTTGGAAACCCTAATCGTCACAGAGAGAAACATCGGAGCGGTATGGACAAACCCTGAACAGGTCTGCCAGAACACACTGATGATGTGTGATGGAGTGGACGTTGAGCTGACTGGTGGTCTTGAGACTAAGCTCAGGAATGGGAACAGTATAGTGATTCTCCCACTCGTGCATGGGGGTCAGACGTGAGCTGCACCGGCACGGACAGCTTGCAGATTGACATCAAAGGACTTCGCAGGCACCATCTCGCCCACGGCTTTCTCCAAGATTTCCAAGGGGAAGACTCTCGACTTCTTGATTAGAGCTCCCAGCATGACCATGTTTGACACCATCCTCTGGCCGAGGTCGTCAGCAAGCCTCATTGCCGGGACACCAACGATGTCGTACTCTGTCTGAGTTGTGCCACAATCCACCAAGTCAGAGTCGATGATGATCGTGCTGTGCTCCTTGGCACCGCTCGCATACGCGTCAAAAGCCTTCTGAGACATGAGAACACTGTAGTCTGCTTTCTGCACCTTTGGATAGTGTATTGGCTGGTCGCTCACGATGACCTCACTCTTGGCGTCAGTGCCCCGAGCCTCAGACCCGTAGCTCTGTGTCTGCACCGCATTGAGACCACCGTGTACAACAGCAGCATGGCCGACTATTACACCAGCGAGCACCACGCCCATTCCACCAGTGCCAGCAATGCGAATCTCAACCCTCATCGTGTTTCCCCTCCTGCGCCTGCCGCCATCTGTTTGAGTGAGTCAATGAATTCCGGCTCCTCCCGATCAGCGAACTCACCGAGGTCCTGTCCCTCTTTTGTGGGGACCTTGTACTCGACAGGCGAGTCCGATTTCCGAACGGGGAGCTTCTTGAACCACTCAATCATGTCGACCGGGTTGGGCATCTTGACCCGGCGGCCGTATGCAGTCGGACATTGGCTGAGTATCTCGACAAATGTGAAGCCTTTGCGTTGTAGGGCTTTCCTTATGGCGCGCGAGGCTTGAATCGGATGTGCGGTGGTCCATCGGGCGACATAGTTGGCACCCGCTGCGGCGACTAGTCGTGCGAGGTCAAAGGGACGCTCGGGATTCCCGTACGGGGATGTGGTCGTCCTGTCGCCACTGAATGTCGTTGGACCAACTTGACCCCCTGTCATGCCGTACACATAGTTGTTACTGCATATGACCGTCATGTCGATGTTGCGGCGCGCCGCATGAATGAGGTGGTTACCCCCAATAGCGGCCAAATCGCCATCACCACTTATGACCACTATCTTCAACTCGGGGCGCGCCGCCTTGAGACCAGTGGCAAAGGCGAGAGCTCGACCGTGCGTTGTGTGTAGTGTGTCTGCAAGGAAGTGAGGGGAGATGGCCCATGACGCACACCCTATACCGGAGACAAACGCGAACTTGCTGAGGTCGTCATGTCCAAGATCTTTCACTGCTTTCAGGAATATGTTCATGATAATACCGTTCCCACACCCCGGACAGAACGGTGTGGGCAGGACTGATTCGCGGATGTATGGAAGGGAGAAGTGCCGTTCAGAAGTGGACAACTTGTGCACCTCGTCTTGGTCGAAAGCTCCCAAGTGCGTTCGGCTAATAACCTGTTGTTAGGAAACAACCCATGATTCTTGGGCCCGTAGGAGCCCCTTACGATGCATTCTGCATCAGAATCGCCTGTCATGTACAAGGAGCATCACTTTTAAGACAACAGAATGGGAGCCCTCATTCTTGTATGACCCAAGTAAAGGGTGATGAAAGATGTCAGATGTCACTGCAATGAGAGCTTTCAACCGCGAGATGGCCTCGGTGATTGGAGCCTCTGTCAACGTTACGACTACGACAGGGAAGACATACACAGGCACTCTCAAGGGAATTGACCAAGCCACGCTGAGCATTGTCCTCTCTGATGTGGCCGTCCATGGTGAAGAGCAGAAAATCCCAAGGATCTTCATTTACGGTAGCAGCATTGTTTCTTTCTCCGTCGCTGAGAAGGAGATCAGCCTAGAAGGGCTTGCGAAGAAGCTGGAAACGACATTCCCGCCGGGCGGCGTACGCTATTTTGCCGACACACAGGTGATAGTCGTCATGAACAAGATACGCATCACCCCTGAGGGAGTAGATGGCTCCGGTCCACTCTATGAGCGAGTCGCAGCAATCGCAAAAGAGTGGATGGACGAGCATGGTATCGAGAAGAAGACAGAGTAGAACCATGTTCAAAGTCGGCTGCTGCTTGATCTAGTGAGGTCTAGGTGTCACTAGGACTGAGCGCTCGTGATCTGACATCTGCGCCAGGGTCATAAATAGAATGACGTCGAGGCCTCACAGAAGCTTCCTGAGTCCTAAGTCCTCAGTGTTCTTCTTTCTGTCTGGAAAATCCCGGTCGAGCCGAACGTCGGGGTGGTGCCTTTCTATGGGTTTCAGTCTGTCTTCCCAAGAACCTTGACGCGGGTAGGACGGGATCTTGCCGATAGTCTTGAACTCCTCTTTGATTCTTCTTGGGTCGATAGAGCCTGCCTGTGACGCAAGCACTCCCAGATCAGCCAGCTTCCTTCTGTTTGAAGAAGTGGCACCATCGTCCTTGGACCTGGGAAGAAGCTGAGGACTCTTCACACCGGTGAGTATTAGCATCACGCGTAGTAATCCGCTCAGGCGTGGATCGACTCGTGCACCCCAAATGACATTGGCGTCGGTGCTCAGCTTCTTCGATATCATCTCACCGACATTATTCGCCTCAGCCAACGACATATCAGGTCCGCCTGTGATGTGTATCAGCGCGCCTGTGGCACCGTTCCAGTCGACCTCCAGCAAGGGACTGTTCAGTGCGTTCTGTATGGCTGCCTCGGCTCTCTTCTGACCAGTCGCTTCGCCCAGACCAACGAGAGCGACACCGCCATTGCATATGATTGATCGTACGTCTGCGTAGTCAAGATTGATCAGACTGGGCATCGTTATCGTTTCTGTGATACCCTTAACCATCCCAGCCAAGACCTCGTCTGCTACTCCGAAGGCCTCCTCCAGTGGCAGATCAGGTACGAGCTCCATCAGCTTCTGATTGTCAATCACTACAACCGTGTCTGCGTTCTCCTGAAGCCGGGCCAGTCCTGCCTTGGCTTTGTCGATTCGTGTCCGCTCTAGGTCAAATGGCATCGTGACGACGCCAACGACTATTGCATCATTCTTCTTTGCAATCTCTGCTATCACTGGTGCACTGCCGGTCCCAGTACCGCCGCCCATGCCTGCGGCAATAAAGACCAAGTCTGCATCTCGGAGGAGCTCAGTGAGCTGAGGTATGGACTCCTCTGCTGCGGCTTGACCCACGTGTGGGTATCCGCCTGCGCCGAGTCCACGTGTGATTCTTTCTCCTATCAGAAGCTTGCGATGAGCTGTGGTCACTGCCAGATGTTGCCTGTCTGTATTGATGGCAACACACTCTGCGCCTTGGACTCCGATCGTCATGAGCCGCTTGACCGTGTTGTTGCCTGCACCTCCGCAGCCAACGACTACAATTCTGGCTTGACCCATGTCACGGCCGCCTGACATGCCTCGCTCCCCACGGCTGTGTTCCTTTGCGTCGTCAACGAAGGACCTCATCCCTCGGCTACCACCCCTGACGCTTCGTTTCTTGCAGTGCCCTGCGTCCAGAGTTCTTTCTTGAGCAGGTCGCGGATGGCTATTCGTATGGTTTCTGAACGGTTAGGGTAGAGGCCATTGTCGACCAAGCGCTGTATGTCATCAACCAGCTTCTCAGGCAAATGCACAGCAATGAGACGCATGGGCAGTCCTCCGAAGAGAGGTCCTTCCAGAAAGATATGTACTCGTGTAATACCAGCGTTTGAGTTGCATTCTGTTAGAAAAGAAGGGGCGAGATGAAGAGGCGGACCTCTTCACTCTCCGGTCTGAATCTACTTCTTACGCTTTAGACCAGTCCGTCGTGCAGCAATGTGGCCTACCTTGCGTCCAGGAGGTGCGTTCCTGCTCACAGTTGTGGGCTTGCTTGGAGACTGGTGAGAACCACCACCGTGGGGGTGAGAACAGGCGTTCATTGTGGAGCCACGTACAACTGGCCACTTGATTGCCTTACCACTGATATTGTGGAATACTCCACCAGCCTTGAGAAACGGCTTTTCTGGGCGTCCACCTCCAGCGACAATGCCTATCGTAGCCCTGCACCGGGGACTGAAGGGTCTCTGATGACCACTGGGCAATCTGACTATGGTGCGAGTCTTGTCAGTAGACAGCACTGTTGCAGAGAGTCCTGATGCTCGAACGAACTTGCCGCCGTCACCCGGGCTTCCCTCAATGTTGTAGATCGGCATCCCTTCCGGGATGTGCTGAAGCATCAGGGTGTTGCCATTAGCGAGAGTTGCATCGTCTCCACACTCAATCTCCTGACCAACATAAGCGCCTTCCGGAGCCACAATGTAGTGGGACTGTGGCTCATCCTTAAACCTCACCACTGCCAGAGGAGCACCTCTGCCGGGCTCATGGCGGAGAGCGGATATGACACCCATGTATGTCTTCCCAGGGGCCCATTTCGGATGCATTGCGGGTGCCAACTTCTTATGCGTAGGTGAAGTGAACTGCTGTGCACCACGTCCTTTCCTTCGAGCTAGTATTCGTCTACCCACACGAACACCTCCTTAGAATATCCCCAGCTGCGTCGCCACATCGGCCGCACTGTATTCAGGCGCCAGACGCAATGTTGCCTTCTTTCTTCCATCAGGCAATATCTGAGTGCTCACCTTGTCAACGACAACATCATAGAGAGACTCTATGGCCCACTTTATCATGTTCTTGTTTGCCGAGCGAGCAACATAGAACACCAGCTTGTTCTGGCTCTCGACTGCCTGAAGGCTAGCTTCTGTCACAACCGGTCGGATGATGATTTCATTTGGATCTACCATCGTGCCACACCTCACATGAACAGATTCTCTTTCTCCAGTCGAGAGATTGCTCCCTGCGTCCACACAACAAGACGACCGGGATGAGTCCCGGGGGCAAGGAGCTCAGCATTCAAACCTTGTACTTCGACCGTGTCGACACCCGTGAGATTGTGAGCAGCTTTCGAAATACCTTGATCGGAGCCGACAACTATCAAGAAAGACTTCGGGTGCTTCATCTTCCGCCCGCGCATCTTCCCCTTGCCTGCCCTGATAGAACGACCATCAACCGCACGTTTCAGATCGTCTTGTAGACCGAGAGCAGACACAACGTTCTGGACCTCCTTTGTTGTCTTGAGTGACTCAAGGCCATCGTTCACAACCAGAGGCAATGCCGGCACCGAGTCTATGTCATGGCCACGTGCTCTCACTAGCTCACTGTTCGCGGTCGCCGCGATTGCCGAACGAATTGCAAGCCTTCGTTCCTTCACGTTTATCCTCTCGATAATGACCTTTCGAGATTCTGGCGGATGTGCTTGGCGACCACCCACAGTGCCAGGAGCAAACGCACCTTGGCTCGAGGCTTTGCTGCCGGCACCTTTCACTCGCGGTATACGTGCTTTGCCGCGTCCAGTCTGCCAGCTCTGAGCTGTGTTCCGCTTTCCAGCTAACTCGTCCGTACCATGCGGTTGACGCCCCTGTGATTGCACTGCCAGTACGGCTCTCTTGATTACATCAGGGCGATAAGGGGTTTCAAAATGCACTGGCAGCTGAATGGCAGGACCTGCCTTCCCCTTCAGAGAGTATGTCTTTACACTTGCCATAGGATATCATCTACCCACTACTGCTTTGACGAGGTGCTGATGTAGCTCGGTCGGATTGGTGCCACAGTGTAGCTCCTCTTAGGTCGAATTGCGAACCTCAGTCTGACGGGCCTCTTGACTGTACCCGGAACGTGACCACGCAACATGATGTAGTCACCGCGGATAACACCGTAGTTCACAAACCCACCAGAGGGCGTGATCTCCTCGCCACGCTCACCCACCTTGATGACAGCGTTGTTGAAGCTCGTACGCGAATGAAACCCTGTCTGTCCGGCACGGGGCACTGTATATCGAATGCTGCTAGGGTTCCAAGGTCCAAGAGTCCCAATTCCTCGCTTCGTCTTCCTAGCCTTATCCTGCATTATCCTGACACCCCAACGACGTACAGGACCTTGGATACCGTGTCCTTTTGAGACAGCAATTGTGTCAACCTCTAGTCCTTCGCCGAATATGTCAGCGATACGCAGGTCTGCTCCCAAGACGCCCTTGGCATACGCGAAGGCGTCCTTGACGCTCGATGCGCCAATCTTGTACTCCATCACATCGGGTCTCTTCTTGGGCACTCCTGCAAGCCTTGGCTGAGTGTGGATCAACATCCTAATCTCGGCAAGTGAATCGAGCTTTGACTCAAGCTCATTCATCTTAGCTGCTTGGTCGTACTCCTTAGGCAGGGGCATATCTTTGCGGAGGTCATCTGAGAGGTTGTCTGCGAGCACCTCTGTGACAAGTCTTAGGCCTGTCGGGGTGGCCGCATAGCCTCGTATCGAGAACGGGCGCACCGGTGGAGTGTCAATGACCGTGACCGGTACGACCATCTCCTGTCCCTTCATGGGGCTATTTGCATTTATGTTCGTGACCACTGCATGAGTCATGCCGGCCTTGTAGCCAGCGAAACCAAGTAGTTTTGCAGCCGAGCCTTTCCACTCAGGCCAGTTCGTGATCCGAGGGACGAACTTAGAGGCCCTACCTCGTGGCAAGTACGCAAGACTGCCACGCTTAGGTTGATGCTTCTTTCTATGAGCCATCTAACAACACCACTCTAGTCCCTTGCCGAACGGCCTCTAGACTGGGCTATTCGTACTACAGCGGGGCGGTTCGGGGGTTCACTTTTTAACCTTACCGTATGACGTCCCAGTTTCATCATGGTCTGGCTGATGAACGGGACACAGCTCATGTGTGATAGCCTGGTTTCTGAATGAGCGGCCCAATCGAGTTGTTCAGAAGAGCGAGACTCGCGAACACTGCTTCTTCCAGACGTACAGTCTCAGTGCCTTGGTCAGGGATTGTGTTTATCCAGAATTCAGTACAGTTCCTAAGAGAGCCCAAGTCGCTGCTGAAGATCTCCTGGAGACCATGGTAGGGACCACCAAACATGGCCACGACAGACTTCGTTGCTGCGACTGCAGACCCGATTGCACTCTCTTGGCTCTTGAAAGGTGGAGCAGTCCGGGACAGGGCAATCCGAGTGGAACCGGCTGATACCTCTAAGTAGTGCAGCAGGCTTCCGACAGACTTGGTTTCAAAGCCCCAGTAAAGCTCTGCATCCTTTCGTGACACTACTTCGAGCTTGACCTCGGGAGTAGTGTCAGTAATGCGAAAGAGGGTTGGCACTGTGGCGCTCACAGGGCTGTGGTAGTCCACAGGCGTCTTGGTACCGATGTCGACCTTTCCCGTGCGATCTTGCACGCCCCATCTCAACTCGCCCTTTGCAAGACTGGATGTGTCTGAGTTCAGAGGATGGCTTCGGGTCCGCAGCGGAGGCAAAAGACCGGCGTATCTGAGTGAGGCACTCTGCGGAAACACACGTCTGCGCAAGTACTGTGGCGTGTCCATGTACCGGAGTAATGTGACAAGTACGTTTGCGTCCGATTTCCGCTCATGGCGGAGCAGACCAGTGTCGTATACGACGACCGTGTCAACACGGAATACCGCAAATGCACGTGCCAAGGCCCCGACCTTTATGGTCTTGTCACGAAGGTCTGAACAATCCGCAAGTGATGCGTCAGGAATTGCCACAGCAAGCCCCAAGCCTTAGAACCTCCAATGATCAGATGTCAAGAGTGAACCAGACGGTTGTCTTGGCGGCAGACTGCTCGATTTTCATGTCAGCATAGGTCATTGCCTTGACTCCCGTTCTCGTTTCGTGACG
>PRDI01000026.1 GCA_003345595.1 Candidatus Thorarchaeota archaeon | reverse complement strand
ACAGCCTCTCAGCAACTCAGGCATTATCGTTCTTGTGTTAGGTCTAGTATACTCTCTGGGAGAGAAGCTCAGGCCCTTGGAGGGTATAGGTGTAGTCCTTCTGGTCCTAAGCATGATTAGCATAGGACTCGGAGGGGTTTCTGGCGACATCACGCAACAGTCAGTGCTGAATTCCGAGTCGTCCGTGCGGCTCGGTTACCTTGTGATGTGCGTCCTTGCCACATCTGCGATACTTGCGGCCCTGTCCGCCATCGTCGTCAGAACTCAGCTTCTCACTCTGGGGCTACTATCCGGGAATTGCTATGCTGTTGTTTCCATCTCCATGCAAGTGTTCATCGTTTCTCTTGAAGACCTCTCACAGGGTCCTGCAGTGGTGATGTTCATCCTAGGGCTTGTGGGTACGGTTCTGGGGACCGCGTTCGGCATATTGACGACTCAAGAAGCGTTCAAGCGAGGACGCGGAGTGAACATTGTCCCGTTCATGCAGATCACGATGAACTTGATTCCTATAGCGGCAGGGATATGGATCTTTGGCCAAGTCCTCAGTCAACCGCTGTTCTTCTGGCTGGGTGCTGGCTGCATCATTGTCGCTGCATCGATGTTGGCTAGGTTTCAGGAACAATGAGGACCCGCAGACGTCACAGGCCTATCCGAATGACTGATCGACGTACTTGCCATTGAACTCTGTCGGCACGGTCCTCAAGACTTCAACGAGACGGTCGGTGGCCTTAGCCGTCTTCAGCAGTCGAGGCATATTACCCACAATCTTCAGTTTCCGTGTTATGAAGGCCCTGTTCGCTCCTATCCTGCCCAGTAGTATGTCGACCCAGACACCATAGGGAGCGCTCAGGATGAAGGATGTTTCACGTTCGCCTTTCCACATCTCGCTCAGCTTCCCCCCCTTTATCACAAAGCCGACCGTGGTTGTTTCACTGATTCCCTTGTCAGGATCAGCCTGCAGCACTAGCGTGTAGGAATCGTCTACTGTCTTTCCCAATTCTGCGTACTGTTTGTCAGCGTTGATTCTCTTCTCGAACTCAGCCAAGTATTCATCACTGGCCAGTTTCAACCTGTTTGCCATCGCAACATATCCTCCTGTCATATCTGTACAAGTACCTTGACATCCGAGCTGCTTGGGCCAGTAAGCAACTCGAACCCATCCTCAACAACGCGTTCCAGCGGGATTACTCTCGTGACTAGTGGAGCAGGGTTGACCCTCCCGCTCGAGATGAGCCTGATAGCTTTTGGAAACTCGGCATATCCGAGATAGCTGAACTGTATACTGAGCTCATTTAGAACTCCGGTCATGAAGTCTGCTTCTACCGGCTCCTCGCAGATTCCAAGCACAAGTATCGTTCCCCCTCTCTTCACAAGTCTGAAAGTTTCTGAGCTGGGACCGGGTGCGCCAGTACATTCGACGACAAGGTCAGTCCCCTGCGCCTTGGTCAGGCTCTCGAGGCGCAGCGAGATTGACTCTTGCAGCGGGTTCACTATATCGTCGGCCCCCAAGCTCTTTGCCAAGCTTAGCCGAGGCGGCTTGACCTCAGACACGAGAACTCGTCCAGCTCCTTTTTCCTTCGCAACTAGCAGAGAGAGAAGACCAATAGGTCCGGCCCCCAGTATCAAGACACTCACGCCCTTAGCGAATCGTGCCCGTTCAAAGGCCCTAAGCACAACGGCGAGAGGCTCGACCATTGCGCCCATCTTGTCGTCGATGGACTTCGGTAGATGGTAGAGAGTGCTCTCCGGCAGTGAAACTAGGTCGGCCATGCCCCCGTTCATTGAGATCCCGACCATCTGCATGTTCTCGCAGAGAGAGTGTTTCTGTTGAGAGCAGAACTTGCACTCTCCACATGGAATGAGGGAGTTGGGCACCACCCGGTCGCCGATTGACCACGCGGCGACTTCTCTCCCGACGCCGACAATCTCTGCTGAGAACTCGTGCCCAATTATGACACCTGGCTCGAACATACCATATTGCCATGCGTTCAAGTCACTTCCACATATGCCCACATACTTCGGTTTCAGAAGGACATCATGTGGGCCCACCGTGGGCTCCGAAACTTCTCTGACATAGAGCTCCCGAGTGCCTTCATAGACTGCAGCCCGCAACTAGTCACCACCTGGCAGCTGGCAGCCTTCCAACCAGACAGAGGCCACTGATTCGAAGTCGGGTGGTGCCAGGTTGACATCAGGATCGATGACGACGTCTATTACAGCGGGGAGCCCAGAGGCCTTGGCTCTATCAAGTGCGGGCTTCAGGTCACCGGGTTTCTCCACACGAACACCGAAGCACCCCATCCCTTCGGCAATCTTGTCATATCTGATGTCAATGAAGTCGACACCTACATATCTCGCTTCATAGAGACCCTTCTGTCCCGCTTTTATCATGCCATAGGCTCTGTCATCCGCAATGATCATTGTGAGGGGCAGTTTCAGCCGTCTCATGGTTTCTAGCTCTTGGACGTTGAACATGAACGCACCATCCCCAGAGATGACGTAGACCTCTTTCTCGGGGTGAGCTAACTTGGAACCAATCGCATAGCCAGTTCCCACGCCCAGATGCCCTGAGTCAGACGGCCAGAGAAAGGTCCGCGGTTCATATATCCGGTTCAGGTACACGGCCCAAACAGCGATGTTGCCTCCATCCACGATCGAGATGGCATCACGTGGAAAGAAGTCACGTACGTCCTGAATCATTCTTAGGGGATGGATTGGCACTTGATCGGACTTGCCCTGCTGAATGTAGTCAGCGAGCCAGCTTTCCTGCGCTTCGCGACAGTCCTTCATTTCGGGTCTTGGTTTTGCCTTCGGCTTCGCCTTGATGAGCTTCAGTATCTCTGAAAGTGTGCTCTTGGCATCGCCAACTATGGGAAGGTCGACAATTCGGTTGTGGGCAATCATCTCAGGAGCGATGTCAATCTGAATGAGCTTCTGCTTGGCACTTTCGCCCCATGCCGGAGGTCTGCCCCAGAAGTCGAGGTCTCCGAGTCTGCCGCCGACAAGTAGCACGACGTCGGCCTGGCTCTGCGCAGCGATAGCCCCAAAACCAGCTGGAAACAGTGACAGCGGATGATCTTCAGGGATTGCACCTCTTGCCCAGACTGATGTTGTGACAGGCGCCTGAAGCTGCTCGGCTAGGTCGATCAGTTCTCTCGATGCAGCAGAGGCCAGCACGCCCCCTCCTGCGTGGAGTAGTGGAAACTTCGCCTCAAGCAGCATCTTGGCTGCTCTCCTGATGAGTTCGGGGTCTCCAATAGGAGGTCGTGTCATACGATATCTATCACGAGAAACCACGCCGTCTTCCAGCATACTATCTTCACACTTGAGGTAGAGCACATCGGACGGGATGTCCAAGTGGACCGGTCCCGGTCGCCCAGATGTCGCCTCTCTAAATGCCCAGTGGACTAAATGTGGAATCCTCTGCCAGTGAGATATGTTTGCCCTCCACTTCGTGATTGGACGGAACAGGTCAATCTGGTCCAGCCCTTGTGTGCTCCCATGATCCGGATAGATGCGCCATGACTGATTCTGGGCGCAGAGCACAATCATTGGGATGCTGTCTGCGAAAGCGGCGTACACTCCGGGCACAAGGTCAGCCGCTCCGGGTCCAACTGTCCCTAGGCACACCCCGGGTTCTCCTGTGGTCCTAGCCCACGCGTCTGCCGCGTGTGCAGCCGCCTGCTCATGTCGAAACGTCACAAACTGAATCTTGCCCGATCTGCCAATTGCATCCAGCAGGGGGTAGAGCTGGTCTCCGGGAACGCCAAAGACATACTTCACACCCTCTTCAATCAGGCATTTCGTCAGAATCTCGCCGCCGGTGAACTTCGTCAATGATACCTCTCCTCGGTGCTCTCTCCAAGACTGAAAGAGTATCCTTTGCGCGGTAGGATTTATCCATTCCGAGACGATTGAATCTGCGCTCCAGCGGCTATTCGCATGCAGACTGCTGCCGATTCATGACCAGAACTTAGGTTTCATGTGCCCCTCGCTGTCGTCCGGTTCACGATACTCGAGAGAGAAGCGGAGAGGCATGAACAGAACCTTGTCGAACTGCCACGCGATGTCGAGTGTGGCCTTGAGCCAGTATGTGAAATCGATTAGGTCCGTCTTGAAGGGAGGAATGCAGTGCAGTGGCACCTCCAGAGCTATCTCATTCCAAGTTTCCTGATTTATGTCCTCTTTCCGACGATATGCCTCTACAAGAGCGTTATCGTATTGTGCATGGTTGCCATTCGGGGCCACAGACTCACGTGTGATGATCTGCATTCGGACCGCTCGGAACTTCTGGTCACCAGAAACCATGAACCTTACAGGGAGTATCTGCCCCGGTTGTACGATGTCTTTCTCAAGTTCGACTGACACAATCGGGGTCCCATCCTGCTCGATTACTCCTTTGTTCTCTGAAGGTATCAAGGGTGGTAGCGTACGCTGCACAAAGATCATCTTCTTGCACCCCTGATCAAGTGCTCGAGAGATTTCGATGTTGGCCTTCATGACGTACTCAATGTGGCTGTACGTTCCGGCGAAAGACGCGGGTAGGTGTTCCGGGAGGACCAGACTGAATTCACAGGCATTCTCACCCTCGGGCACTTCGCAGGGCCCGAGAAGTTCCATCTCCTCGCTGATATGCTCCTTCTTCTCCATATGTACGTGAGAACTTTTCCCGGAACCGTGGACAATCCTACTCATTTCTTCCCCACGTAACGAGAGGGTCACCCTATTGCAGTCGAAGCTCCTGTCACATATTGACACGACTTTTCCATCAATCCTCTCCCCAGGAGCAAATGCCTCCTTCGAAAGCACGATCTCGACTCTTCTCATCAGAACAGAACCACCTAAAGCTGGCAACGCAGAACGAGAAGCACACTCCCAGCTCGTTCCCGACAAACGACAGTCGGCAGATACTGAAATGCTTTTTGTTCTTGTGCCGAGGTGAGTGACAATTGGCCAGACACTGATTCATCTGGTCCCTAACAGGCGGGAAACTGCCTGTTGTGTGCAGAATGGCACGAGAAGGCATATCCCGAAAAGAGTCATAATTGCGTGCCATGAACTCGGAGAGGGGACTTCTGTTTGTCATACTGCTCCCAGTGCTTCTTGCGCCGGGGCTTCTTGCATTTGAGTACAGCACAAGATTCGTCACCTGCGGTCTTGGACCCGTTGACTCCTCATGGGATTCGGGGGATATCGCGTCGTTCAGCGTGAATCTGACATCAGCAGATCCCTTGGCGGTCATCGTGGTGCAGGGACAAGGCCTCAGAATCAGTCACATCGACACGGAGGAGAAGGTCATCTCAGTAGTGGTTTCTAGCGAGGTAGGCGGCATCTTGTTGAACCTCGCAAACGTGACAGGTGATGAGATGGGCAGTATACCCACCATGCCAACCGAGGAGCCATTAGCGAGTCTTCCCTTTCAGAACTTCAGCGTGTTTCTGCACTGGGAAGGGGAGAACACGACCGTGACAGTGTACTACAATAGTATGACTGTCAGTCATGCAGATGCGCCAGTATGTCTGCCGCTCGCTGGCTTCGAAGAGGCTCAGACTGTCGGACTGGTGTTGATAGGAGCAGGACTAGTGTCATGGGTGATATGCGTCCTTGCTTATCAGAAACGCTTGACTACTTCGATGGCGACCTCATGTTGACGTGATTCGCGGTATTCAGAACGGCTCTGTCGCAGATGGACAAGTGCTCGTTGCAGGGGTACATTCACATAAGCCGGATTCTGAAGAGTAGACTCGAAGGAAGCATCCTGTCTTGACCTCACGGTGATCACTCCCAGCCTAGATCAGATCAGACGAGTCAATACCCCTAGAGGCTGCTTTCTGGACCCCCCACTCCTGTACGGATGTTGGAGGCGTTGTCCGCTCTTGCGTGCTTCTTGAAGCTAGACTCAGAGCGTGCTGTTTGCATGCAATGCCACAGACGCCGCAGCCCACGCATAGATTCGGGTCGACCTCACAAACGCTCTCAGGGACGCTCAAAGCGCCGAACTGGCATCTGTCGTTGCACTCAGCACAGCCGATGCAAGAGCTCTCGTCAACATGTGCGACATAGTTCGACTTGATGAAGGCATGCGGTTGTTTCCATTTTACAAGGCTTCTGAGCATAAGACAACAACAGGTGCAGCAATTGCATATGTAGGATTGTCCTGTCTGCACATTCATTGAGCAATGAATCAGCCCCGCTTCCTCAGCATGGCGAAGGACTTCAAGCGCACGCTCCTTTGTGATAGCCTTGGTGAATGAGTCGCCCTTGTACGCATTTTCCTTGTTCGGATTGATGAGAATGCAGACCGAAGATGGAAACCTGCAAGGCTCTCCCACAGCTTCTTTCTGTTTCTTGCACATGCAGTCCCTTAGTCCCCAAGACTTCGCACTCCCAATCATGCCTTCTGCAATTTCGTACGGGTACACCTCCAGCTCAGGACGAATAACGCGATTGATTGGAATCACTCTGAAGAGCGCGGGTTCAGTGTCAAACAACCCTCTGCAATGAGTCTTGTTGAAATAATCCTCAGCAAGTCGAGCGTATCTCCTATCCATTCTCTTGAGCTGGTTCTCCCAGATTCCTCCGACAAAGACGAGCAGAGCATACCGCCGGCCCGTGCTTGAGTTCCATGCACGTATCTGGCCCTTCGTAGCCATGACTTCCAGCAGCTCTCGTAAGCCTTCGAGCGGCCGTCCAAGTCGACTCGCTAGCTCTTCCGCCGTTTCACCTCTGAGCTTCATCTGTCTAGCAATCTCGGCCTCCTTCGGGGTGAATATCCACTTGAGCAGTTTCAGATGCGTTCCATCCTCTACAGAAGGAAACCCAAGCGGAATCTTGTTCAACGTGGCCGCTAGCAGTTCGTAGACATCGCTTGACAACGCTCATACCTTCCTTGTTCCATTTAACGCGGGGCGCACTGCCCTGATTCATCCCTTGGTATTATGCCCTTGCCTTTCGGAGCCTTGCCTGAAGCTCCTCATCCCTTGATTCATGCTCGAACAGACATACTGATATCGACCCCAAAGGCGGGTCGGTAATGACGACTGAATCCGTCAAGGCAGTAGCAGGTGAATCTTGTGGCCTACACGAACGCTCAGAGAGAAACTGACACAACCTCCGCTGCTGATGTGCAGGCCGGAACACAGATTACCGAAACAACTTGGACACAGTCCGTACGGGCAACGTTGTAGAACAAGAACTTCACAATCTTCCTAATCACGAGCTGGATTTACTCGAGCGTACAGGTTGTAAACCGGTACTTCAACCTCTACTTCAGAGACCTTGGCCTGACATATGTTCTGATTGGCGTGCTATCGTCAGGAGTGGGGGTAGCCGTTCTGATTGGCGAGTTTGTTTCTGGCTACCTCGCTGATAACTATGATCGAAAGAAACTGGCATCCGTGACGATGGCCATCAACGGGGTTGGCTACTTCTTGTTCGTGTTTGCATTCGACATCTGGTCGATTGCCATCGCTTGGCTGATGTTTGCCATATCATCATTCACAGGGAAGGGCGGGACAGCCTACATAATGGAACAGATCGATAGGCGTCATGGAGGGGTCGCCATGAGCCTGTTCACGTTAGGCACAGTCTTCGGCCTAGTCCCGTTGTTCGCATTAGGGGTCCTATTGAACATCGGACACACATTCGTGGCCGTGATGAGAATCATGTTTTTTGTTTCTGGTGTTGCATACATCGTCTGCGCAGCTATCAGAATCGTGTGGCTGGATCCGACATCTGGACAGAAGAGGCCGGATTGTTCTAAGAATATAGTGAGAGACTTCCTCAGGGAGAATGTGAGAGGGCTGAGGACTCTTGTCAAGGTCTTTCCAGTCTTCATCGCCGTTCTCTCACTGGATGCTCTCAGTGACACGCTCTATGGTTTCAGCAGCCTGTACTATGTCAATGAAACCCTGAGCTTCGGAATCGCTGACATCAACCTCATGATGCTGCTCACATTGACGATCTCTATCCCACTGACACTACTTCTGGGCCGGTTCTTCGATAAGCATGGCGGACGTAGACTCACCACCGTGGTCTACTCCGTCATGCCTGTGGCGATAGGTCTCCTCATACTCGCTCAGTCAGTCCCGTATGTGGCACCATCAGAATGGATAACCATAGCCGACTCTATCTATCCTGGCCTGAGTGTCATCTTCTCGCTTGCCTTCATTGCCACTGCCGTCAAATCCATCAACGATGTCCTGTGGTTCAGTGTAATCAATACATACACAGAAGTCATTGCCGCGCCAGGATTTGGGCAAGATGCTCAGCCTTACTACTGTCGTGGTCCTGCTGTTCGTCACAGTCGGGCCCATTCCAGCAGGCGTGATTTACGAGCTGTACCGGGGGGTTCCTCTTCTATACATGGCACTGCTTCTCAACGTCACTATTCTGATAGTATTGGTCAGAAAGAGCATTGAGCCCAGAGTCAGCGTGCAGGAACTAGAGGCGTCTGCAAAGGCAGTGCTTTGAAACCACCCTCGGCTGACCATTGCGTGCCATAGCATCTGCCATCCCAAACTTTCATATGCAGGATTCCGGGACCGTTCATATCAAGATGCAAGGCATAGACATAGGGCAGACCATTGACATAGTGTTCCGAATCGTGGGTGGTCTCGCCCTCTTCATGTATGCCATGTACCTAATGAGAGAAACCCTAGGGAAGGTTTCCGGCGCGCGCGTCACAAGAATCCTAGAGAAGGTTTCCAGCAACCCTGTGAAGGGGATGGGCGCCGGCACCGTCGCAACCATTCTGACTCAAAGCTCAAGCATTACTGTTCTGACCCTGATTGGGTTCGTAAATGCGGGGATCCTGAGCTTCAGACAGTCTGTAAATATCATGTTGGGTTCTGAGATCGGCACAACCGCTGTCGCCCAGATAGTTGCCTTCGATATCGGCTTGACGTTCTGGCCACTGTTGACAATTGGCTTCATTGTTTCCAAGCTTTCGAAGAAAGAGAGATACAAGCTGATTGGCGATGTCGCTTTCAGTATGGGTATGCTCTTCCTTGCCATGGACTTCATAAAACAGGGTGCAGAGCAGCTCATGAGCCAGGCTGCAGGTCCAGTCTTCGCGGAGATCATGGCCTCATTCGGATCGAATCCCCTCGTGGGAGTCTTCGTCGGAGCAGCCATTGCAGGAATTACGCAGAGCAGTGCTGCCACAGTGGGACTTGTAATTGCCTTAGGAAGGGGTGGTCTCATCGGACTCCCTGCCGCAATCGCGCTCGTGTTGGGAGCAAACATAGGGACCTGCTTTCTTGAGCTGTTCGCCGGGATAGGCGCCACCTCTCCTGCGAAAAGAACTGCCCTTGCGCAGGCCATGATAAACGTCGTGGGTGTTGCCATATTCTTTCCGTTTCTTGGAGTGTTCGCAGATGTCGTCACACTGACTTCCACCGACCTGCCAAGGGAGATAGCAAATGCCCACACTATCTTCAACGTGATAGTCAGTCTGTTGTTCATCCCCTTTGTTGGGCTCCTTGTGAAGTTCTGTGAGTTCGTCATTCACGACAAGCCAGGGGAGGTGATAGGCAGGCGTTTCTTCGATGATGAAATGCTTTACTTCGCCCAGGCTGCACTTTTCGAGGCCGAGCGGGAACTCACAAAGACTGCCGCAATCACCCTCGAGATGCTTCAGACAAGCAGAGTGGCGCTGCTCGAACGAAACGTGGAGCGAGCTCAGCGAGTAATCAAGATGGAGAATGACGTGAACGAGAGCTGTCTGGCGATTGAGAGGTTCATCGGGAGGATTAAGGAGGAACAACTGAACGAAAAGAACTCAATGTGGCGTATGAAGCTCCTTGCCATCAACGTAGACGTTGAGAGGATAGGAGATCTTGCCACTAACATCGCCGAGTTCGCACTTGACAAGGTGAGTAGAGGCATTGTCTTCTCAAATACCGGAATATCTGACTTGGAGAGGATGTTTCATCTCGCCGAGCAAATGTATACGATTGCACTCGAATCATTGAAGACGAGGGACAAGAGTCTGGCGAAAGAGGCTGAGAAGATCGAAGAACAGATTGATGCCATGGAGAGAGAACTCAGAGATGGCCATATAGCACGGATGGAAGCCGGGATCTGTAGCCCTCAAGCCGACACAGTCTTTGTTGAAACCATTAGGAACCTAGAGAGAATTGGGGACCATGCAGACAACATTGCCCTCGACGTCGTCGTTGAGTACTAGAAAGCACCCAGAACCTTTGCACCACAGGTCAGCTCTTGTACGTGATTTCGGTCCCGGGAATCGGTGGGACTTGAGTCCATATGCTCGTGACTCGTACAAGCCCAACCTCGAAGCCGCGTGACCGGCGGTATCCTACAAACTCGCCCTTGAGCTGGTAGGCCTGAGGGTCCAATGTGAAGACGGAAATGGCCACGTGGTCACCTTCGCTGAGGGATCTACGCCTCTCACGGACCAACTTTGTGCGAAACACAACATAGTCATTTCCTGCGGGCTGGAGGCAAAGAGCCGGAAACTGGTCTATCGAACCCTTCCGAGAAACGGCGAGAAACTTGGCACCCATCAGCGCACCCACCTTTGCGGCAACGACAGGATGGATTGCTTTGCCGGGCCGTGCATCTGACGGCCGCCGCGCCGCCAACCGCGTGGTCAGCCACTCGAACGCAATGCCCATCTTAGTCATCGGCATGGCATAGACTTCGTCAACTGCTATGGTCCCGACGCTTCGAAGCAAACCAATCGCAGAATACCGGAAGAGGTCCTTGCTGCTAATCCGGTCGAACTTCGGACCTTTTGTTTCAAAGCCTAGAAAGCGACCCCGCACCTCGAAGGCGCTGAAGTCCTGAGTCATCACTGCAACAGAAACTGGACTCTCCTGTTGACAGAGGAGGTTCTCCTTGGTCTTCCTTATGAGGAAGTCGCCAAAGACGAGAGTTTCATCATCCCACGGATATGTGGTGATAACGGGAGCGATGTTCGGCTCACCTTGAGCATTCAACGTTGCCAGGAATTTGGCAGCCAAGTCCAAATCGAAGGCATCATGCGCTGCATCAGGAAGTTTGGCAGTCATCTTCTATCACAGCCTACATATGGATGTTCTATCGGGTCGGGCGCTGCCGCTTCGCGCGTAACACCCGACCAAGTGATCTTCGGAACTTGTGACTCATTTGCGATTTCGACGAGTTGAGTCATTTGTTGTTCGCTGACCAAGGAGGTTTCAGTACACTCAAAAGGTGTATCGAGGCGCTGCCATTTCGGCAGGCAGAGTCTGTTGAATCCAAGGAGGTCCCACCTCTCTGCAGTAGGGATACTCTCGCGTATGAATGCGGCAATCGCTTCGATGTTCTCCGGACTATCTGTGAATCCGGGTATGATTGGCGTTCGAATCCATACTGAATTGGGCTGAGCACCAAGCCATCTTGCGTTGCGCAGAACGGGTTCTACCGGCACACCGGTGAATCTCTGGTGCTTTTCGGGCTCCACGATTTTCAAGTCATACAATACGAGATCGGATTGGCCCACTAGAGCACGGAATCTGCTCAGTGTCCCATAGCCCGCCGTGTCCAAGGCGGTGTGTAACCCTTCGGCTTTGAAGCGGGTAAGAAGCGCCAGAGCAAAGGAGAACTGGAACAGTGGATCGCCGCCACTCAGCGTCACACCCCCACGTGACTCCTCATAGAATGGGCGGTCACGCAACACTTCTGCACTAACGTCGTCTATGGAACGCCGGGTCCCCAGCACCTCGATGGCTTTAGCCGGGCATACCGGAGCACAGTCCCCACAGCCACTGCAGCGCCGGCGGTCAATAGTCATTCCCTTGGGTGTCAGTGCAAGAGCTTCCTCAGGGCAGGCTGATAGGCAATGCCGCGCCCCGATGCATCTGTTCTGATACCAGACGACCTGTGGTGTCATTGTCCAAGACTCTGGGTTCTGGCACCACTTGCACCGCAATGCGCAACCTTTCAGAAACACTGTGGTCCGAATCCCAGGACCGTCCTCAGTAGAAAACCGCTGGATGTTAAGTACCATGCCCATTCCACTGGGACTCGATGAAGACAAGACATTCACTCTCTATCACAGCTGGTGACTTACTCGATTGATGATTTCGTCCTGTTGTTCCTTACCTAGTGTGGTGAAATAGGCGTTGTACCCGGTGACTCGGACTAGGAGGTTGCGATATTCCTCTGGACGCTCCTGAGCAGCACGAAGAGTCCCAGCACTGACCACATTAGTCTGAATAGCAGTGCCGCCAACCTTGCCATAAGTGCGAAGGAACGCGACAAGCTTGTTGAGGTGTTCCTCATCACGAAGCGAAGATGGACTGAACGTAATGGTGTGAGATGATCCGTTGGGTTGTGCTTCAAGTCCGAGCTTGCCCACACTGATAGCGGCTGCTGTCGGGCCTTGTATGTCTCGTCCTTGAGCAGGACAGACACCATTAGACAGGTATTCGCCGCGCCTTCGACCATCTGGGGTCGCAGCAGTCTTGGGGGCAAAACTGATGAAGTAATTCCAGCTCAAGTAGCCGCCTCTGTATCGTCGGCCGCTGGCTGGAGCAACCTGCTTGAACACGTATTCGCCCCACAACCTAGAGATCTCACGGGCGATCTGATCAGCGTCTGCATCATCATTACCGAACTTGGGACCATGATGAAGCAGTAGCTGGCGGAGTTCCTCGTCGTCCTCGAAGTTCGTCCTGATAGCATGGAGAAGCTTCTCCATAGGCACGCGGCCCTCGTCATATACGAGTTTCTTCACTGCTGCAAGCGAGTCAGCTGCGGTTGAAAGCCCCATCGCTTCGACTGTGATGAAGTTGTATCTGGCTCCCCCTGCTCTGCAATCCTTGCCTGACTCGGCGCAGTTGTCCACAAGCAGTGATAGATAGGGGACCGGCTCGAAATTGACACGCAAGGCATCAGCGAAGTTGTTCGCCTTAATCGCCCTGTCGAGAAGTGCCCGGGTCTGTTCTTTGAAGGCCTCATCGAACTGGCTGAACGTCTTGAAGCTGAGTGGATCTCCAGTCTTCGGACCCAGCTGAAGACCCAGCCGTATGTCCCTGCCATCACTGAGAGCCAGTTCGACCGCCTTGGCGAGGTTTGGATTGACATCTACTGTGCCCGAAACATCATTGCCAATCATTGTGTTCTCCAAGCAGCCCACTGGTGCATAGTCCCAGACTTCGTCAGACGGAACTCCTTGCCAAACCAGTCCCTTCATTGAAGTTTCATCGAAATTCACGAGGAAAGGACTGCCCTGAGACCGGGCAACCATTTGAGCGACGCGGCGAACAAGAGGCTCAGGCGTCTTTGCATGAAGGCGGATATTGGGTTTAGGCTCAAGTAGGTTCATCTCTTCAATGACCTCAAGAATGAGCCAAGTCAGGTCATTGCTGCTGTCCTCGCCGTTGCGGTCAATCCCGCCGATAGTGATCAGCTGGCCGAAGCTGGAATTGATGCCTTGTGAGTTGCCTACTCTGGCCTGAAAATCGTAGGCATAGTTGTGCTTGATCCAGTAACACTCAAGCAGTTCCTTCGCGAACTCGCGAGTAATAGTGTGGTTTTCTAGGTCGTGTTCGTAGTAGGGCAAGAGGTATTGGTCGATGCGTCCGGGGCTTGTTCCAGGTCCAGGATAGCTCTCTGCGGCCATCACCAGCATGTGGCTCATCCAGACGGATTGAACTGCTTCCCAGAAGGTTTCAGCAGGCTCCCAAGGGACCTTCCGGCAGATGCGAACGATCATTTCGAGCTCATGACGACGTTCTGAGTTGTTTTCCTTCTTGGCAAGATGCTCGGCCTCGGCAGCATAACGCTCGGAAAGTATCCGCGGGGCTTCACATGAGAGTATCAGTGCCCTGAGCCATGCTTGGTGCTTTGGGTCAGTGATCTTGGCTGACAGTGCCTTCAGGTCTTCTTGGACTCCCCGGAACCCTTTCTGCAGTATCTTCGGGTAGTTTGGAACAAGATGACCGGGAATAGCCCCGTAGTTGAACTCCCCGGTTTCGCATCTGTGTTTCAGCTCTTCATAGAAGCGAGCCTGTCCCTTGTCCCATTCCTTCTGCTCACCCTTTGTGAGAACCTTGCTGAGGGCTGTGTTGAAGTAGCTCCCCACAACAAGCTCTCCCTCGAGGATTGCCACGGGCAAGTGCTTCGTCAACACTGTGTTAAAGAAGTGCGCTCGTCGTTCTGCGATGGAGAGCTTGAACAACTCGTCGCCAAACTCAACTGTTTCTGCAAGTGCCCGCAGGCTGTCTCGAAATCCCCGCATAAAGGGGACTGCTTCGGGGGTCACTCCCCATTCATTGAAACTGTATAATTGGTCCCAAGGCGTTCCTGTCGTATATCCTCGAACTTCATTCGTAAAGTACCGGGATCGCTGGTCGAATGCGAAATACTCGTCCCTGAGCCGCTTGATGCGGGGAGAAAGCTGTTTCGACGGTTGCCAGACTGCGCTAGGGGGTGCATACGTTTGCGCCAAGGTTGTCACTGTCCAAGGTCTGATAGCCTCTTCATTACTGTGAGCCGGAAACAAAAGCCTTGTGGACTGCAAGAAATCGGCATGACAAGGTTCACGTTCAATCGCCGCAGACGAGCGCGCATGAGGAGTCGCCATTGTAAAATCCCTTGCCTACGGAGAAGGCGTTATATCGATAGTGTCATTCTAGCCTTCAGTCGATGACAATGACAGTGACTGTGCGATGGCTTGGCCATTCAGGTTTTCAGATCAGGGCTGGTGGAAAGGTCGTCTATGTAGACTATTACCGGCCCAAGAAACTCATTGAGAAAGTTCCTACTGTTTCTGAGCAAGCGACTCTGATACTCGTGACTCATTCTCATAATGATCATTGCTTTCCGGAAGCGATCTCCTCTGTTCGCACGAGCAAGACGATAGTAGTCGCTCCGGAGGACTGCTGGAAAGATATCGGAGGAACCGTTACGGCGCTTAAGCCAGGTGAGGAAATTGCAGTCCAAGGAATCAAGGTAAGAGCTGTCGAAGCATACAATCTCAAGCGATTCCGTTCTCCGGGTAACCCATACCATCCCAAGGGGTTCGGGGTTGGCTACGTAGTGACTATGGATGGAAAGACTGTATATCATGCAGGAGACACTGATCTCATTCCAGAGATGCAGAAGATTGGACCGGTGGATGTGGCTCTCCTTCCTTGCGGTGACAAGTATACCATGGATAATGTCGAAGCGGCCGATGCGGCCCTGATCATTAGGCCACGGATAGTTGTGCCTATGCACACTTGGGACAAGGGAACTGTCGAATTCGAGAAGAGAGCTGGGTCCGGAACAGGCATCAAGGTAGTAACACTACACGAGGGTGAAGAGATCTCCGTGGAGTGAATAGCTCGTCTATTCTTCCAGCGCACATACGTTTCAGAAGGAGATTATCTCACCGTCGCTTGGCACTGTACACCGCGAATCAGGGAACTGACTTGCGAACCTGCGAGCGAAACGGTTGGGACTACGCCATAGCCAATGCATCACGACCACATAGGGCATCTGCTCGCTGAACTTCTCCAGCTCCGCAATCGCTCTCTTGGGAGATGCCGCCAAAACTCCGCAGATAGGAATTGCAAAGACATCCATTTGAGCCCCAACGAACCCATCGAAGGTCACAGTGTCCCCACAATGTCCAAATGTCAGCCCACTTGTCCGGGCCAGCAGTCCAAGGTCAATGACGCCCTTGAAGAGCCCATGCTGGCAGTTGATGAACTCGAACTTCCAAGGTCCTCGGTTGAAGACCTCACCTGCACTCACTGTGACAACGCGTTCGCCCCACTTTGAGAATTTGGCTGTGACCTGTCTGTTGCCTATCAAGATAGCGTCAGGGTTGTGCTCAAGTATTGCATTCACCCCTCCAACATGATCGATGTGCCTGTGTGTGCAATATACCATGTCACATGGGGTGTTCGCAGCATCCTTGCTTCTTGGGTCAATGACGAGGCTGTAGGAGCCCTTCTGCAACTGGAAGCCTGCATGTCCAAGGTACCTGATTGTGGGTGCCGCAGTCAAGTCGCTCTTACACCAAGCTTCCTGAATTGGCCCGATTCCTATTAAATGGTTTGACAGATGGATGACAGAGGCTGATTCTGTCATCGACACCTCTGTTTGGTCCATCCTGTCACATCGGTGGACTCGACCGCGGAAAACACTCGGCAAACGGCCGGAGGAGTGCTACTGTGCCCTGCGGATAGCCATTAGGTCTTCAAGGAATAGAAGCCCGAACACGAGATCCACAGACACCACAAGGAGCAGCAGTGCAGATGCCTGTCCCACCACGAAGTAGCAGAGGCCAACAATGAAGACCCAGATCTTCTCGAAGATAGCCATCTCAATAACACCATGGTTCTCCTTGGTGCTGCGACTGACGATGTAGAATCCAACCCCAAATGCAAATACTAGACCCATGAAGCTGTCAAACCAGAGCAGCGTAGGAGGGGCCTCCATGCCAGACAAAAGGAAGTAGTCGATGTCAATCCGTGGTAGTAACAGAAAGGTTACTGCCAGAATCCAGTTCCAAAGAGCAGCGATGAGAAACATTACTCTGTGGTGTTTACCTCTGTCCACGTGAATCACTTCCGGCATTGTTCGGAGGCTGGCTCGTATTTAACTTGAATGACTGAGTTGGGTGCTCACATCCCTGGAACCTGGGCTAAAGAGGCAACCATGCTTATCTGTATCACAAGTGCGTCATGTAACCATGTACTATGGCGAGAAGGTCCGGCTAAGGGCCATGGAGATGAGTGATCTGGATGAAATCATGAAACACTGGAACACTTACGAAACACGCAGATTTCTCTACTCAGCCATCCCTCATTCGGAGGAGAATGAGCGAAAGTGGCTTGAGGAGGTCACAACGTCTACACCATGGAAGAGCGGCAGTATGGTTCTGGCCATTGAGGACAAGAAGAGCGGCCAGTTCCTCGGTAGTGTCAGCTTGGACAACATATCGACACAACATAGACGAGCGGAGTTTGGGATTGCTATTCATGATCCCAAGAATCACGGGAAGGGATATGGGACTGACGCTACAAAGGTCATGCTTTGGGTTGGATTCCATGTACTTGGCCTGAACTCCATCTTTCTGAACACCCTAGTTTCCAATGCACGTGCAATCCGCTGTTATGAGAAGGCAGGATTCCAAAGAACAGGCATATTCAGGAGAGCACTGTTTACTGAGGGACAGTTTCAGGACTTGCTAATAATGGATGTCATTGCAGATGAGTTTGCAAAGCAGCACCCGGGAAGCACTCAGATTGGAAGTCCAAACGAAGAACATCAACAGTGAGAGCTCGTTTCACACGATGACGTCGATTCTGTTCACGTTTGGTTCTATGCAACTTGCATTATGTCGCCATGTGATTGCGGTGAATAGGGACATGAAACGTCCGGTCCCAGCCAGTCCCCGGTTGCGACATATGCCGTGTATCTGCAACCGCCACACAAGCCCTTGTATGTGCATGACCCACAAGAACCCTTCAGTGCTCGTCGATTCCTGATGTAGTTCAGGACTTTGCTGTGCGTCCATATTTCACTCAAGCTCTCATCAAGTAGACTACCGAGCCTTATTGGCGCTGGAACGCACGGAAGCAGATCTCCCGAAGCGGTCAGCCCGGCGTATGTCAATGATGCTGAACACCCACTGAAGCCCTCTGCAAGCCTTGTCACAATGCTCGCGACTTGAAGTCCAAACTTACCCTTGAACATGCTTTCGTGCCCTGACAACGCTTCGCTCACCGTGAATACTCTGCCTCCAGAACGCTCATAGCCGAGGCGTGAATAGTATGTCATACCACGGGCGTAGCACTGCATCCCGGATCCACACAGTGCACTCTTGTAGAACTTGGCGTACAGTGTTTTCAGGGCTTCGACTTTCTGCTTGGCTGTCACATCAAGGCGGCATGCATCTACTCCCCTTCCTGCAGGTATGAGCCTGTTTAGATAGAACCTCGTGGCCCCAAGTTTCTCAGCCAAGTCCATGGTGTCCTGTAGTTCCTCGAGGTTTCCCGAGTGTAGAGTCATGGTTGTGGCGATTTCATCAAAGCCAACAGCTGCACAGTTTCGTATCCCTCTGACCGTTGCCTCGAAACTTCCGGCTCTGTTTCTCAGGAAGTCATGTGTCTCGGGTTTGGCTCCATCCAGTCCTATTTCCACACGTCTTATCCCCGCTTGCTTCAGTCTTCGCGCAGTTTGTTCAGTCATGAGAGTACCATTCGATGCGATTGTACACAGCATGCCACTGTCGTCGGCTCTCTTTATGAGGTCGCAGAGGTCATTGCGGACAAGGGGTTCGCCTCCAGAGAAGGTCAGTGTCACAACCCCCGCCTCGCTCATGTTGTCAATTACCTTGAACGCATCAGATGTCGTGAGCTCCGGGTCGGAAGAGGCGGGCGATGAGTCTTGATGGCAATGGATGCAGTTCAGATTACACCTGTTGGTGACGTTCCATACAATGGTTATTGGTGCACCAGTCGGTTGGGGATATCTTGTTCCGAAGCTCGCAATCCCCTTCACGACACTGAGCATGCATTTGCGAATAGTTGAATCGCTCAGTAGCGACCTTGTCGCAGCTTTTGTCATGCCTAGCCTGAAGAACAGCAGACGAATCAGGGGCATCATGGGTTTCGACGTCAATGAGCAGCTCTTACAGGAGAGGCGTCGACCTTCCGAGTATGTTTCGAAAGCCGAGAGCAGTTTCTCTTGCCCACACCCCTCACACCTACTAACGAGACGCCGGGCGAGAGCTCTCCAGAGAGGAGAAAGCATTAGGGCCACATGGCGGGTATCTAGCATTGTTTGTATCACTTGATTAGTAATGGATCTGTCATTTCGGATTCCTAGTGTCATAGTCAGAAGAGAGTCAGCTCTTCGTCATCTTTGGCTAAGGACCGGACTAGTACGACTGCAGGAACCCTGCTATTAATGTGTGCCCATTCGATGAGGAAACACATCACTGCAAACCAAGCGGCAGAGTCATGCATACGTTCAAGGAAAAGAAAGATGAACCTGCAACTCGATGGACCAGTCAAATGATTCGGAGAGCGACCTACGCTCCCAGCGTGATTGCTCAGGTTAAAGAGGGTTCGATGCGAACAAGGATTCATCGTCTAGAGGAGGTCACAGGTGGTGGAAATCACCCATGGCGGGTCGGGCAAGGTTGCAGTCGTGGTCATAGTGGTTCTCGTAGTGGCGGCCGCTGCGACTGTGTACACGTTCTCGAATCTTCTGAATCCCACGAGTGATGACGGGACGGATACTCCGATAGTGGACCGAGATGAACCGATTCACATAACGAATGACGTCGATTTCGCAGTGCAGGCAGAAATGAAAGGGTGGCCTGGAAACGGAACTCAATCGGATCCCTATGTGATTGCGAACCTGAGCATCGTCTCGTCCAGCAACTGTATCGATATCCAGTCTGTCGAAGCATTTTTCATCATCAGGAACTGTGCACTCCGAACTACAGATATGAATGGACGCGCCTTGTATGTCTCCGAAGCCCACGAAGTAATAGTCAGCGGATGCCGGGCTGAAGGTGGTCTATCCGGTATTGAGCTCTTCCAGTGTGATAGATGTTCCGTTCAATACTGCAGGGTGAAGCATACTGGCTTTGGAATCAATGCCAGCATCTCACCAGAAACACGAATTACGGGCAATACTGTCGGCAACTGCACATTTGGAATCACTCTCTGCGGCAGCAATCTCACGGACATCCACAACAACACCGTGTACGATAGCTACATCGGAGTCATGGCACAGTTTTCCCACGGGTGCCACTTGGACAACAACAGTGTCACGGAGAGCACCAGCGGCATCGAGCTACAGGTCGGTTGTGTCAACTGGACTGTAACGAGAAACGAGGTGCTGTACAATTCAGGAATTGGACTGAAAGTATACGCGGATGCCAGCTGGACTATCGTGTTTGACAACAACCTAGGCTGGAATAATGTGAGTAATGCGTGGGATGACGGTGCGAATGACAGCTGGGACGATGGGGTCAGTCGGGGCAACTCTTGGAGTGATTACTCTGGAAGCGGCCTGTACATGATACCGGGCTCGGCGAATAGTGCCGACCACCATCCAAGTGCTCTGGTCTAGCTTCTGATAGTGGACAGGCGTCCATTCTTTCTGTTGAGATGTTAGGATGTGGCAAAAGCAGGGGCCTAGCCACACCTATGGATAGGCAGTTCCCCCAACCAGGGTCGCCAATCATCTCACTCCCAGGAATCATCCTTCGATATGCTTGCCCGGTCCAAGTGTTGCAGCCTCTCTCTCAGAGATATCCATCCTGGCCCTGTTTCGTATCGTGCATCTAAGAGGACTCTGATAGATTTAATGTGGCCCGGATATTCTCTTGCTAGATTCAGATCCAGTCTGAACAGGACCATCCTGCGCCAGTAGTGAACAGCAAGGCCTGCAACACCAATGCATAACAACAACAGAAAGAAGGCTGCCAAGCCACTAAATTCGTCTTGGACCGTATGGCTTCCAGTTACTATCTGAACAGACATAACTGCAAAGAAGAGGGCCAGAGCGGGCATCGAGAGCAAGATTCCATATATGCCCTCCTTTGCCTTTGTTCTGCTTGCAGCCATCTCATAGGCTACGTATGGCCCAAGCATGTCTGCATGAGGGAAAAGCCTGACGATGGCTTCGGGAATCTGGCACAAAGCATCATCGCGGCAATATGCCCTCAATCCGAAGACAAGAAGGGATCCTCTGTCAGATCCATGAGTGACGAATCGAACCTGATACGCCCTCTTGTTCTCCCGCGCTAGCATCTCCTCGACTCCTGTAGCAAGCGAGTTTCGAAGGAAGGGCAAGCCCCCTTCTTCCTTTCCCGGCTTGAGGCCCTCGACATACTCCGTTCTGTCCTCAGACGTAAGCGGGAATCCAAACACATTGAGTAATGACGCACCCCTAGTCTTTCCGTATAAGCGGTAAACTTCCGCGTTTCGGTCCTTTGTCTTGCGATCTCGCACCATAGCAAAGTGGATGAGAGCCGCTATCACAACTGTCAATACACCCGGGAAGACGAGCAATGGAGGATCATGGAAGAGCACACTACCTCGAATCGAAATCGCGAAGTATGCGAATGCCCCGACACTGGAGTAGACGGATGCATTGAGAAGGAGCTGCAGGCGATCTGAATGCGATAGGCCAGCTATCTTGTAGGCTAGGAGTGCTTCCCCATTTTCTTCATTCCCAAGTATGTCCTTCACGGTTGTGTCTGATAGAAGGATTACAGCGAAAGGAGTGTTGCGAGAACTCATCAATAGCGGCCGGTCCGATCTTCTTTCCCAGACCTGAACGTCGCCTGCATGCCCGATCCTGTTCTTTGCTCGTGCAACGATTTCAATGAGCCTGAGGTTCTCAGTAGTGTGTCTGTACCTTTGAACGAGCAGCCACAGGCAGGCTACGTAGAATGCGACACCCGCGAAGGGAGTCAGTATGAGCCAGGGCAGCGTCAACGATATCACATCGAAGCGAGTGGTCCAGATAATGCCCCACAGCCCCCCAAATGCAGCGGTTACGTAAGGAGAGCTCACTGCAAACAATGGTGCTGACACCTCGACAAGATAGGAATAGCCGTGAATGAGAGGACTCATCTCCGAAACCACTCCAACAGGTTCTATGGGTGACAGAGGCACTTAAACGTGTGGCGAGCCGACATATCTGTGTCCTTTGAATCAGGGGATATGATGTCAACCGTTCATTGTAAGTTGGACAAAGTTGGACGCAGGAGTCTTTGTCCTCCCAGAAACGGCACTGGGGTCGTACTCCTTGGGGCTGGAATGTGTCGAGTCAGCTTCAAAGAAACGTCTGATTCGAGCTATTTAGGCCCCTACTCGAAAATGTCTAGGATTGTCCAACTTCTACGCAGCTGTTGCATACCCTCCCACGTGCAAAACCCAGCAAGTCACGGATTCTCGTCGTGATTTGGCGGAACAGATGCTGTGAAATGAGGCTGCGCATGTGAGTCCGGACCAGAGGACTGGGGCTTCTTCTCCGGTAGGCTGATCATAGCTACACCCAACACCACCAAGAAAAGTCCAAGAATGAAGGTTATGTAGACTTGCTCGCTTAGGACCAGAACTGAAAACACCGTTCCAAAGACGGGGACCAGATTCAGGAAGATGCCTGCCCGGGTCGCGCCCAGACTCTTGATGCCACTGTAGTATATCACGAACCCCACAAACGTGGACCCTGCTCCAAGGTAGAAAGCACAGAACCACACTGTGGAATCGAGCGCAGTTATCGTGCTGAAGGACCCCTCTAGGAAGGAGGAGATTCCGAAGAGTGTGGCTCCAACAACAACTGCTCCGGTGGTGAGTTTGAACGGGCTGGTGAATCTGACTCCATATTTGACAAGAGAAGAGTAGAAACCCCACAGGAAGGCTCCTGCCAAGAGAACTAAGTCACCCACGAAGTACTCAGGTCTGAAGTCGACAAGTGCCTGAATGCCGACCACAAATAGCACGCCGAGAAAGCTCACCGGAAATCCTAGGTATTTCCATTTGTTGCTGAAACGCTCGCCATGCATGAGAATGGCAAACAACGCTATACTGGTTGGGCAGAAGCCGTCGATTATAGACCCTTGCACCGCGGTTGCCAGAGCCACTCCAACAAACTCCAATGTCGCATAGACAAAGATTCCGAGTGTTCCAATTACGAGAATCAGCTTGGTGAGAGACCAATTGACCGGTTTCTGAGGGAGATCGCGCTTGGCTAGCAGCAATGCACCCAGCAGCATACCTCCGATGGCAAACCGCAGAAAACCTGCTGTGAAGGGGGTCACAACCGAAACCAAGATCTTCTTCGCAACCCAGCCTCCACCCCAGATGGCCATTGTGATCGTCAGGAGCGCATAGTAGACTGCAGGTCTTGGCACAGCTGGGGTTCACCTCGGCTTCCAAGGGGCAATGTGTAGCAATAAAAACCGACCTCTAGCTGCTTCACTAAGCAGCGCAAGTATACTTTCCGCTCGAGAACACGGCTTTCAAGAAAGAAAAGAAGGTTTGAAGGAGGGCCTTGCAGCCCATCCTTCTTAAACGATCCCGCTCAGATGCAGCGGTGGATGACCTCTGGGCCTGCTTCCTCGAACTCTTTCTTCGACACCCACATCTTCTGGAATGTCTTGAGTGATGCGAGGATGCTGCCGCCTATCCACACTGAGTATTGTCGCTCGGGTGGTGCGATGATCCGCACTTCGATGTTCTCCGGGACCAGCTCGGTGATCTCCTTGTGGAGTCGCTCCTTCAGTCCTGGGAACATTGTGGAACCACCGGACAGTACTATGTTTGCGTACAGGTCACGTCGCAGGTCCACATCACAGGCCTTGATTGACTCGACGATGTGGTCGTCGAGTGGGGAGGTGTCAAGACCGATTGCGCTTGGGTTGAAGAACAGCTCTGGTGCCTGGAACCTCTCAGCGCCAACAGTGATTACTTCACCGTCAGGCAGCATGTAGGGCTTGTCGACACCGGCCTTGTCAGCCACTGTCCTCTCGCGCTCGGGATCGAGTGCGACGTAGCAGAGTTTCTCCTTGATGTCCCTCACGATTTCTTTCTCAGCACCGCTCACAAAGGAGTAACCCCTTTGCCTGAGCAGCCTGCGTAGGTACTCAGTGATGTCACGACCAGCCAAGTCAATTCTCCTGATGGCGTGTGTGATAGCGAAGCCCTCGTAAATAGGGACTATGTGTGTCACACCATCGCCTGAGTCAATGACCAGACCGGTTGTCCTACCGGATGCGTACAGTGACAGAACTGCCTGAGTCGCAACATAGACTGCTGGGACTCCGAAGTTCTCGAACATCACTGATGCCATTCGTTCCCTGTTCTCACGAGGGTTGAACGGAGCCTCTGTGAGGAGCACCGGGTTCTCGCTTGGGTCCACCTTCAGGTCGTTGTAGAACGTGTACGACCAGATCTTCTCAATGGCGTCCCAGTCATCAATCACACCGTGCGTGATTGGATATACAAGACGCAGGACACCTCGCAGGTTGATGGCCTCTTCCCCGATGTAATAGTCACGGGTGTAGTGATCGACATCTGTCATGATTGACTCATAACGTGGATAGCCGATCAACGTAGGCCAGACACTTCGCGGTTGGTCCTCGCCAGCATACCCATTCTTGCTCAAGCCAGTACCGTTGTCGATGACGACTGGCTTGGTTCCAGCGAACTCGTCTTCAGCCATTTTGTACTCGGTCCTCATTTTCTTGCTTGTTGTTGTGTCAGAGTCTTTGGCATGGTGTCCTCAACCCTGTTCAAGCAGTAAGTCCCTGAGCCGCGTATTTAAGCCTTCACGGTATAAGGCACGAAAAATCGTCATTTCAGACAAAGAACTACATTACCTATGTATATCGTATATGCGCACTGCTCTCGTCGATAAGGGCGCGTGAACTTGTCCCTCTGGGAGGACCTATAGGAGGTCGTGATGGGGCGCCATTGTCAATGCTGTGAGTAATGGGCTGGATGATATTCCCTCTGTATGCTCTCCTGTTGGACGGAACCTTCTCCAGACAAACATACATACCATATATATGTCGTCAACGAAACAGTCTGACTTGAACACACATGATGTTCTCCAACACGATCGACACCATCGTCAGGAGGGAGGTCGAGAGCGTCGTGGCTCGCAAGGTCATACTCGACCAGCTGGAAGGCGGACCAAAGACAGGTGCCGAGCTGAGAGAGAGCATCAGGAAGAATATGGTTGCTGAAGCAGTCCAGTCGGGTGTGAGAAACGTCAAGCCCGAAGACTACAAGGTCACAGACCCCAAACTCTACTTCAACACAAAGCAGCTTGAAGACCTCGGGATAATTGTGAGCAGGAAGGAATCCCAACAACGCATATTCGAACTACACCCGAGGGCAATCCAGTCCGTTAGAAGGGCACTCAATGTTTCCAGACCAAAGACCCTCTTCACGTCTATTGCACACCCTGAGGAGGCCCGTCCTCTTGTCATGTGGCTCACCAAGGAGGCAACTTTCAACTTCGCATTTCTTCGCATGGTAGTCGAACAAGAACGCTTCGCAAGGGGGGTTTCCAAGAACATCGACAGGTATGTCCCGGAAGGGATTGAGAAGAAGTGGCAGACTACTTGGCACGAACTGCCTGTAAAGGTTGTGGGCTACGACGAGGGGCGCATACGAGGAGACCTCATGGCAACCTACTCGCATATTGAGAAGATCATTCTCGAAATACTGCCACAGACCGAGCCAGTCGTGAACCTGTCTACTGGACCACCGTTGATACTCATGGCTCTAAGCCTCCTAGCGATGCAGTACTCCCTCACATCTATCTACGTTCAGCACTATGACGCCGAGAGAACTGCCATAACTCATATCGTACCCGGAGAGGGCATGATATGAATCCTCATCAGGAAAAGCAGCTTGCATGGAACCCCGTCGGAATCGATGGGAAGCTACGTGCACTGCTGGATACTGTCAGAGCGACAAAAGCCCGCACGCCACGTAACAACACCCGACTGTTGGGAAAGATTGGCCGCTGGATACTCGGGCTGGACAGCATAGTTTCCTCATTGTCCAAGATTCATGAGTCTCTGGCACCAATGCTCGAAGGAGTACTTGGACTCCCCATCGCTGGGAACGAACTGCTTTCTGTCGCGATGTTTCAGCCGAGCACCAGGAACCTATTCCTTGAGATTGAGACTCACTATCGAGGCACCGCAGATGAGTCCGTCAAGCCAGAAGTATTCACTGATCTCGCGTCGCTGAGTGATATGGCCAAGGTTCTTGCACTGGTAGGTGACGCGGCCATATCTATGGCTGTGCTTCACCATCTATGGCTGCCGAGTTTCTCCAATGCAGGGCTTCTTACTCAACGCAGAGCGGAGCTTGTGAGCAACGAGCATCTTGCATGGCTTTGCGATCATTGGGGGCTCTACGAGCATCGGATTCACTTTGATCCACCCAGTTCCACGAGGTCGGAAATGGACCACATCAAGGGAACACTACTCGAGTCGATGTACGGAATCGTCTATGTTGAGTTCGGACTGAATGAGGTCAAGAAACTGATACATCATCTTGAGACTCCACCTATGTGAGCGTGCACATCGACCCATGCTGGAGTTCCAGGGCTCAGGCGTCACATCTAGCATTCAGTCATGTCGAAGTCTGTCTGTGATTCTCTTGCCTTGGCAACCGCTGGAAACTCCTTCTCGAACCGCTTCCGAACACTGTCTGCGATGTCTGGATCCGAGTAGACCCTCA
>PRDI01000025.1 GCA_003345595.1 Candidatus Thorarchaeota archaeon | reverse complement strand
CCTGTCTGGTTGGTCCGTGAGAGTCACAGTCGTACCGTTCCAAACCTGAAGCCCAGTGTAGTGCCAGTATAGGAATGTGAAGTTAGCACCAGCGAACTCGACCGTGTATGTCTTGTTGTCGTTGTCGTCGTATACCTGACTGAGGTAGCAGAATCGCCCGCAGTCAGCAACCAGTTGAGGACCCCCCAGACCAGGCCAAGCTATGAAGATGCCTACGAATGTCATTGTAACAACCAATATGACAACCAGCACCTTATGCCGCAGTGTTCTCATATGTGCCCAATACTCATACTCGGCTCTCTTTCATATCAATGTTAGTACGCCTGTATGGCACAGATGCCTTTGTGACGAGAGATGCACGTCAAGCCTTCAATCTCAGCTAGGCGTAGGCAGAAACCACCCCAGAAACGGGCGAGCGAAAGACCCCCAACTGTCATGTGGTGCAGAAACCGGTTCCAGAAAAGAAAGTGGGGACCTGGCTTGTGCCAGGTCCTATTCCCTATTTCTTGTACTTCTTGAAATAGACAACTGCTACTATCACGATTGCCGCAGCGCCAATCGCAATCGGAACTGCATAGACCAAAAGGCCAGACAGGAAGTCAGGCGGTCCCACAGTCAGCACAGGGGGACCTATGAAGGTGGTGGTGTTGAAAGGCGTAATCCTCACATATAATGACCCGTTGTCGGACAGGTCTCTGCCAACACTGAGGATCAGTTTCATCGAGTCACTTATCGAGCCAAATTGGAACGATAGCTGTGTTCCAATGCTCCCCACAAGTTCATCGTTGAGATCCGCCCACTGAGTCCTGTGTGATCTGGACTGCCAGTTCTGAAGAAGGACTGCGGAGAAAGTGTCAGCATCATGAGCTATGATGGTGACATTGAACCAGATACCCTTGGGTACGCTTAGTCCAACCTGATAGTTCTCTGTTGTCTCTCCGGGGAGTGGCAGTGTGAAGTTGTGTTCTACGGGGCCAGCGCCAACATCAAGATTGAATGTACCGTTGAAGTAGCTACTGGTGTAATCCACACATTCGATACCGTAATTGACTTCATAGTCGGAATAGTCGTTTGTCGCTCCTTGAGTGTTGTTAGACACCCTGTAGGTACACACTGCGACGAGAGAGTACCCCTCTGTCAATGTGTTCGTAGTCACAAAGCTCGTGGAGTTGCTGTAGGAGGGATGCGGAGCCCAGTGGGTTCCGTTCACACGGTTTGCCAGTATCGGGGTCGAACTGGACGAAAGAATCATGTATCGGTCGTAGAACGCCAAGTTGGCTCTTACTGTGATGTTGGCAAGATTCAGCAGCTTCAGAGTTGTATTGTAATAAGTCATCGTATCTGTATTCACACGGAAGCCGCCCACTCTCGCGATACTGGCCGTGGACGCGTCGACTACCGGTCCGATGTTGAACTCGAACTGAGCAGATGTATCAGGACCAGCTGTGACTTCGAAGACATAATATCCCGCGGGGAGGTAGTAGAACGAGGAGGACTGAAGTGTGGCCGCCCATTGCAGGTTCTGGGAAATGTACATATCATTGCCGTAGACTGCCCACGCTCTCCAAGCGTATTCTGCTAACAATGCACTGGAGTTCAGCTTCATGAAAGAGTCCTGAGACAGGTATAGGCTGTAGGCGCTCTTCACCGCATAGCCCTGGTTGTTTATCACAGATAACTCTTGGTTCACAGGCAGGTCCTGAGCGACGTTGTCTTCGTGGAACAGCGTGTACTTGACATTGCCAGGTCCAATCACGGTAAGGTAGTACGTTTCTCCGTTTGAGGATCGGTAGTACAGGATGCTGCTTTGTGGTGAGTTGATTATGTTGTTGTACCTCTGGCCGTAATCAAACATGGACGTGAATGCATCGCTGGAGAGTTCTATCCGCGTCCCTATGGGTGGATCGACGGGCTCGCTCTCACCCGGGTAGTTGAATGAGTAAGATATCAATGCCACCTCTTGTGAGTAGAACTTGTATGTGTGGGCTGCTGGAGTCTTCTTAGTATCAACCACCGTTCCGGAATCACTCGTGACCACGAACTCACTATCCTCGAGAACGCCCTGCACGAGTTGGCCAAACGCCACTTGTGTGGGTGCCACTGCTTGTGGCAACAGATCGAAGATGAGCAGGCTCTGAGAGTTCGCTTCGCCAATTATCATGACGAAGTACGTACCCGGTCCCGATGGTCTGAATGGGAGAACAGTGCTGGCATTCTCAGACCCTTCGATGCTCCCCATGAAATGGCCCGCAGGGTCAACAACCGTGACTTGCCAGCTCGGGGAATTGACTTGTCTGGAGGAAACTGTGAGATATATGAACTCCTCAGCGGCAATCCCGAGCACTCCAAAGTAGTACAGATTGGGTTCGAGGACCAGAGTCGAAAGCTGTCCCATCTTGAGTTCGAATGACGAACGCGTAAGTGTCGAGTTCAAGACAGCCGGTCCGCCGTCCGCCGCAACAGCGGTGATGAAGGAGGGCAGTATCGACGTGTTGGTGAAGGTGGTACCTGCCCAGACATTGAATGCGCTCCAGGGAAATGGCACATCATTGGGTCCTGGGTAAGCTGCGTCATAGTAAGTCCAGCCCGTGCCATCAAACGCGTATCTCCTCATTTGAAGATCCTGATTAACATGCAGCGTCGACGTGGTCACCCCCGATAGCACATCAGGCTCGGCATAGACGTACGTGTGATTATTGGCGTTCGGAGTATAGACACGTTCAAACTGCTCTTCATTGATTACAGTCAGTGCTGCAGCAGCAGGGCACATGACAGAGCTCAACAGGAAAATAGTCATGATTCCTACTCCCAGCATCGACTCCTTGTTGTGCTTCAAACCACATGAGACCTCGGCTGTGGATATGTAGAAGGACAGTTATGAATGAATGCTGTCTGGAGTGTATGCGGAAAAGCGGGTTGCAGATGCTTCCGGGAAGGCTGACACATTCCGGTGGGAAATCATGAGGAATATAACCGGATTTGCAGTCACTCGACTGCAGTTGGCTGTCCAAGGGAGAAACCGTCAACAACAGAGAGCCACTAATATCCTCTGAACTCTCTCGCAGTTTCGAACATTGCCACTATGTTCTCGGCTGGCACCTCTCCGGTTATGTTATGTACATTGGCCGCGATGTATCCGCCGCCTGGCTTGAGGCACGCCACATTGTGATGCACCTCATCACGAACCTTCTCAGGCGTGCCGAAAGGCAGAGTACTCTGAGTATCACACATGCCGCCCCAGAATGTAATCAATTCCCCAAATCGCTTCTTAAGACTGCACGGCTCCATGTCATATGCACCGACCTGGACAGGATTCACGGCATCGTATCCAATTTCAGCGAAGTGTGGAATGAAGAGAGGTATCGACCCACAGCAATGATAGTTGATTTTGACATTAGCTAGAGAGTGCACTCTTGCTGAGAATCGTTTTTCGATTGGCTTGATCAACGGTTCGTAGATTGTCTTCGGGTTCATTATGGGACCTCCTTGCTGGGCGAGGTCTCCATTGTTGGCTACTATGTCCACATAGTGCTCGTTTCCGAACTTGACCTCATCGAGGAATGCAGTCGCGTAGTCGGTCCAGTACTTCTCCAGCTCTTCCATGGTGGCGACTATCAGTTCCGGGTTCTTTTGCAGATGCCTCAATGCTTTCGCAAACCCGAACAGAAATGTCGTATATTCATAGATGCATCCGAGCGGCGGAGTGGCAATGGCATAGTCAGTGGTTCTTCTGAGCCGCCTGGCTTCCTCTCTCAAACCCTTCATCCGTTTCTTGTCAGTGCCATCAGGCCAGTTGTACTCCTTGATCTCCTGTACAGTCTTCATCTCACTCAGGGGATGGATGACAGGATCATAGTACAGGATGTCCTCAATCTTCTTCTCTGCATTATCTCCCCAGAACACTCCGAACTGGTCATACACACCTTGGTACTTGCCCTCCACTTGCGGGACGAAGTCCTCAGGGACAATACTGGACTCCGGCCTCAACCATCGGACATCTATCTCGAAGTGTTTCAGCAGCTCCTCGCACGGTCGCACCGCTTGTTCCAAGAAGTCGCAATAGCATATCTCCTTGTCCTCGATGTCGAGGTACTGAAGCAGTCGTTTGTAGGCTATGATGTGAATGCCTGACTGGTTTCCGCCAAAATCAAGTGGGACCTTATCCGGTGTCTGATGATCCAGTGCCGCGAGTACCCTTTGGCGTGAGTTCATGTCAGTATCCACCGATTCGCTCGACCAGAGTCCGGGCAATCCCCAGATTGCGTGCAGCAAGATCAATAGGTTCCCAAGGCCATTCACATCCTGCAGAGAACATGTACTTTCCTCCTGGCTTGCCGGCTTTGATAGTCCGCGTGACCTCGCCGATTATCCTTGTTGGCGAATACAGGCGATCGCCAAGCATAGCAGTGTTTGTGTTTCCTCGGATGCACACCCTGTCGCCAATCTTCTGCTTGGCTGTGGTCATATCAACTTGATAGTCAATGTCCAGAATGGAAGTCCCTGAGTCGGCGACAAGCTCGAGCATGGATCGTCCTTCTTTGTCAACCACTGAGCTATCTCCGCAAACGTGGTAAAGGACAGGCACCTGCTTGGCGATGTCCTTGAGCAGTTTCTGTGTTGATTCGAGGCATGCCTCCTTGTAGCGCTTGGGACCTATCTGAGAAACCGCCGAATCTCCCACTCCGATGATGTCTGCACCCGCTTCAATCTGCATCTCGGCGAACTCCAGCTGAACAGGGATGACTCGTTTGGTGAAGTCCTTAACCATCTCGTTCCACTTCGGATTACGTCCCAGCTTTAGCACTTCCATGAGACCAAACAGGCAGCATATCTCTGCGAACGGGGCTTCTATCCATCCCACGATGCATTGCTCGTTGCCCACACTGCGCTTGAGAAGCCGCACGGCTTCGACTCGATTCTTGATTCTGGGACTGGATTGTAGATCAGGTTTCTCGACCGACTCAAAGCCGGCTGGATCCAGATGAGTCTTGGCTACAGGCGTGTGACCAGAGAAGTCTATCTCAATGCCCCATGCACTGGCTTCTCTGTAAGCGTCCGTCGATACATTGACATGATCAACGCCGAAGGTCCTGGCACACTTCGTCTGAGCCTCTGCAAGGACATCTGCATCCTGGCAGTAGATTCCGCTGTAATCAATGCCGTCAATTGCCGCCGCGAGATGCATGATGAATGGATTGAACGGGACTCTCTCCGCAGTGCCATCAATTGCTGACAGGGTGAGGTCAAGTGGTTTCATTCTCAATCGACATCTCTTGAAACGCTGCTACTTCACGTTATGTCAGAATCTGAGCGACCATGTGAGCGGCCGGTCTGGCGCGCTTGCTCCAGTCAGCACAACCTTGTCGCCTTCAGAGGTCAGCTTCTGATCCTTTCCATTAACAGTCAAAACACTGACTCGGTTCCGCTCTTTCTCACCAAGCTTGAGCGTGATTCTCCAAGTCCCTGCAGTCATTGGCGAATACCTACCTCGGTAACCTTGCTTTGTTTTCTCCAGCTCGAGCAGAGGAGACGTAAACCTGTATTCGTCCTTCGGCAGCGATGGAGCGAGGTCGACCCCCTGCTCAGTGAATTCTGTTCCCATGAGCTTGGCAACACTGTAGAGGGGCCATGCATGCGGATGCATGTTCATCACTGGAAAGTCTGTCCATTTGACCTCGAAGATCTTACCGATGTCGGAGTCCTTGGCTTTCTCTTCATCGGTTTCATGAGGAATCTCGTCTTCGGTACCGAAGATGGTTTCTCCTGGACGAACGGAGAGTTCAGAGTTGTAGGTGTCGGGGCCGCTCCAGATACCATACCAGATATCTGGGTATTCCTCAGCATGCGTGGCAAGCGTGTTCTTCTTCCATTCGTTCCACGCCATCTTACCATCCACGAGCGACAGAGCCCATACGAGGGTACCATTTATTGAGGGCCATATCCCCGCATTCGTTCCCACTCCTGTTGGGCCGACCATCTTTGGGTCTGCTTTTCCAAGAATCATGGCACCTATCTTCGATGGCTTTCTTGCTTCCTTGTCTATCCACTGTACTAGAATCCGTCTTTGCTCAGAGTCCACAGATTCCCCAATGATAGCCCAGGGCTGCGGTTCCAACCAGAGATTGTCCTCTCCGACCCATCCGATATCCTCGCTGAGCCATGCCCTCTTGAACCACTTGCCCATCCACTGTGCTTGTACCGCGGACCGCTGAGCGGCGGCATGTTTCATGACATCCTCCGCCAGACTCTTGTTACCTGCATAGGTCAGCAGCCTTGAATAAACGTCGAAGACATATGTGGCCATTGCCGCATTGAGAACGCTCTCACCGACTTCCTCGACAACTGGACGTTGCTCCTTCGGAACGTATCCCATGACCATCATGTCATTCCAGTCACCCTTCACCAGTCTCTGAATGCCGTGTTGCCCGACCCCTGTCAATACAACCAGTCGACGATAGCAGGCGGACAGGAGATCGTCGACGCGCATGGTCCTCGCCTTGTGACCATACACCGGATACGTTGGGATGACCTCGTTCAGAAACGCCAAGTCTCTCGTGGCGAGCACGTACTCGCCGGCGAGCCAAAGGAGCCACATCTCCTGATCACTTGGATGGAACGGCGATGGCATGTACATCCCACAGCCAACAATGCCATACGGAATCTTGCCGTCAGGGGTCATCGACTTTAAGGTGTACCTCAGAACTTCCTTCACAATGGTCGGGTCGGAGTATACGAATGGTAGAGCGTGTTGCAGCGGGTCACGCGCTCCACCTTGGAATCCGATCAGGTACTGGTACACATGCCCCTGAGATAGAATGTGCTCTCTGAAGAAGCTATCATACGTGAGGTTGCTTCTCAGGTAGTAATTGTGCCATGCGAGTTCGCGATCGACCCACTTCTCATCACCGACGTCCAGCTGGATGCGGTTTTTCTTCCATTGTTCGCACGATCGGCTCAACAACTGAGGAAGATCTTTCTCATATTTCGAGATGAGAGACTCAAGAGTGAAGCCTTCGGGCAGATAACCATAGGCAAAGTACATCGACCTGCTCTCGCCGGGCTTCAGATGGGCACGCCGCTCGAGGAAGAGACCTGTCTCTGGGCCACTTCCCTCAACGTTCTCAGATAGAAAACCCCGTATGCCGTCAGGCGAAACCACGCCTCCCTCACCAAAGAAACCTGCCGCATTGGTGCACACGGCATCACAGGGCGCATCGAGAGATACGAGGAAAACGTCTGGAGGAGAGAGGTCTTCGAGCACTGCCTGTTTCACTGGGGATCTGACTGGTCCACCAGTCATTTCCTTTCCCACGAAATTCAGCATGAAATTCAGAAACCCCCATCCTAACATGTCAGGCAGGGCATGACCCATGAATTGTTTCTTGACTTCCAGCCCTCTTCCGCTACTCAGGACACTGATATGGTCTGCAAACCGCGTTGCGAGTCTTCTACGATAGAGGTTAGGATGCTTCTTTGATACGACAGACCGCATGAATGCTTTGTATGAAAACTGATACAGCTGACAACCCCAATACTCGATCCATCTCAGATCCGCAGGCTCTTCCCGTTGATTCTCTATCGTGACCTTCGAGATAAGAATGGGATCGTCGCCATAGGGAGCAAAGACAGCATGGTCCACTACCAGCCCGTTTCCCTTGACTGTCTTTCTGTAGTATCCTGCGCCAAAGACTCTGTCAAAGGATTCGGCCTTCCCGGAGTAGTAGGTACTGAGTACAGTCTTGCCATCTGTCAAATACCCGAACCCGCCGCCGTATTGATGGCTCGCGGGGTCGTAGTCATTCAGGAACTTCGGACTCCCTTCATCCTGCCGAACCTGAACATGTCCATAATTCGAAGCAACACCGACAAGTCTATCATTCCCAACCTGATGTAAATGCTCCGTAGGAGAGCGCCAGAGCTCATTCGTAGGTGTATGTGCCTTGGGGTCTGTGAGTTGATTGCAGGTATAGTGATACGCAGGCAGACCGAATTCGTCTGTGATCCACTCACCGAAATGGCCTGATCCGAATGGCTTGCTTGACATGGGTACCATCATCCTGCTTCGTTGACGAGTCCAAAGGTGGTCATTAACCTTCTGTGAAACAAAGGATATTACTGCGTTCTGCAGAGGGCGAGAAGCAACGACAATTGCAGGAGCTGGCGTATTATTACTCTTGACGACATAACAAAGATGATTGTAGAGCTAGATGTGGACAACATCGCCAAGTCAGTCCAGCAGGAGCTTGAGAAACATGTGGACCCCAATGATGTCTTGAAGGCTCTCACAGCAGGCATGGATGAAGTTGGACGCAGGTATGAGCAGAAGGAGTACTTCCTCACTGAGCTCGTTTTAGCCGGCGAAACCATGAAGGAGGCATTTGACGTTCTGAAGCCGCGCTTGACAGTCAAGGAGAAGGGCAAGAGAAAGCCAATTGTTGTGGCCACTGTAAAGGGGGACAATCACGACATTGGCAAGAACATCCTGATCACCATGCTCGTTTCCGCAGGGTTTGAGGTCATTGACCTTGGAGTGGATTGTCCAAGCGAGAAGATCGTTGAAGCCATGAGAAAGCATGATGCCAAGGTTCTTGCACTGAGCTGTCTGTTGACAATGACGATGAGAGAGATTTCGGTCATTGGCGAAGCCCTCAAACACGCTGGCCTCCGCGACAAGGTGAAGATAATTGTCGGAGGAGCACCACTGAACATGGAGCTCGCCGAAGAACTGGGCGCAGACGACTACGCCGCTGATGCCATCGATGGAGTGAGGCATATCAAGGCTCTCATGGGGGTCTAGAGTCGATGGACGCACCAACACGGGTGATGAAGGCCCTAAATCACGAAGAACCTGATCGCGTACCTGCATTCGAGAGTGCATTCACTAATAACACGATTATGGAACATTATGGCATTGCGGCTGCTGGCCTGAGTTCTGGGATAGATGCTCTCAAGCACCTCCCTTTCAAGACGCGAGTAGCCAACTACGCCATGAGCAATCGTTCATGGTTAGCGAAGGGCATGGTCAATTCCTATGAGTTTCTACGTCGCGTCAAGATTGACATCGGTCTAAGCTTCGTCACGCATCAGCAGCGGAAGATCGTCGAGGGTGGTATGATCGATGAGTTCGGGCGTTTGATGAAATTCGAGAAATACGAAGGAGATGGCACACTGATCCTTGGATATCGTGGAGGCCATCTTCACAGCTTTGAGGACTACGAGAAGTGGGAACGTCCGGACCCGAACGAACCAAAGAGGTTGGCTGCATTTCTCGCCGGCAAGGACGTCCAAAAGCAGATGAATAATGAGATACTCTCAGTTCCCGCAATAGGAGGAATGATGGAACCAAGCTGGGAAGCCTTCGGTCTTGAAACGTTCTCTCGAATACTCGGACACCCGAAGCAAGCCAAGAAGGTATTTGACGACAATGGCAAGCTGGCTGTGGAGCTCGTGAAGATTCTCGCAGACCAGGGGGCTGAACTGATTCTGGTATGGGATGACTACGGCTTCAAGAACGGCCTGTTCATGAGCCCTCAGAACTACAGAACCTATGTGTTCCCATGGTTGAAACAGATGTGCGATGAAGCTCACAAACGGGACTCCAGAATACTCCTGCATTCGGATGGGGATCTGATGCTAATCTTTGAAGACATCATAAAGTGCGGCGTGGATGCACTCAATCCTATCGAACCCACGACTGCCAACCCCGATTACGACATCTTCAGACTTGCAGAGAAGTACAAGGACAAGATTACCTTCGTGGGAAACATCAGCCCGGTGATGCTTGCCGTGGGGACAGTTACCGAAATCGAGGAATACAGCAAGCGGCTGATAAGAGAACTCGCGCCTGGCGGCGGCTACATTTTTAGTAGCGGCCACAGCATCAATCCAGCCATCACAGTGGACAGATGGGAGGCTGTGATGAGAGTGCGCGAGAAGTATGGCTCGTATCCAATACGGATTCCCGACTAGTCGGCCGTTCTGCAGAGAACCGGGATAGATTCTGGAGCGTCTTTTGATTCTGCGTGCGAACAGCACTCCTTATCCCTTCCCACAGGTTCTTCTATCATGACATCTGTTTTGATTCAGGTTGAACGCTGGATTATGAAGAAGGTAGGCGATCTCTACGAATGTCAGCAGTGCCATCTGCTGTACCATGATGAGCACTGGGCAAAGAAGTGTGAGGAATGGTGCATAAAGCACAGATCGTGCAATCTTGAGATAACAAAACACGCTGTCAAGGATTCCAAGCTTTCACTGTCATTATGAAAAGACTTCATGGCGCGTGATGGAAATCCGAGAGTAGTATGGCACGCATCCGATATAGGTTCTTGGCAAACGCCCTCATACTACATTGGCGCATCTGGGAAAACCCAGAACGCCCGACGCATTCGATGATTGGAGGACCTAGCCTCAGGAGGACCCCTTAGCTGATTGGACTTGCCCCAAGACAGCCTCTCTTTTCCGCTTGTGCAGTTCAGTCAGCTTTCTCTGCATCTCATCTAGTTTCTCGCCATGAAGAGGATAATAGTAGATAGAAACCAGACCCAAAGACGCCACGATTCCTGAAACCAAGAGCCAGATGATCTTTATTCCCAAGAACGCTGACTCGGGCTGAACTGCAAGAGCACCGCCTTGGATATAGCCGAATGTCGTTAGTATCATCGTTGCAATGATTGGGCCAAGGCTGTTCGCGGGCTTGGTCAACAGAGCCATTACTCCAATGAACATGCCTTCCCTCCGGGAGCCGCAGAGGATTTCATCCTCATCTATGGCTAGATATTGCATTGGAATCTGGAAGATGCCGTAGCCACCGAAGAAGGTGACGACGACGAGTCCATACCATATCAGCGGCTCGAATATGGGAACGAGGATTATCAGAAACAGAACTATCGAGCCAACTACTCGAACAACTCCGAATCTTAGGATGATTCTTCTCAGTCCCCACTTGCGTTGAAGCTTCATGCACACGATGTTGCCCGCATAGCCCACGATGAAGTATATCACAAAGAAGAACAGTACGACGTTCAATCCAGGTGTCACTTTCTGGAGCAGCAGCATGTAGATGAAGAAGTAACTCAGGCCCAAGGTGCTGAGGAAGTTCTGACAGAAATAGAAACCAACATAGACCAGAAACGTCTTCGATTTGAAGGTCGCCTTGACAGACTCCTTCAGAGAGTACACTCTGTCACTCTGGAATTCGGGGCGCTCGTGGCAGAAGTGCGCTGTCAGCTCTAGGAATACCATCGAGATGACAGCAAACAGGATCATCAGGAACCGGAACCCTTCTGAGTCCGGTCTCATGGCAGCAATTACGATGAACACAGGCAAGACCACAATCGTGCCCATCACTCCTGCGATGAACTGCGCCTTGTTTCGCTCATCGATGTCCATGGTCATCTCAGGTAGGACAGCCAACCATACCAACAGCACGATTGTGAGCATCGTGTCAAAAGCACAGAGTGACACAACGTAGTGAATGAAAATGACTATCTGGTTGTTGAAACTCCATGGAAACCACACCAATAGGAAGGTCCATGCCCAAATTGGACCGCCATACTTTATGTATATCAGGCGCCGGCTGCCCCATCGCTTTCGGCTCGTCCGGTCAGACAACTGTCCTGCGAGGGGATCGTTCACCGCATTGACGACAAGATAGATTGCTTGCCCGATGATGAAGTATAGTGGGGCTAGGGCCAGATTATTGTAGAAGTACTCAACATACTTGAGACTGAAGATATAGGCCAACAAACCGGTAGGGATAGAACCCAATGCCCATCCCCAGAGGTTTCTGCGACTCAGCTTCTCTAGGCCCGCGGATTCCATTTCTATCACCATTGGCAGCAAATGGAAATGCCAGCCGATGTGAAGAAGCCCCTATTAAATCAGCATGGCGTCACTGAGCTAATTCAAGTCGAAGGGACGCTGACCAGGCAAACAGCCTGCTCTGTAACTGGAGCAGCCAAGCATTCCTGACTGCCTATTCATTGCGCTGAACCAATCCTTCTTAGTCTGCATTCGAGGGTCGAGAAGCCCTGCATCTGTCGCTTATCCGTCGGAAGGCTAGACTGAGTAGTGTTGAGGCATAAGTAATGACTGAGAAAACAAAAGCTCAATCCAAAGATGGGAACGTACCTGAGTCGCACTTTAGGTTTAGGGCTACCTCTGTCGAGCATTTGACTGAGCTCCAGAAACATATCGACACACTGTATCGCGAGGGCAAGATGTGCGAGGACAAGACCTTCAGGAGCTACGTAGATGGCAAGAGATTCGCGATTCCTGAGTCGTTCCCTAACGCACAATCTCTGATCATCATGGCTGTCTTCACTCCATTGGCAGTTGCTGGATTCTATCATAAGGGGCGGCGCCTTGAGTTCTTAGTACCTCCTGCTTACTATGACATCGGGTTCTCGCAAGAGCAATTACAGAACACCGTTGCCCGGAGAATCATAGATGAGCCGGGTCACAGGATCGAGAAGGCCAACGGGCAGGTGCTCATGAAGACGCTTGCCGTGAGAAGCGGACTTGGTAGGTATGGCAGAAACAACCTGTGCTACGTTGACGGGATGGGCAGCCTGGTCACACTCCACGCTTACTTCACAGACTTCACTTTCGAGCATGATGACTGGACCGATATGCGGATGATGGACAAATGCAAGAAGTGCACAGTCTGCATGAAAGAGTGCCCGAATGGATGCATAACCGAAGACAACTTCGTCATAAACATCAGCAGATGCGTGCCTTTGTACAATGAGGTTGAAGGAGTGTTCCCTGAGTGGATGCCAGTCAATGCTCATAACGCACTCATGGGATGTATGAGATGCCAGCTCAAGTGCCCTGCCAACCGCCATGCAATCAATAGGACATTGCGGCTCGAAGACCTCACCGAAGAAGAAACTAAGGCGATCTTAGAAGGGACAGTTGACGAGAGCATTCGTCAGACCGTTTCCAGAAAGATGAGAGGATTCTCACCCACTAGAACGCTCGAGGATATCCCAGTGTTTACAAGGAATCTTGGCGTGTTGATAGGGCAGCAGACATAGTCAGCCTCCGCTCTACAATACTGACTGTAATGTCCAACGCATTTTGGTTGGTGCAAGTTCATGGACTGACTGCCTTCTGGGTGAGTGTTTATGAGAAAGCTGTGCTCTGAGAAGACTCAAGGTAACAGAGTATGAAACTCAGTTTCTCCAATTGGCCGCTGACTAGCATCAGCGGTGCGCTCGTGATCCTGTCCTACTGCACATTCACTTTCATTTCGTGGGCCTTGTACCCCGGTCCCTTAGGACCACTCACACACTACCTGAGCCGGTTGGGCGATTTCAACTATAGCCCATTCGGTGCCTACTTCTACAACGCAGGCTGCATTCTCACGGGATTGGCGCTCATCCCCTTCTTCATTGGACTGCGTCGATGGTTCACCGAGGGAAAGCTGGAAAGGGGCATACTCATCACTGGACAACTGGCTGGCGTCTGTTCTGCTGTTGCTCTCATCATGATTGGGGTTTTCTCTGAGGACAAGGGAGCCCCCCACATTCTAGCGTCCGGGGTCTTCTTTGAGCTCAACTTCCTTGTCTTGATTCTGGTCAGCCTTGCTCTCTTGCTGCATCCGAGGTTCATGAAGCTGATTGCGCTCTATGGCCTCGTGGTTGCCATCTCGAGTCTGGTCTTTGCGTTCACACTGGGCGGAGCTATCGTAGAATGGTACACAGTGTTTGCCTCGCTGGCATACGTAGGATTTCTGTCATTCGACACTCTGAAGCTAGCAAAGACATGATTCAACCCTGAACTGGTTGAGCCATCCTCATTAATCCATCTGCCCAGTGACGACAACTTCCTCATGCTCGGCAGAATCTGAGCGGGTCGGATGCCACAGGTTTCTGATGGCCATTGAAGACGACTTTTCACCTACTGTCCCCGACGTTCACGCTGCAATGGTGCCTTCCCGGCCCAACATAATCGGACTAGCCTCAGCTCTTAATAGGCCGAAGCCATACATCGTAAAGCTTGAGAAAAGACGCTCAGCGGTCGTGAGAGCGGACTGGATTGCAGTACACGTGCCCAGCCGCGAAACCGCATCGTGACACCCGGGCTACTCGATAGAACAAGGAGCAACAGCACTTGTCGAAGAAAGAAGTACGCACTGTGTGCGCCGGACTAGGTTTTGTTGGTGGAGCCGCTCACGTCCCATCATTTAGAAAGGTGCCCGATTCGAAGCTGTTGGGAGTGGTCGCCAGAAAAGGTCGGGAAAGCGAGAGAATCGCCATCCAGCTGAAAGAAAAGTATGGCATCAATGTCTACTATGATTGGGATGCCGTATGCGTGGATCCGAACGTGGATGCAGTATGCATCGCTGTCCCCACACCCGATCACTATGAGCTGGCGAAGAGGGCGATCGAGGGTGGCAAGCACGTGTTCTTGGAGATGCCCATGGCACCTGAGCTTCAGAAGGCTGAGGAACTGGGCAGACTCGCTGAGGGGAAGGGCGTCGTGCTTATGCCGATACTGAATTTCAGGCACGCACCTGGTTATGTGAAAGCAAAAGAACTCCTCGAAGTCGGAGCCATAGGGAAACCCATCGCCCTGACCTTCAGGGAATTCATAGCCGCAGAAGACCTAGCCAGACAATGGCCGCTCTCATCATGGGCATGGGATATCAAGAAGAGTGGAGGATATCCCGACTTCACGTTATCAGTCTGGTCTCTCGATATGTTCAGATGGTTCTTCAAGACCGAGATAGAGAACGTAAAATGGGCGGCCTGCTATATGCCAGTCGAGGGAGTCGATAGCTTCAAGGGTTATCAGACCGTTGGAATCATTAGACTCAAGAACGGCGTCGTCGGCAATCTGATATACGGTTCTTCTGTTGCAAAGGGCCAGGACACAAGCAGGTTCGAGGTATTCGGTAACAACGGCAAGACAATAGTCGTTGATTGGAGCGACAAGATCACACTCTATGGCAAAGGTGACGAAAAGGAGCTCTGGAAACTGGAACCCAAGGGTCCTGAGGTATGGGGTCACAAGCAGCTCATCGCGCACTTTGTTCAGGCCTGTCTCGGAAAGGAGAAACCGGAGATCACATATAAGGACGCCATTGCTGCACAGAAGTGGTCCGCCAAGATAGTCACCGATCTGATCTGATCGAAAGCCTGGCTAGGTCCATCCGAAGAGTGGAGAACCACCGTACAGCGAAGGTAGCCCAGCAAAGCCAAGTCCACACGGGAACCTAGTTGCTCTGCTGCAGTTCCTGCGAGAGGTTTTCACTCGGTCATGGTTCTGTCGGCGAGGAGTTGGCGGCTGAACGAAATCCCCGTCCGTCGCGGGTATCGTGTTGTTCTGATCTTGACGGCCAGCCTAGATATCCATAGCCTTTTCACGTCGAATCAGTCAGGCTACGATCGCCATTACTAGAGCACCCACCCGATGAGTGTTCAGCTATGGAAGTGAGTTGGGAATGCAGATGAAGCAGGGTCTCCTGAAGCTTGTTGGCGCCAAGCGCTTTCCCTTGTGGGGAATAGCAGGATCGGTTGTTGGCCTGGTGTTTGTTCTTGGAGCGATGATCCCTTATGTAGGTCGAAACGGCGAGCCGTTTTCGATATTCAACCATTTCATTTCAGAACTGGGTGAGGTCGGAGTCTCAGAACTCTCCATCATGTTCAATGTGGGTCTGATTTACGCAGGTGTCCTGTTCATTCCATTCATGATCGGACTTGGACTGTACATGGACAACATCATCGCCAAACTTGCGGCCGTTGTAGGCGTGTTCTCATCGGTCGCGATAATCTTCGTGGGTATCTTTCCGGAGAACTTCCTTGCAGAGCATACGGCCGCCGCGATGTCATTCTTCTTGAGCGGCATGGTCATGACAGGGCTATGGACCCTTGCGATTCTGTTGCAGCACACGTCAAAGGTCCACAAGGCGTTGTCAATCGTGGGGCTTCTCAATGTCGTGGTCTTTGCGGCATTTCTGTTCGGTGACTATGGTGACATTGGCAGTCTCGTTGACCGTCCCGACTTCTGGATGCTTCCAACTCTAGAGTGGGCAATCTACTTCGCCGTAATCGGCTACCTGTTGTTGATCTCGGTCTACGTCTGGAGAAAGGAGAAAGGCGCGAGCAGCAATCAGTCCTGAAGCGCGTCCGCCAATGCCAGTCAAGAACGGATACTTCCTAGGTTTGGCCAAGGAAGACGTTTGCAGTGCCGGCCACAAGACGACAGACTCATGGGCCTTCAATCGGGCCACTGACTGTATTGGATGTGTGTCAGACAAGACAACTGGCGCGGACGGGCATACCCTCAGCATCAGTGGAGTAACATAGTTAGATCAACGTCGTCATGTAAAAGGCGGATGAATATACTAGGTTTATAAGTGTTCATGTGGAAATTGGCCTGCAATCGTGTTCCAGGGTGTATCGAGTGATGCGAACCTAGAGGCTTCATTTTGCTGACCTTGATTGCCGGTACACTTTACATGATTTGGGGGTTTCATGGGTTTGGCGGCTGGAATGAGATTCCTATCTCTACTATTCATCGCTGCAATAGTGACTGGGTCCTTCGCGGCAACAACCGGTGTTCCTTTCACCAGTGCAGTAGCGAATGATATGAAGAAGATGGAGTCGGGCAGCGTACATTCGTACGAGAAACTTGACCCAATGGCAACGGAGCAAGAACTTGGCGCTGATACGGACTCCCCTACTGATCTCATCTTTGACACGCTAGAAAAGGACCAGTCATCTGAGAAGAACTCAGCAGATTCGCTATATGATTCAGGGGATTTCTATGCTGACTATAGAATGGAAACCAAGCATCCCACCACAGAGTTCTATGGTGTCTATGGTGAGGGAATGAATATCGATTTCGTAGTTGAGGGTGATCGGCTCCTCGTACAGGTCACGGTCGGAAGCTATGATGTGTCTACATATTCCATTGGAAGCAACGCATATCAGATCGTGGCAATTGGCGACACCGAACTTACCCACGAATACGGACGGCCTGTCACACCCTATGCAAAACAGATGTTGAGCCTGCCTACTGGTGCCACGATCATTACGAGCAACATTGTAAACGAAATCCGATTTCCAATCAATAACCTGGCACTAATGCCAGGGCCAAAGCCACTAAGCGTTTCAGAGGGAGTTCCAGCAATAGAGACCCTTTTCTTTGACCCCGGTGCATATTCATCATCCGTTTACCAGCCTGCTCATGTTGCAGACTATGAGATAGTACGGATCAATGGGATTCCCTGTATTTCTTTGCAGCTTTGTCCTCTTCAATACAATCCTACTGAGAAAGCTGCTAGCCTTCTGCTTCAGTTTGTGCTGGAAATCACTTTCAGCCGGAATGTTCACCTTTCGGAGTTTCAGGTGCCAACTGGACTTGAGCCGTTGTCTTTTGGCAGTGGAGAAGGCTATCTAATCGTTACACCCGACGACTACATTCCATACTTGGATGAGTTCGCGAACTGGAAGAGTTTCCTAGGATTCAATGTATATGTTGCTTCCGTTGAGGATATCGTAGCCGCCTTCCCGGGTCGTGATGCACCTGAACGGCTTCGCAATTGCATCATCGAGCAGCATACAGCGAACAACATCGAGTATGTTCTCCTACTGGGTGATGGGGATGTTGTTCCAGCTCGAGAGGTCTGGGATCCTGCCTATGCCGGGGCGGGCATTGACAATGGTACTGAGGCAAGTGATCTCTACTTTGAGTGTCTGGATGGAAACTGGGACGCAAACGACAACGATTTGTTTGGAGAAGTCGAAGATCAGGTTGATTTCTATCCTGAAGTGATGGTTGGCAGGATTCCTGTACAAACACCTGATGATGCCTCTCACGTTCTTCATGCAATCGTCAAACTCGAAAGCGATCCAGAACCTGGAGATTGGATGGACGACTTTCTTCTCCTCGGACCTAATTGCTTCGTTTCTGGCGATGGCGCGGCGATGACTGAAGCAGAACTGAATCAGCCATATCTCATAGGTTCATTTTTCGATATGTACAGACTCTATCCAACTGATGGGAGTCTATCTGATTCGAATGTGATAGATCGCATTAACCAGGGAGTAGGAATCATAGACTTCTTTGATCATGGCGCGTACGATGTCTGGGTTGATTCTCTGACAATACCGGAAACGCTTTCATTATCGAATGGCTTTCGCACTCCATTTGCATTTGCCATGGCCTGTGAAACTGGTGCCTTTGACTACGAGATTGGCGAACCGACCATCGCAGAGGCATTCTTTAGGAATGCGAATGGGGGAGCTGCTGCGTATATCGGAGCAACACGAATTGCTTGGGCGGGCTATTACGCTTTTGACGGGCTTCACAACAGGTTCTGGGATTACTTCTTCGACACTGCTCTATCCCAGTATTCAGCCAGTCCAAAGATCGCTCTTAGAGACGCAGTAAATGAGATGGTGATGACCTATGACATGGCTGACTCCATCTCAAGAGAAACAGTCATTCAGGCCATATACTTCGGAGATCCTTCCATGCAGCTGTACTGGAAGAACGAAGTTGAAGTGACTTCAACACCTGTTGATATCAACCAAGAAGCTGTGATTGAAGTAAACTGTACGACCTTCAATCACCTACCAGTAACGAGCATGGTCAATGTGACCATTGAAGACCCCTTGGGCAACCCAGTTGTAGATGGCGGATTTTCTCCGGACCCCACAGGGCACTTTACTGTCTATCACAATGCAACTCAGCATCCCGGAACTTATACTGCCCATTTCGCTTTCACAGAACCATTTGAGTATATGGCCGAGAGAACGTACCAGATTGGTCTGGGAAATGTGTCAGTGGTTCTCGACACCTCACCAGTATATGGTGCGCCGCTTGCTTTCTCCGGATTCAGTGACATGGATGGCAATGGTACTGCTTACCTTGTAAACCAAAATGGTGGCGTCATAACATCTTCGGGTTTTGAAGTAATAGGAGGCACCTATTCCGGTGCAATCAACATTACATCATTCGGAGCTCAGACTCTTCACATTGAGGTAGTATCTGCCACAGAATCCGGTGGGAGCAGTCATGTGTCCTTCGAAGTGATGCGAGGACAAATCCTGATAATCGCTGACGAATCAGGGGGCTATGGTCCTTGGTATCCGGGTGGATGGGTTGATGAGAATGCTGGAGACTCCACTGACTTTGGAGACATCTATCAAGCATTGAAAGATGAATACTATGTCGACGTTTTCAGACCCAGATATGAGCTGGTCCCTGATCTTGCATTTCTGGAGCTCTTTGATGCGGTCATTGTCACGGTTGGTGACCACTACGGAATGCCTCTTATCGCCCCTGATAGCTATCTACTGGACGTGCTGATGGAGTATCATAACGCGAGCGGCAATCTTCTCTTCGAGGGAGGATCTATTCTGACTCCTCTTGAAGCATCTTATGGAGCAATCTTCCCGACGTTCTTCCATGTTGAATTGCAGCAGAGGTTGGATAACACCGGTGGTTTGTATTTGGAGAACGCGCCTCATCCAATCACCTCAGGTCTTCCTGCATCTCTATGGCTTGACGATGGACTAGGTTCTCCGTTTGCTGAAGTAATAGCGCCCGCATCTGGTTCAGCTCATGTGAGTGGTTACTCCGGAGAGTATGAAGGTGGTACTGCAATCGCGGCACTGAATCCAACTGCAACCAATGGTGGGGTTGTGTTCTTTGGCTTCTCAGTGGATGCTATTGTAGATGTTTCTGACAGGAACACCCTGCTGAAGAACGCAGTCGATTTCCTACTATATCCGAGTCTGACCTGTTCCTTGTCAGACAATGCACTACTCACAGGCGGTACTGAAGTCGTCGAAGTGATTGTCACAGATAGTGCAACGGGTGCCCCAGTTGGAGCGGCACTGGTTGATGTATTTGGCTGTGGCGTGAGCACGGAGAACCACACGCTTCCTGATGGGACCTGTACCATCACGATTCATCCAACTGTCCCAGGATACATTCTGGTGAATATCACTAAGGCTGACTACTTACCTTTCGAAACAAACATCGTGTCCTACGAAACGCCTGTCATCGGCCTTGAGATCATGCCCGAATTCCTTGAGAGAGATACTACATCCAATGTATCTATCTCTTGCTTTGATTTCTACGAAGGATATCCTTTGGATAATGTCAGTATAGTTCTCGACGGCTGCGGAGTCTATGAAACTGGAATAAGCGATCAGTTCGGGTTTATCGAGTTCACTGTCCATCCGGTGAGCAGCGGAAGAATCCAGATCAATGCAACTCATGCAGGCTATGCGGATGCCCATGAGTTCCTGGGAGTCAGACTAATCGCTGCTGTCGTACGTGGTCTTTTTACAGAGAGTCCGGATATGGCATGCTGGGATAGAATCAATGCGAATTGGGAAGCCTACGGACAAACTCCTATCTTCATTGATTACGTATCACTGAACATTCCACTGATTACTCTTGCCGACGTTGAGGCTCTTGGCCCTGATGTACTCATCATGAGCTATATGTATCAGCCACTGGGTTCTAGTGAGCTCCAAGCAGTTCTTGACTACACGCGTGAGGGACACGGTCTTGTCGTCACGAGCTCATGCGTCAGCTATCACCCTGATGTACTGGGTGCTTTCCTAGGTCTTGATGGAACTCTGGGCTGGACATCGAATTCTGCTATAGGCATAGATTTCGAGTCTCTAGACCTACTGGAGCCAGAACATCCCATCTTCGAAGGAGTGTCGAATCCCTATCCAGTAGGCTATCCCTTATCGTATCTGCCGTTAGGTATCAGGTGGGATAGTGCAGCTCTTGTAGGAGCGTCGATGGTAGCTCTTGATTCGAGCCAGGAGAGAGTTGCAGCTGTGATCACATATCGAGGACTGGTATACGCCTCGAATATACCTGAGTACCAGTCGAATGCTCAAGACCTACAGCTGGTCTATAACATGATTTCATGGTCTAGTTATGAGATTCCTGAACATGATCTAGGCGTGAGTCTAGATGTTCCTCGTACAGCAGACCCCGGAGAAGAAGTCCTCATCAACGCAGATGTCATGAACTTGGGACTGAACACAGAGTACAATGTGACTTATGGCATCTATATCGAAGGTGCTGGAGTGGCTAATGGAACCATTCCGGTCCTTGAGAACAATACATCGTACTCTGTCCTTTATCCATGGACACCCCTGAATGAGGGTCTGTATGTTATAGAGGCACTTGTCGATCCAGTAGCTGGAGAGGACACATTAGCGAATAACTACATACAGCAATCTGTGAATGTCTTCGAACTAGAACTCGATGGTCCTGTAGCCATCTTCCAAGACCAAGATCCGTGGGGATTGGGCTCAATTCGAGAGGTACTTGATCTATGGATGGTGCCATATGTCCTCTACGACGATACTGCAATGGGAACGGTTGACCTCAGCGTGTATCAGAAAGTCGTTATTGCATCAGCTCAGCCCTCTTGGTTCATGGATGCATTATACATGAATATAGCGTGGTTTGAGGACTATGTGGCACAAGGTGGGGTTCTTGAGATAAACGCTGCTACCAACTCATACTGGATCGATGGGCTAGTCCCCGGAGGCTCATACTATGTCCAGGCTCCAAGTGATTACGTTTCAATCATTGATCCATATCATCCGACGATGTTGATTCCGAATATTATTACTGATGAAGAACTGGACAATTGGTATTCGTCAGTTCATGGCTATCTTGACCCCTTAGCCTCAGGTGCGAGCGTTATACTCGCTACAGACTATGGCAATCCTGTCCTAGTCGAACAACCGTTTGGCTTAGGTAGCATTATGATATCGACGCAGACTCTTGAGTGGGGTTTCGGTGCTGGATATAGTAGGGTGCTGGAAAACATACTGCTCTATCTCCCCGCAGTCCCCGAACACGACCTTGCCGCTATTCTTGAACTGGAATCAAGCGTAAGTCCTGGTGAATGGACCCTAGTGACTGCAACTGCGATTAATCGGGGATTGAACTCTGAAACAAATGTGACGTTACATCTCTACATCGATGAAGTTGAAGTAATGAGCACTTACGTTCCTCTGCTTGAATCAAGAAACTCAGTGACAATCAGAGACTGGTGGATGTCAGATATCGAAGGCAACCATGATGTTCGGGCATATGTCGAACCAGTGCCTGATGAAGAAGACACTGCGAACAATCTTGCAGTCAGCGTATTGGTTGTGGCCGAGTTCCACGATTACTACATGAGTGAATATGAACCAGTGTGGTTAGATGCTAAAGCCAATGGATTCAATATAGGATTGTCAGGTGACGATGTAAGTATCGGTCTTGGACTTCCATTCACTTTCAGCTACTATGACCAGATGTTTGACGTCGTCTACATCAGCAGCAACGGCTGGCTGTCCTTTTACAACACTAATCCTTACCAGCCCTACAGTCCTTCGTGGCCCACGTCTGACTCTGCCTACAGGTATTCGCTAGCATTGCTGCTTGCAGATTTACTGGCGGAAAGCAATGTCTTCGTGTGGGCAACAGAGGATTGGGTCGTGATTCAGTACGATAACTATCGCCACCTCTCAGGTATGACCATGGGAACATTCGAGGTTGTGCTTTACAAATCTGGCCTAATCCAGTTCAACTACTTGGAGATGTTCGATGTAGACCCATATGGCGTTCCTGTGGTTGGCCTGAACTACGGCGATGGTATCTACGGACCAGTCTATCCCGGAGGAGACCTTTCTGGAGTGATTGACTTTGGTCTTATGTTCACATACGTGCTACCTGAACATGAACTTGCCATAATGCTGAAAGTACCGTCATATGTAAGTCCTGGGACTTCACTTTACGTAGATGCTGAAGTATCGAACTTCGGTCTTTCTGATGAGTACAATGTCAATGTGAGTATATACCTTGATGGCGGACTTGTCGCGAATGCAATAATCCCATACTTGCCGACTTTGTCACAATACACCCTAAGCTACTACTGGGATCAACCCAGCGAAGGGGTATACTATTTCGACGCAATGGTGGATCCGGTCGAGAATGAAACCAACCTTGATAATAACTTCGCATCAAGGATGGTCACAGTCCAAAACCTACTCGTGATAACAAGCCCTATGGAAGGCGAGGTGATTGAGGGTGGACAAGTCCTCATAGCTTACGAAGCAGCGAACCCTGAGAGTCTTACAGGCATAGATGTGATTGTCAACGGAGAATACATCGCCAATGCGAGTAATATTGGCCTAAACCAGTTCATTGTCCCAGTGTTCAGGGAAGGAACGAATGAAATAGCACTAATCGCATGGTGGAATGGTAATCTCAGTGCTATTGCTGTAGTGAACATTGAGTCAACAAATGTCACACCTCTCGCGGAGTTGGAGCCAAGTGATTACCTGAACTATCTTTTCACCTACAGCGGCGGATACTATCAGGAGTACAATTTCACCTTTGGCAACTATGTTTCAGAATTCGAGGTTGAAGTGGGGCTGTTATTGCACGTCTGGGATGATTCTGGCTATGAAAACATAGCTTACTACAATCTGATCGTGAACGTGTTGAATGGGTACATTGCTTGGTCTGATATTGGATGGGACAACTACCACTTCTTCCCATTCACAGGACTTCTTTCTCCTGAGGTCATTAGTCATGCAAGTCCTGGCGATTTAGCGACGTTCTTCACTTGGAACGACCTATACGTGATTTCTGATCTGGGTGAATGGAGAGGACGAACAGTATGGAATGGCTATGGTTTGTTGGGGGACTTCTCGTGCAGTGTATTGGAGTCTAATGGACTACTTGTCGAAATGTACTTTGGATTGCCAACACCCTACTGCTATGCTGAGGTCATGGACACGAACTTGATTTCTGGTTTCGTGGAGAACGAGATTGTGATCGTCCAACCAGCAATGGAAGAAGTTGTAGAAGGCGGACTAGTATATGTGGAATTCACGGGTTCGAACCTGGGCTCCCTACTTCAGATTGAAGCCTTCGTAAACGACGAATCCCTATTCATAATACCGTATAATGGCTCAAACAGCCTCTTTGTCCCCGTATTCGCCAATGGGACAAACACCATTTCAGTTGCAGCAACATGGAGTGATGCCTCGTCTTCGAGTGCAAATGTCACAGTCCTATCCGCAGATGTCATACCCATTGCTCGTCCGAAGTCAGGCGATTATCTCAACCTCAGAATAGAAGACCCATACGCCACAAATGATCTCAACTTGACATTTGGTGAAATGGTCGCGGAATTCGAAGTTCAAGCGTCATTGATATACCATCTCTACAATGAAGGAGGTACGATTGCCCTAGAAAACTATACGCTCACCATCAATATCTTGAATGGATACATCCCCCAATCAGATTTCTATTGGGAAACCTTCCACTTCATGTTCTTCACCGGACTCCCCTCACCTAATCCGATACAGTCCTATACACAGATAGGTGATCTTGCGCCGTTCTTCATGTGGCAGCAGATACTCTCCGTGGTCGGTCCGGCAGAGTGGAATGGAGAAGCAGTCTGGGTCTTGTCAAGCGAATCCGGTGATATATCTGCTCTATGTCTGCAGTCAAATGGACTCTTGGTTCAATTCAATTCAACAGATATGATGGTCCGTGGATTTGGTTATCTGACTGATACGAACATGATTCCACCGTTTGATAACGTCCCACCTGCGTGGGTATCTCTTCCAGAAGACCAGTACCTTGTCGTAGGGGATTCTCTTTACTATGACTTAGACGCAATAGATCCAGCTGGGGTTGGCGATTGGTGGATTGACGATACAGTCCACTTTGCTATCGATTCCGAGGGCGTTGTGACAAATGTTGTCGAGCTTGGTGGAGGAATCTATCCTATCCAAGTATGGGTCAGTGATACCCTTGGGAATGTACTTACAGGTAGCTTCAGAGTCATAGTTGAAGTCATTTCTGGCCCAATTCTCATTGATGGAGATGGTGACTTCGTTTCTCAACACTGGCCGGGTTTGGGGACTCCCGAAGACCCATTCATCGTTTCAGGCTTAGTGCTGAATGCGTCCGGACTCTATGTACCGTGTATCGAGATACGAAATACGCAAGCATTCTTCATTGTCCAACACTGTGCCATGTATGCAGCGGGTGGTTATTCCGCACTGTATCTCTATAATGTTGAGAATGGAGTCATCGAGGACAACACCTGCACTGGAGGCTCATTCGGCATCTTGATGGAGATCTGTCGGCTGACTACTGTTGTCGATAATCTCTGCTTTAGGAATGATTTCGGTATCTGTGCCATTTCGACCAGCTACTGTTACTTCCAAAGTAACGATTGTTTCGAGAATTCGGTAGGAATAATGCTCGCCGACACCTACCTTAGCAGTGTCATAGATAATCAGTGCAGCATGAACGAAATCTTCGGAATCTCCCTCAACGGAACTTGCTCTTTGATAAATGTCACCGACAACTACTGCGAAGGCAATTACTTCGGCATCTATGAAACCTTCTCGGGCAACAGCACTCTCTTGAACAACACTTGCATAGGGAACACGATAGGAATGGAACTCGATTACTCCTATGGAGATTATGTGTGCTTTAACAGTATTCTCTACAACCAGGGGTATGGACTCGTTCTGGTGGAAGCTGCAGACACAATTGTCCACGAAAACACAATAGTTGGTAACCAAGGCACAGGTATACTCGTGCTCTGGGGGACAATGAACGAGATATCGGATAACTATCTTGCTCAGGATGTCCAAGGGATTATCATTGATACTTCTACGTCCAATCATATCTCATGGAATACCATCGAAGACTGCTTGGATGTAGGCATTGTCCTCTCGCAGTCGGAATGGAATACTATCGAGTACAATGTTATCAGTAATAATGACGCGGGACTATACTTCCTGCAGTACTCCGATAACAACATTGTCATGTGGAATGTCTTCGAGGATAACACTCAGTACAACATGGCTGATGACTACGAGAACAATCTTGTTGACTACAACTATTGGTCTGATTACACAGGCCCTGATGATGACCATGATGGTTATGGTGATATTCCATATCATATCTTCGGATTTGCAGAGAATGAGGATCCTCACCCACTGATGTATTATCCGTGGTATCTATCGTGGATTGAAACACCCGGTAATATGACCATAGGAGGTGGTGAGGCACTATCTTATGATCTGCAAGTGTTTGGATACGGCAATCTTACCTATACCCTGATTAGTGATGGCATGTTCTGGATTGATGATCAGGGTGTTCTACGAAATGCTACTCCATTGGAGACAGGGGACTATCACATCTCCATCGTAGTAAGTAACCTGTGGGAATACACCATCTCAGCAGAGTTCACCATCACAGTAGAGGATACGATGCCTCCTGAGTGGATTGAGGTGCCGACGGACCAGATAATCGAATTTGGCGAGCTTCTCGTCTATGACCTCAATGCAACAGATTACTCCGGCATAGCGTACTATTGGGTGAATGATACCACGAGTTTCAACATTGACTCAATGGGTATACTCACAAATGCATTGTCACTCACAGTTGGCAGATATGGGATTGAGATAAGGGCATATGACCCGCAAGGATACTTCTGCGGTGCAATTATCACAGTGAATGTTGTAGATTCAACGCCTCCGATCTGGACTATCGAACCCGAAGACCAAGTCTTGGAAGCCGGAGAAGACCTAGACTATCAGGTCGAGGCCTGGGACTTGAGCGGTGAAGTATCATACTCTGTCCTGCCCGATGGACTCTTCGCCGTAAGTGCTTCCGGCTTGATCTCGAACCTGCACACTCTGGAAGTAGGAGCATACGCGATTGCAGTTCAAGTGAGCGACATATATGGCAATACCATTACGGCCACATTCACACTCACCGTGACTGACACTACACCTCCGGAATGGCTAGAGCTACCTGTGGACCGGTCTGTCCTCCAAGGTCAGCCACTCGAGTATCCTATCGCCGTTGCGGATGCCTCGGCGATCTCTTGGTGGGCCATCAACGATACTGCACACTTCCGGATTGACCCGATGGGAGATGTTGCTCATGGAGTGGCGGTCATCATCAACAGCACTGACCTTGAGCCAGGAGTCTATGGCCTTGAGATCACAGTCAGTGATGCGTTTGGAAACGTACAGAGCGCTACCATTACCATCACAGTCATCCATGTCACCGTGACTGACACTACACCCCCAGAATGGCTAGAAACACCTCTGGACAGGTCTGTCCTTCAGAGTCAGCCGTTCGAGTATGCCGTTGCCGTTACAGATGCCTCGGCGATCTCTTGGTGGGCCATCAACGATACCGCAAACTTCCGGATTGACCCGATGGGAGATGTCGCTCATGGAGTAGCGGTCATCACCAACAGCACTGACCTTGAGCCAGGAGTCTATGGCCTTGAGATCACGGTCAGTGATGCGTTTGGAAACGTACAGAGCGCTACCATCACCATCACAGTCATCCAGGCAACCGTGATTATCTCGCCAGCCATAGGTATAGTCGTGATTGTGTCGGGAGCTGCATGCGTGATAGTGATAATCATCGTCATCGCGACACGTGGAAGACGGCCTTAGTCCTGCAATAGATGCATCCATTCGCCCCCGGTGTACTGCCGGGGGCGCCTACCTTTTCTTGTTTCGGATTTCTTGGCTCCGCAGAGAATGACCGTTAGTCTCAGAAGGGCACAGTCTGTCCTTCATGCCAGGTTCCGTTGGGCAAGATCCGTCTATGGCAGTAGTCATCCTCCAGGTGGAGAGCCAAGAGAAACCTCGGTCTCAGCTCTCTTTGGATTCTGTATCTTCCTTCTATGTACGAACAGGACACCCACGACTGCAGCAGACGCTGCGATTATGGCAACTGCATAGTATGCCAGGGGCACCTCGACAGAAATGAGTTCGCCTGCCAGCCCGAACAACGAGAGTCGCGTGACATTGGCCCATACGTAGCCTGCATAGTTCTCTCCATAGATCTCAGCATCAGTAGTATTCAGGCTGGCATCCAGAACCCACTCCAGATCATTGGTCAGTCTTATCCACGAATCAGATGAGTCGTCATACCAGTAAAGACAGATAGAAGTCTCATCGATGTCTCCGATTCCTCCAATGACGCCATCTCCATTCTGGTCCAGATCTGATTCCTTGTAGTAGACCTGTAGCAGTGCAGATTCAAACACGTCGGTTCTGTTCTTGTATAGTGCCAGTGACACTTCCAAATAGACCCCAAGTGACACATCACTTCCATGCAGTCCTGTCGCATAGGTGAGTACGTGAGGCGTTGTCGTTGTATTGTACTTGGCAATCTGCATACTGAGGCGAGCGGCTCCGCTAAGATAGAAGGTAACAAACGAATCAATCGCACGCAGAGAGTCAATTTCATTCACAACGACAGCATAGGCAATCGTTCCATTGTATTCTGCTTCTACCCTCTGATACTCAATCCGCACGAACTCAGGTAGGACTGTGACATTCTTCCAACGCATTATCTGAAGGACTATGAAAGCATCTTCTGGGACCGCTGAAGATAGCATCGCTACCGTCTGAGTGTCAGTCCAGACTCCATATCGCAGGGCCACGCCGTGTGAACCTTCGGCCATCATGTCTGTCAGGGTATCTCCAGTGTCAGCCAGAAGGTCGTACATGAGTCCTGCAACTGAGGAGCTATCAGGGTCGGGACGCCCTACAAGTACGATGTATGGACTGTCGCCGTAGTTGCCGACGAGCTCGTCAACAGAAACAACTACGACCTCGACGTAGTTACCAAGCATTGTCGCGAACTCGAGTGTGTCATTAGATGCATCTGGTTCCATGACCAAGATGATTGGCCCCTCCCATTCAGCGAGCGTATCACTGTCTTCACCGTCCGGGACTCCATCGTAGTCTGAGTCTTCGTTCCAAGGACTGCTGCCTACCGAGAGTTCTGTTCCATCGTCAACGCCATCCCCATCGGTATCGTTGCTCCATGGGTCTAACCAGAGCGTGAGTTCCATGCCATCAGCGATGCCATCATCGTCACAGTCGCCGATTAGTGGGTCGGTCCCATAGAGCAGCTCGTACCCATCTGGAATACCATCAGCGTCAAAATCAGTGCCTGTTGGATTTGTCCCAAGGTAGTACTCGGCCCCATCGAATATGAAGTCGTTGTCTGAGTCAGCTGACAGCAGGCTTGAGTTGCCAGCCAACTCTTGACCATCATCTGCACCATCACTATCCGTGTCATTACTATTCGGATTTGAGTTGTACAAGAACTCAATGACGTCAGACAATCCATCGCCATCTAGGTCTGGGTTGACGGGCGAGCTACCGAAGGCAAGCTCGATGCCGTCTCGTAGAAGGTCTCCATCAGTGTCCCAGTTTGTCAACGAGGGCCCTTCGGCACGCCAGTTCATGTAGTTCGTTGGTAGAGTCGATGAAGGAATGGCAAAAGACGGCGTAGGTGGAACATAGACAACGCCGGGATAGGTGAATAGCCACCACTCCTTGTGGTCAGACACCCCATCCAGATCAGTATCAGGTGATCCTGGATCGGAGCCAAGAGTGAACTCCATGAGGTCTCCCAAGCCATCTTGGTCAGAGTCATTCATCACAGGACTGCTTGCCACTCGGAAGGTCTCTTCCCCATGAGCGAAATTGACAGTGATGTTCCAACCATCGACCTCCTGAGTATTGTTCAGGCCATCATTGTCCCAGTCCGGGTTCGTATCGGGTAGTGATTCGGAAGCTAGCGTTACAGTCTGTGAGAACTTCCAGATCCTTGAGGTTGTGGTCATACCTAGGACTATCCAATCCAAGACATAGATGCTCTTGTCAGGAGCAACAGCCAGATGTCTGTAGTACCCACTAGATGCCATGAAGTCACGCGTCTCATTCCCGAAGAATCGAAAGGCCTCATCCTCATCGCCATTTGGATAGAACTTCTGAACAGACGTGCCATCAGGGGTCTCACCAAGAACATAGACACAACCATCCACATCAACGTCGACATCTAGGACTGAATCATAGTCCTGTGACAGAGTTCCGACGTATGCACCGTCGGATAGTCGCAGTTTGACGACCCTATCCGTCTTGCCGTAATTCCACTGCTGGTCACAGAGATAGATGAAGCCGTACTTGTCATCAACAGCTATTGCCTGTAACTCATCATACTGGTCAATTGCTGACCCTCTAGTACCCCAAGTTGCCAAGACCGTCCCATCTGAACTGTATTTCCTAACACCTGCAGTTTCCAAGCCCGGATCGAATCGCGCCGCGTAGATATTCCCGCTGACATCAAAGTCAACATCCATAATAGTGTTATCACTGAGTGGCGTCCAAGGCCCCGGATTCGTTGATGTGCCGTTCAAATCGAATCTCCAAAGTTGGGTATAGACCTCGGCGTAGAGCCAGTCATTAGCCTCATCTACTCTCAGAAAACCTACTCCGTAGTAGGAGGGAAAACAGGTCATATTGATGAAGACGGAATCTGATGGAAGAGTGACTTGCACTAAGGATGAGTCGTACTTCCTTATCGTACTGTTAGTGCTGATAGGATCTAGGGTTCCGCTGGCATAGACGTGTCCATACTCATCTACACAGATGTCCGCTATTGTGGAGTACTCACCCTCCATTGTCCAATCGGTATATGTCTCATAGGCTGCCTCTGAAACGAACTGCGCATATGAGAGGTCAGGTTCACCATCAGCATTGGTGTCATTTGACCGTGGGTTTGTGTTGCTCTGGTATTCTGTGAGGTCTCCAATTCCATCCTCATCAGTATCGTTGTTGTTCGGATTCGACGCCACAGGCATCTGGAACGGCAATGATATGTTACCCAAATAGCTGAAGCTGATGACCCAGCCAGAGATCTCTTGGTAGTCATCAAGTCCGTCCCCATCTGAGTCGCTGTTTGTGACATTCGTCCCATATGCGTGCTCAAACCAGTCTGTGACTCCATCGAAATCAGTATCGTACGATAGTGGGTTATAGCCCTGTTCGATCTCATACCCGTCATCAAGACCGTCAGCGTCACTATCATATTCAGTCCAGAATGTTCCGAAGGCTGTTTCCTCAGTTTCGTTGAAACCATCCCCGTCGTAGTCATTAGGGGATATCGACTTCCATTCGAGGAAATCGGCAAGAGAACCGGGGAAGACATCATAGTACCCAGTGATTATGTTGTACTGCGTATAATTCTTGGACCATTCACGGTGTAGGCATTCGGCGCCGAACTTCCAAACAGGGGAATGCCACCAGAAGTTCGAAACTTTGTAGTCCGACGTCATCCGTGTTACTACTGGGAAATCAGGTTGTGCAATTCCTGGTCTAATCCAAGCAGAATAGGAATACTCTCTCGCAAACCAATAATGATACCAGGGCGTGTATAATCCTTCTTCGTAAATCGTGTCCTTGTATGTTCCACTTTCGGATTGTAGGGCAGGCAGTGTGCCCGAGAGGTATGCAGAGAGCCAGTTCCGTGAATTAGAGGCCGCCGTGTCCGATCCTGCTGGCGCGATGATATCCACATATGGAAGAATGTAGTTGAGGTCTCTGAGGTTCCCGGTTGCGGGATTAGTCATTCTATCCAAGAGGGTATTGAGATCGGTTCCAAAATACTTGGTCATCTTGCTGACGTACTTTATCGCCACATCAAGCTCACTCCATAGCGTGCCGTTGACGAGAATAGTATCCCCCAGATCGACACCATTGCTGTCAGAGTCTAGGACGGATATGGTTGGTATTTCTCTGACATAGGCATCTGGTGTCACAAAGCCGAAAGCATGTGCCTCTCCATACAGTTCGCCAACGACATACGTGATCATGCCTTGTGAGTAATCGCCGCAGGCATCAGCTATGCCGATTCCCAATGCCAGCAGCCATCCAATGACTGGTATTGCCGCAATAACAGCTAGTGTACCCATCATCCAGAGACCGACAATGAGCGCAAGAACAGCATATGCTGTTCCAAACTCCTTGCCTGCGGAGCCTCCAATCTGATCTGCAATCATTACTCCCGCTGCGATTGAGAGACCTATTTCGACAACGATTCCTATCACAAACAGGGCGTCGTTGAACATCTTGAAGAACTTCGCGAATCTACCACTTCTACATCCGAGCGACAGAGAATCTTGATACTTGCAGAACGCCAGGATCTTGCTGTTCTTTCCTATGCTCTTCACCAGGTTGCTTTTGCCCCATGCGCCCTGTGACCATCTTGCCAAGTAATCTGTGATCTCTGCCATTGTTGCTGGCACTTCGCCGCCCTGTAGCCATTTGAGATGCCTCCAGTTCTTGAGAAGACTTACAAGCTTGCCACCGAGTTCGAGTGCTGAAACACCAGTGATGGCAATATTCCACGCTAGTTCAAGCTCCAAGGGGTCGAAATCGTCAAGCTCCAACGGAACAAGGTCTTGTTTCGTTATCTTGTACTCTCCAGTGTTCCATCTCAGAAGGATGGTCACGAGATTGTAGGAAGTCACTGGGTCTTCGCCCCAAGTTATCACTTCGGCGATTATCTCAGTCGCGCTGAGACCGATGAATGTAGTTGAATTGTACCAGTTCATCTTCAGGGACTTACTCGTCTGCATAGCTTTGGTTGCCATATCAACAGTACACGGACCGCCTAGGATGTATGAGCCAGGTATGGCCTCGGACATGTCTACGATCGTGGCGTTATCTTCGATAGCGATGATTATGGGTACCGCTTCATCGCCTGAATCGAGATATAGAGCACTTGGAATCAGCTCTTCACTCAATACTACTAGAGCTTCATACTTGGAACTGACTGATTGACTTTGGCACGACACGGCCACGTTGTTCTCTTGCAGAAGACCGGGCATGTCTGATAGTGTGGTCGTGGCATTGTTCACGAATCTGTAGTTCATAAGCCATTGAGCTGCAATCGTCTGATTCTTGTCAGTGACATTGTAGAGAATCCCCACATCGGCTCCGTGGAACTCTTCGACTGTGAATCCAGTAAACATGAAAGGCTCAGTATACTTGACAAGAGGAGTTAAGCTTGTATGAAGACTGTGCATGACCTCAAACACTGCTCGATCGTCATACCGTAGGACCATGGTACCGTCTGGTAGAACAGCTGTGCAGTTCTCGTTGTAGCCCATTAGCCATCCCTGCAGTTTCAGAAGCTGGAACGTTTCTCGCTCACCAATGCTTGTTCCAGTGAATTCCAGAGTCTTCTTGTCCTCTGCTACAGACAGATAGGGGCCGTCCATGATTCTTATGGCTGCAGTGGTCCTTTCACTAGTTTCCCTGATTGTTATCCATTCCAGTACTACGGCATCGCCCTCATCGCTAGCGTTAGCAACAGCGATCATGTCCCGTCCGACGGATACATAGTTGCCATCTGCTTTCAGAATGGTAGCTGTGACATCATTGTATCCTAATACTTGCCATACCAACTCTGCCTCTAGGTCGATGTCCAAGGGTGTGGTTTCGGCATAGAGAAGTCTTCCGTTGAATGCCACTATGTTCTCAAACTCATATACCGGTGACAAGGGAATAGAAACGCCATCGCCTGTTTCTAGAACACCAAACGCATCCAAGTCCGACTGAACAGGCACTGCTTCAGTCTTGAGATGCAGATATGGAACCAACTCTAGGTCATCTTTCGATCCGTCAAGATCCTGCATCTGCCCTTCGGTATCATAATCTGGCCAATCCCAGGTCTGATACAGCAGCCGAAGATGCTCAGGATTCTGAGGGAGAACTTGGAAGGTTATGTAGGTAGGCGAGCCAGTAGTCTGTATTGAGAAGTTGAAACTGGTACTGACAACTGATTCCGCATAGGGGGAGAGATCCGCACGGTCATTCACCCCATCGCCATCGTTGTCAAAATCCCATGCATTTGGAATACCGTCATCATCCAGATCCAATTCGATATTGACTTCATCATAGTCAAAGAGTCCATCATAGTTGGAGTCTGGCAGGATTGGGTCAGTCCCATTCATGACTTCATGGTAATCAGACAGACTATCGGCGTCCGTGTCGTTGCTCTCAAGGTCAGTTCCGATGATAGTTTCCACAGGATCGTAAAGCCCGTCCCCGTCGCGGTCAGTCCTGTTGGCGAGTGGCGTAGCTTCAAGTAGGTCAAGGACTAGCTGCTTGACATCCGTTGGGGTCCTTGGAGCCGGGGTGTCCGCCATTACCTTCCGCAGGACTCGAAGCGGGTCTCCAGTTCCGACCAATCCGCCCGAACTGAGATTCGACGTTTCTGGATGGTCCACAGCTTGTTTGACATCGAGCTGAATAAGCATCACGGTCACTAATATGGCAAAGAGCATGTATCGCTTCTTCAATCTCAACACCTGCACAGAAAGCTAACCACGCGAACAGGAAGAAGGGATTATCCCACGGCGAAAGGCGCCTATTAACTGCTCCTACAGCCTTCTTGAAACTCCCCTTGCAGGAATTCGGGGCTCTGTCACGCCAGCTGATGCCACGTGTGTCTTGTCACAGATTTCTGGGCACCAAAGCCATTGAGCTCCCGAGCTGTGCGGGCGAGAAAGGAGAAGCGGCCAAGTGGGATCTCATCAAAGTCTTGGGAAACGAAACACAGTGGACGATATGGATTGAGGAGTTCTTCCTGTGCGAGGGGGTTCTCAATGTCGTAGTCTTTGAGGCGTTTCTGTTCGGTGACTATGGTGACATTGGCAGTCTCGCTGACCGTCCCGACCTCTTGATGCTCCCAACTCTAGAATGGGCAATCTACTCCGCAATTGTCGGCTATCTGTTGTTGATATCAGTCTACGTCTGGAGAAAGGAGAAAGGCGTGAGTCCTCTCTGTCTTGAAGTGTGTCCTATCATGCTCTTAGGGCACTAACCTCCATCCTCTTTCTTCGGCTGAGGGTCAAGCGAAGTTTCGGTTTCAGTTCCTCCCAGGAACTGCTTCTTTCTTCTATATACGAACAGGACACCCACGACTGCAGCAGAGGCTGCGATTGTGGCAACTGCATAGTATGCCAGGGGCACCTCGACAGAGATGAGCTCGCCTGCCAGCCCGAACAACGAGAGTCGCGTGACGTTAGCCCATACGTAGCCTGCATAGCTCTCTCCATATATCTCAACATCAGTGGTATTCAGACCAGAACCTATTACCCATTCCAAATCGCTCGTGAGTCTGATCCACGAGCTAGATGTTTCATCGTACCAGTAGAGGCAGAGAGAGGTTTCATTGATGTCGCCGATTTTCCCAATGACACCGTCCCCGTTCTGGTCCAAGTCTGATTCCCTGTAGTAGATTTGAACCAATGTGGCCTCCAACGCGTCGGTTGTGTTTTCGTACAGTGTTACTGACACATCCAAGTAGACACCGAGTGAAACTTCACTCCCACGCAGTCCAGTTGCATAGGTCAGTACGTGAGGAGTTGTTGTTGTGTTGTACCTGCTGATCTGCATACTGAGACGTGCGCCTCCACTCAGATACAAGGACAGAACCGAGTCAATCGCACGCAGAGAGTCAATCTCATTCACAACAATCGCATAGGCGATTGTTCCATTGTGTAGTGCATCAAGTCTCTGATACTCAATATGTACAGAATCAGCCAAAACTGTGACATTCTTCCCACGCAGTATCTGGAGGACCAAGAAGACATCTTCTGGAATTGCTGAAGATAACATGGTCACTGTCTGAGTATCAGTCCACACTCCGTATCTTATGGCCATGTTGCGTGACTCTTCATCCAACATGTCAGTCAAGACGTCTCCAGTGTCAACCAGAAGGTCATATACCAGCCCCTCAACTGAGGAACCGTTAGGGTCAGGACGCCCTATGAGGACGACGTATGAAGCGTCACTATAGTTCTCAAGAAGCTCGTCAACAGAAACTACTATGACTTCGACATAATCTGCAAGCGTCGTCGCGAAATCAAGGGTCTCATTAAGCGCATCTGGGTCTAGGACCAGGATGACTGGTCCCTCCCATTTGGCATAGGTATCAGTGTCCTCACTGTCTGGAATTCCGTCGTAGTCTGAGTCTTCATTCCAAGGATTGCTGCCTATCGAGAGCTCTGTTCCATCATCAATGCCATCCCCATCAGTGTCGTTGCTTCTCGGATCTAGCCCGAGAGTGAGCTCCATGCTGTCAGAGATGTTATCGCCATCAGAATCATCGTCTACTGGATCGGTCCCATAAAGCAGCTCATACCCATCTGGAATATCGTCAGCATCGTAGTCGATGTCAGTTGCATTTGTGCCTTGATCATACTCAGCCCCATCAAACATGAAGTCGTTGTCAGAATCAGCTGAGAGGAGGCTAGAGTTGCCATACAACTCTTGATCATCATCGGCACCATCATTGTCCGTGTCAGCACTGTTCGGGTCTGAGTTATACAAGAACTCCATAATGTCAGACAATCCGTCTCCGTCTGAGTCCGGGCTGACGGGCGAACTGCCGAAGGCGAGCTCGATGCCGTCTCGTAGAAGATCTCCATCAGTGTCCCAATCAGTCAACGAGGCTCCCGCAGCCTGCCAATTCATGTAGTTCGTATGGAGAGTTGATGGAGAAGCCGAACAAGACGGCGTAGGTGGAACATAGGCAACACCGGGATAGGTGAATAACCACCACTCCTTGTGGTCAGATACTCCATCTAGGTCTGTGTCAGGTGAGTTTGGATTAGAGCCAAGAGCGAACTCCACGAAATCTCCCAAGCCATCTTGGTCAGAGTCGTTCATCAGAGGACTGCTTGTCACTCGGAATGCAAACTCGCCAGAGGTGAAGTTGACAGTGATGTCCCAACCGTCGAACTCCTGAGTATTGTTCAGACCATCATTGTCCCAGTCCGGATTCGTATCTGGCGGTAGATCAGAAACAAAGTAGACCTCCTGCGAGAACTTCCAGACTCGTGATACTGATGACGGATTTAGAGGAACAGAATTGCGCTCGACGGTATCTAGGATGAAGATGTTATGGTTCGGGTCTACAGTAACAGCTATGGGTTTTGTGAAGTTAGCGGTCGCATTCCCATACAAGACGAAGCCCTCGTCCTCAAACCCATCCCTATTGAACTTCCTAAGACAAGGGCCTTCAGTCGTATTGCCAAGGACATAGAGAAAGCCTTCTGGGTCTACATCAATGTCTTCTATTGATAGGAAATCCATTGGAAGCGCTGAGATGTAAGCTCCGTCTGCCATTCGGAACTTTGCGACTCGTGAATAGTTGAACATCCAAGGTTCTGCTCTCTCACCCACATAGACATACCCGTTCTCAGAATCAACTGCTATGGTGACTGGATTGTCGAACTTCTCTGGAAGAAGTTCGGCTGGGGGCCATGGTAACCAAGTTCCCCACGTATCAAGTAAAGCTCCTGAACGGTTGTACACTTCTACCGGGCCATAATCCCATGGTTGTCCCATCTCTGTAGGTATACCAACATACCACGTAGTGAAGATATTTCCGGCCGAGCTTAGATCCAAATCCGACATAACTGATGGAACACTTGCAATCAGGTCGGGTTCAGTGTGTGCCGGTGTAACCGCATAAGACAATGGGGTGTATGATCCTGGGTTCAGGACTGATCCATCCAGACTGAATCTCAAGAGACTGAGTGTGTAGTTATAATTGTACGTCCATGCATAGAGCCAATCGTTTGCTGAGTCTACCTCTAATCCAAACACACAACCATCAATCGCCCAACTGTCCCCTTGAGTGAAGTAGGAAGTATCTGGCAGAACTACCTCAGTGAGATTCGGATAGAACTTCCTAATCTCGTCATAATAGTCGTCATAGAAACTGGTTGTGTATAGGCATCCATAGGCATCAACGGCAATGTCGTCAACCACACGAGCCATCGTTGTTGCTGATTGGGGGTGATTGGCCTCTGAATCCCATACCCAACCATATTGTGTGACGTCGCGGCTTGTTTCATAGTTCCCTATCGAAATCGTTTTCTCAGTTGTGACATCATCCTCGATGCGGTCACCATCGGTGTCCTTTGACCGTGGGTTCGTGTTGCACTTGTATTCCGTGAGGTCTCCAATCCCATCATCATCAGTATCGTTAATGCTCGGGTCTGACGTCACACGCATCTGGAACGGCAATGATATGTTGTCTAGGTAGTCGAAGCTGATGACCCAGCCGGAGATCTCTTGGTAATCAGTGAGCCCGTCACCATCCGAATCAGTGTCTGTAACATTCGTTTCATACGTGTTCTCGAACCAGTCTGTGACTCCATCCGAGTCAGTGTCGTACGCTCGTGGGTCGTAACCGTGCTCGATCTCATATCCATCGTCGAGGCCGTCGGCGTCGCTATCGCACTCAGTCCAGAATGTTCCATAATACAGCTCCTCAGTTTTGTTGAGACCATCTCCGTCGTAATCATTGGCAGAAATCCACTTCCATACAAGGAAATCAGCAAGAGAACCGGGCAAAACATCATAGTAGTCTGTGACTATGTTGTACCGTGTATAGTTGATGAACCAGTCGCGATGAAGGCATTCCGCACCAAATAGCCAGACAGGGCAGTGCCACCAGAAGTTTGACACTTTGTACGTTGATGTCATCCGTGTCACTATCGGGAAGTTGGGTTGCGCGCTTCCTGGCGTGATCCAAGCAGAGAAGGGGTATTCTCGTGCGACCCAATAGTGACGCCAAGGCCACCATGTGCCACCTTCACGGATGCTCTTCACGTATGTTCCATCCTCGGAATTCAGGATCGACAGCCCACCATAGAGGTATGCATTGAGCAACCTCCACACAAAAAGAGGATCGGTGTAGGACGTGACCGACATGCCCGTGTTCGATCCTTCTGGGCCGATGATGTCCACATACGGGAGGTTGAAGTTGATGTCACCGTAGCAATGCCATTCTGGATTAGTCATTTTAGCAAAGAGGGTATAGAGGTCGGTTTCAAAGAACTCCGTCATCTTGCTAGCGAACAGTATGGCCACATCAATCTCGCTCCACAGGGTACCGTTCACAAGAATGGTATCCCCTAGGTCGACACCATTGTTGTCATAGTCTAGGACAGATATGGTTGGCACTTCTTTGACATAGGCGTCTGGCGTAACAAAGGCGAAGGAGTTTGCCCTTCCGTACAGCTGGCTAACGATATACGCTATCATACCTTGCGAGTAATTACCGCAAGCATCAGCTATTCCGATTCCCAATGCTATCAGCCATCCGATGACTGGTATTGTCGCAATAATAGCCTCTGTGCCCATTATCCACAGCCCGACAACAAGCGCAAGTAAAGCATATGGTACTCCGAACTCCCTGCCTGCCGAGCCTCCAATCTGATCTGCAATCATGACACCTGCCGCAATTGACAGACCTACTTCGACAACCACCCCAATCACAAACATGGCGTCATCGAACATCTTGAAGAACTTCGCAAACCGTCCACTTCTACTTCCCCGCGACAGAGAATCCTGATACTTGCAGAACGCTAGGATCTTGCTGTCCTGCCCTATGCTCTTCACGAGATTGCTCTTGCCCCAGAGACCCTGTGACCATCTTGCCAAGTAGTCTGTGATCTCCCGCATTGTCGCTGGCACTTCCCCGCCCTGTAGCCATTTGAGATGCCTCCAGTTCTTGAGAAGACTCACATAAGTGCCGCCAAGTTCCAGTATTGAAAGACCGGCCATGGCAATATTCGACACCAAATCAAGTTCAGAGGTGTCAAAATCGTCAAGCTCCAGTGGAACAAGTTGTTGCTTCGTTATTCTGTATTCTCCAGTGTTCCATCTCAGAAGGACTGTAATCAGGTTGTAGGAAGTCACCGGATCTTCGCCCCAGGTGATCACTTCGGCGACTATCTCAGCTGGACAAAGACCAATGAATGTAGATGAATTGTACCAGTTCATCTTCAGGGACTTGCTCGTCTGCATAGCCTTGGCTGTCAGATCAACCGTACACGGACCGTTCAGAATCCACGAACCAGCTGAAACCTCTGACATGTCTACAATCGTAGTATTATCTTCAATAGCGATGATTATGGGCATCGCCTCATCACTCGAGCGGAGCCCCAGAGCATCTGGAATCAGATTCTCACTCAATACAACCAGAGCTTGATACTTGGAAGTGACGGATTGGCCCCGGCACGACACGTTCACGTTGTACCCCTGCAAGAGACTAGGCATATCTGATAGTGTGGTCGTCGCGTTGTTAACGAACCTGTAGTTCATGAGCCATTGGGCTGCAATTGTCTGATTCTTGCTAGTGACATTGTAGAGAATCCCAACATCAGTTCCGTGGAACTCTTCGACTGTGAATCCAGTCAACATGAAAGGCTCATCATACCTCACAAGAGCGGTCGGGCTTGTATGCACGGTATCAATGACACTGAATACTGCTCGTTCATACACCGTGAGGGTCATAGTACCGTCCGGCAGAACAGACGTAAAGTTCCCATTGTAACCCATTAACCAACCTTGTAGTTTGAGAAGCTGAAACGTTTCTCGCTGACCAATACTTGTTCCATTGAACTCCAGAGTCCTGTTGTCCTCAGCAACTGACAGGTAGGGGCCGCCCATGAGTTTTATGGCTACAGTGGTTATATCGCTGGTTTCCTTGAGTATAATCCATTCCAAAACCGCAGCATAGCTCTCATCGCTAACGTTAGCAACAGCAATCGTATTCTGACCAACGGACACGTAGTTGCCATTTGCTTTCAGAATGTAGGCTGTGGCATCAGTGTATCCCACCACTTGCCACACTAGCTCTGCCTCCAGATCAATATCCAACGGTGTACTTTCATTATAGAGAAGCCTTCCGCTGAATGCCACTATGTTCTCAAACTCATATACTGGTGATAGAGGAATAGAGATACCATCGCCTACGGCCAAGACACCAAAAGCATCCAAGTCGGACTGAACAGGTATTGCTCGAGTCTTGAGATGCAGATACGGAACTAACTCCAAGTCGTTCTTCGACCCATCAATATCCTGCATCTGCCCTTCACTATCGTAATTGAGCCAATCCCAAGTCTGGTAAAGTAATCGAAGATGCTCAGGATTCTCCGGGACAACTTGGAAGGTTATGTAGGTGGGTGAACCAGTACTTTGTATCGAAATGTTGAAGCTCGTACTAACAACTGATTTCGCATAGGGGGAAAGGTCCGAACGGTCATTTACCCCGTCGCCATCGTTGTCAAAATCCCACGCATTCGGAATGCCATCATCGTCAAGATCTAGTTCAACACTTACTTCATCATCATCAAAGAGCCCGTCATAGTTGGAGTCTGGCAGAATCGGATCAGTCCCGTTCATGACTTCATCGTAATCTGACAGGTCATCTGCGTCTGTGTCATTGCTCTCAGGATCAGTCCCGATAACGGCCTCCACAGGATCGTAAAGTCCGTCCCCATCGTAGTCAGTCCTGTTGGCAAGCGGCGTGGCCTCAAGTAGGTCGAGCACAAGCTCCTTGAGGTCCGTCGGGGTTCTTGGAGCTGCGGTGTCGGCTATTACCTTCCTCAGGAGTCTAAGGGGGTCTTCAATCCCGACCAATCCGTCGGAACTGAGATTCGGGGTATCTGGATGGTCTACAGCCAGTTTGACATCGAGCTGAATGAGCATCACAATAACTAGGACGGCAAAAAGCACGTATCGTCTCTTCTTCAATCTCGACACCTACAGAGAGAGCTAACCACGCGAATCGGGGAAGAGGGTGACCTTTGATGAGGCGCGCCTATTAAGTACTCCTACAGTTTCTTGAAACTCCTTGAGCAGGGAATCGGGTTTCTATGAGAGCCAACTGATGTCAGCGGTCCGTTTTCACAGACCTCTGGATACAATAGCCTTCGAGCTCCTGAGCTGTTTGGGCGAGAAAGGAGAAAGCCGCCAAGCAGGATCTCATCGACCTGTTCACTAGGTTGTGCGGACATCGCCACGGCAATGACCCGCAGAATGGGCTGAGTGACGCAAGGTTGATGACAGTGCTCGTGCGCTTGGCCAGACCACAAATGAGAGGGCAGACTTCCATTCGTTCGCTCTCTCATACCTACTCTAGTTTGTACTCTTCGCCCTTCTGAAGAACGACAACTCGGATAGAGGACTTGCTCTCAACTTTTTCCTTGAAAGCCTTGGGGTCTGCGGACCTCAGATGCATTGGGATTGCCACCCTCGGTTTGATCATCACAGCCGCTTCAGATGCCTCCTCGACGTTCATTGTGAACGTACCATCGCATGGAAGCAACGCTACATCTGTCCCACGCAGTAAGTCGCCAAGTTCCTCCATCTCTGGAACCAGCTCGGTGTCTCCTGCATGGTAGATTCTCTTCCCGCTGATGGTCAGAATGTAACCCGACCCCAGACCCTTGGGATGGTACGGTTCGCCTGAGGTCTTGACTCTCTTCAGATTGTATGCCGGCACCGCCCTTATCAGCTTTCCATCACCCATCTGCATAATGTCCCCCGGATTCAGAGGCCACATGACGCCCGCCTTGCTAAGATCCTTACGACAGCTCTCAGGTGCCAAGATTGGTGTCCCACCCTTCCGAATCTTCTTGATTAAATCAGGGTCACAGTGGTCGGGGTGGCTGTGAGTCACCAGTGTCAGGTCGGACGGCCCAAAGTCTTCCTTACGCAGGCCGGTGTCTTTGGTTGACGGGTCGATGTAGATGTTCTCCGATCCAACCTTGATCACGAAACTTGCATGACCGAGGTATCGGATTGAGATGCTTATTCATATCACCTGCTTCTAGCGTATTGTTGTGGGTTTTATATGTATCATGGCGGAGCGGACCGGCTCTCGTGACTAGGCAACTCAGAAACAATGGTCCACAACCATTGGTAATGCGATCTACCGAGTCGTTGATTGACGTTGGGAACTACGTCTTAGGACGAGCAGGACACAAGATCTCAGAAACAAAGAAGGAGGTTTCTGAGTTCCTGTGCCGAAATACATACTTGGAACCCCAATTAGAGCAACATCGGTGCTTATGTCCACATTCCACAATCTACTTGTGCTTGGATGTGCTCAGTAGCCCACATTGTTCATTCCAGGTGGGAAGTGAAAACATGAAGAATGCAATCATAGTCTATGATTCGGTATACGGAAATACCGAGAAGGTTGCACGTGCTCTCGCGGAGGGTCTGGAGAAATCAGGTACAGTCAAGGTAACTCTCTCTCGACCTGATGCGACTGATGCCGGCAGACTCGCCGAATACGACATACTACTCATCGGTGCTCCTACGCACGCGTGGAAAGCTTCTGAGTCGATCCGAAAGTTCCTCGCGAAGCTCAGTGAATCATCTATCAAGGGCAAGAGAGTCTTCGCGTTCGATACGAAAATGAAAGGTCGATTCGCAGGAAGTGGCGCATCCAAGGACATCCAGGACTCACTCTCGAAACTTGGTGCTGACGTTGTAAGGGAGAGGGTGTCTGCGATTGTGAAGGGAAAAGAAGGCCCCCTCGAAGAAGGCGCAGAGAGCAACTTCACGAGCATTGGACTTGAGATAGCCAAGATAATTCAATAGGAGCCCTCGTTGCAGATCCCTGCATGTAGCGGACTACCGGATAGTAACTACGTATTGACGGTTTCATATCTAGTCGGGTCAGCGAAGAAATCCACCGCGCGCACGAATGTCCTGAACTCGGCCTTGTGGACGAGGCCCTTTGGGATGTGGTAGGAGTCACCCTTCTTGTAGACCTTGGTAGTTCCATTCATTGTGAGTGCCATCTCTCCCTCTAGGACGAATCCGAACTGTTCACAGTGTGCGTGAGGTGATACAACACCTCCTGCTTCAATCTCAAAGAAAACTACTTGCGAGTCCTTGCCTTGAGAAACCCATCCCTGCACGCCAGGAAAGGCGACCTTCGCTCTGGGGAGATTCTTGATGCATTCAGGATAGGGTGCACTCTTCATGTGAACCACATGATGGGCTCGGCTTGACTCTGTAATATTCTTTCTCCATCGGCAAATCATTCTCTCCAACAGCAGTGATTCCCACTTAGCTGAAGAACATCCGTCCCTCGGAATGCAGAAAGATCTGAAGATTGAGGACATAATTTAATAAGGTGCCACTCATATGTATGTGTAGTTCGGGCGTAAACATACACGCCGGAATCGAACTAACTTGAACAAATCATCTGAACCAAATACAACTCAGCCCTTGATTGAGATATTCTCTCAGCTCGGGCACCCGTGGGCTGTATCTCTCATTCTTGTTCTAGGTGAACGTGACTCCGACCTCGGATATCATGAGATACAAGACAGGATGATATCAGCCACTAGCAGGAAGATAGCCGATACTGCGCTCTCCAAGTGCCTTTCGGATCTCGTTGAGGCAGGCCTCGTACACAGAGCTGCTAGCGCGGACTCTGCTCTGAACGGTGAGTACGCTCTAACCCTCGCGGGTTATGAAACCTACCAGCATGTGATCCGTATGCAACGTTGGACACAGAACGGTTTCAACAACCGCCGTCCAATGGCGGATTGCTCATCCGCCTGCTAGGAAGACAGCCGAGCCACATCTGGCTCCGGCTACCAAAGCATACAGGCAAGCCGCAACCTAGGCCAAATGCGGCCTTGCCTCTGTCGTTTATGCAGGTCTTTCTACGGCATGGCTTTGTCTAGACGCTGCATTCGATGATGCCAGGGGTGTGCGTCCCGGCGATTGATACACACATAGGCAACGGTATGCCGACGCTTGGAATGCCTGTGAACACGCCGTGAGATTCGAGACTTCGCCATTTAGACAGACCAATCTCTCATACCCCGCGAAGACCGGCTCTGATACGAAACACGGCACAGCATTATCCAACAATGCTCGTACTATGCCTAGAGTGGAGAGGGGGCTCGATGAGATCACAAACAAAGGCAAAGAACGCGCATTACCGAAGCAAGTGATGAGTTCCCAAGCGATATCTGCGAGTTTTGTCGTGCAAATGCTTCGCCCTGTAGAGCTCCCAAAATTACCGCCCTACAGAGTTATCGCCCTACAAAGTTACTGAAAAAGAATGAGAACGTTTATTATTGTCCAATCGAGTTCCTTACGGACCCGGGTCTGCCAGTGCCTAATGGAGCATTGCCAGAGGACAAACTCATTGAGTGGGAAATCAGGAGATGAAGCGAGTCACTAACTCTCCGGAGAAGAACGAGAACTCATCCCCCCCTGTTGAGGAGAATCGCTTTCTTACTCGTATGTTCTCCAAGTTGAGGAGCCTACTCACAAACTCTTTCGCGAGATTCCTGGCCACAAAAGCCGGCTTCTACTTGGTTGTCGTGTTTCTCTCGCTTGTGTTGGTGTTTTTCATTATTGAATCGATGCCGGGTGATCCCGTTGCTGTTATGCTGGCAAGTGGAAATCCTCCGCCAGGAGCAGACATCGAGGCACTAGCAGCTAGAATGAGGGAGTACTTCGGTTTGGACAAACCGATCTTGGAGCGGTTCTTCATTTTCTTTGGGAACTTCTTCAGCTGGAATCTAGGACCATCGTACCACTTTTATCCTGTGCAGGTTTCAACCATAGTTCTATACTACTTGCCCTACACACTGTCCTTGGCAATTCCCGTGCTTCTTGTGAGTTTCTTCGTGGGGAATTGGGTTGGCGCAAGGGCCGCGTACATGAGGGGCAAGCTGAATGAAACAAGTTACTTCATCCTAGTTTTCTGCAACCAGCTGCCGCCCTTTTGGCTTGGATTGGTGATCATATTCATCTACATACTGCTGTTCCATGGCATTCCCCCTATTGGTGCTGCTACTCTAGGTGTAATCCCATCCTTGAGCGTCAGCTATTTCTTCGAGCTGTTAGCCCACTGGATTCTGCCTTTTCTGACTTTGCTAATCGTATACGTGGGCGCCTGGGCTACAGGCATGAGGTCAATGGTGACCCACGAAATGGATTCTGGCTACGTACGCTACGGCGAGCAGTTAGGCTTCAAGAAGAGCAAATTGATGTCTTATGCTCAGAGGAACGCCATCCTCCCGCAATTCACTGGTCTGAACATGGTGTTCAACGGCATCGTCGGGCAGACCTTGATAATCGAAATCGTCTTTGGCTGGCCTGGACTCGGCTTGCTGCTGTATAACGCCGTGTTCAACTACGACTACCCATTGATCTTTGGGTGTTTTCTGGTGATAATCGTCATTATTGTGATTGGCAATTTCCTGATTGACGTTCTCTACGGGTTCATAGACCCCCGCATGCGAACCGGACGCGGGTGATAGGAATGTGGGAGCTGTTACTGAGAAGCCGGAAGTTCATGATTGGTTTGGCCGTCTTGGTAATTCTCATCTTGCTTGGAACAGTAGGACCTTTCCTCCTTGGAGATCCCTACTACATGGACCTGAGTCTTATGGGTCGGCCTCCCAGCTTTGCGCACATCTTGGGTACGACGAGTTTCGGAGAGGACGTGTTTACCCAGTTATGCAGTGCTATCGGCAATTCACTGGTAGTCGGTCTGGTCGCAGGAGGATTGGGTACACTGATAGCAATCCTAGTGGGGGCAGTGGGTCCGTATAGAGGAGGGCTAGCAGATAAGATTTCCAGTTTAGCTACCAACCTTGCATTGGTTCTCCCCCTGATACCTCTGTTCATAATTATCGCATCGGTCGTACGCGGACTGAATCTGGTTCTGATAGGCGTGATACTAGCCGTGACTTCTTGGCCGTGGGCAGCGAGGAGCATAAGATCGCAAGTGCTCACTCTAAAGGAAAGAGAATTCGTAAATCTGGCGCGAATGTCGGGGCAAAATAGCGTGCAAATTGTGGTGACAGAGGTTTTGCCGAATATGCTGGCTTACATCATGATGGTGTTCGTGATATTGACCGGCACATCCATACTTGCCGAATCAGCACTCAGCATGATAGGCGTGTCCACAACCCGCACCATTACCCTAGGTTATATGCTCTACTGGGCCCAGCACGAAACCACGGTCCCGTTCTGGTGGAATATCTGGTGGTGGTTCATTCCCCCCGGCATCGTGTTGACAGCATTACTGACAGCCATCTTCGTCATTCATGCGGGTATGGATGAAGTATTCAATCCAAGGTTACGGGAGATCTGATTCCTCGTGGCTGAACATATCCTCGAAGTCGAAGATCTCAGGGGATACTACAGAGGTACGTTCGGTGTCGTTCATGCTGTTGACGGTGTTTCGCTCACATTGGACCGCGGCGTAATACTGGGTATTGCAGGCGAATCAGGCGGTGGCAAATCCACACTCGCCCAACTTGTCTCGGGAACACCCCCTCCATTACTACACCTTGAAGGAGGAAGAGTCCTCGTTGACGGAATTGACATCTACAACATAGATTCCGAAGAACTTAGAACTGAAATCAAATGCAAACGGATGTCTTACGTGCCTCAGTCCTCAATGGAGTCTCTAAACCCAGTCAAAAGGATAAGGGACTTCATCTTCGATGTCGTGGGACAGCGCACCAGCAAAAGAGTCCTCTCAAGCGAACGGAAGAAGGAAGTTATCGAGATGGCTGCGAACCACATGAAAACACTGGGATTGGACAGGCCGGTTCTGGACCGTTACCCACACGAACTCAGTGGAGGAATGAAGCAGAGGGTGGTGATTGCCATATCGACCCTTTGGAATCCCAAGCTCCTCATAATAGATGAACCAACTTCTGCTCTCGATGTGACTTCGCAGAAACGCATGATAGAATCTCTTCTAAATCTTAAACGAGCCAGAATCATTGAAAGCATGTTGTACATATCTCATGACTTGACAAGTCTTAGACAACTCTGCGGTGAATGCATAATCATGTATGCGGGGAAGATCGCTGAAATAGGCGATATGGAGGGAACAATAAACGATCCTCTACATCCCTATTCCCGTCTGCTCACAGCTGCAATCGCATCATATGACTCAAAAGGAAGGAGAAAAGGAGAGCTGAAGAGCATCGCTGGATCGCCCCCCGACCTAAGGTATCCTCCGGCCGGCTGTAGGTTCCATCCAAGATGTCCTTACGTTATGGATATCTGCAAGACAAAAGAGCCACCAATGTTCCGCACTGGGGAGAGGATGGGTGGGGCTTTTTGTTGGTTATTGGCTTCACAATCGGGGGAGTAACATGGAAGACACGTCCAAAACAGGAAACGACGGTATCGCCTTGAAGTGTGAAGGACTGACAAAGCTATACACCTCTGGCCTCATAAGGACAAAAACAGTCGTAGGCGCGAGAGACGTGACCTTCGACATTAAGAGGGGGGAGATCGTCTCTCTCGCAGGTGAGAGCGGCAGCGGAAAATCGACCGTAGCTAGGATGATCCTCAGATTGATTAAGCCGACCTCTGGCGACATCGCTCTCAACGGGAGAAGCATCTATTCATACAACATACGAGAGTACTACCGGCAAGTACAAGCCGTGTTTCAGGATCCATACTCAGCCTTCAATCCGTTCTACATAGTCGACCATGTCCTAGAGAGGGCTTTTGGTCTCCGCGAAGACAACCTCAACCGTGACGAAAGGAGCAAGATCATACGGTCGACACTCGAGTCGATCGGGCTAAATCCTAGTGAAGTCTTGGGCAGGTATCCACACGAACTAAGCGGCGGTCAAATGCAGCGGTTGCTTATCGGTAGATCCCTTCTCATCGGTTCACAGCTACTGATAGCAGACGAACCTACCAGCATGATAGATGCATCCACACGCGCCGGTGTTCTGAACCTGCTTCTTAGTCTTAAGAAGGAGAAAGGGCTGTCTGTGTTGTTCATAACTCATGATATCGGTCAAGCCCAGTACGTTTCGGAGAGGGTTATTGTGATGAAGCAAGGGGAAGTAGTCGAACAGGGCCCTGTTGATGAGGTTTTCACTAGACCTCAACATCCATACACAAAAGAACTCCTTGCAGCCGTCCCTACCCTCTATGAGAGATGGAAAGAGTGTTCCTAGGCCCTTTCCGCTGTTCGGTAAGAGCATGTCTTTGGGTATAGACTCACACCCAATCCGAATTGACACTGAATCCTAGTTGAAGATACACTCGGACTTGAGAAGCTGCAGGGCAATAGTATTTGCGACAAAAGGTAGCGGCGAACGAAAAAAAACGGAAGCAATCGGCCAACTCTTAAATAACTCCGTAGGCGGTATTACGTAATCGCGGATTATTCAGGAGGAGATGAACTATGAATAGACTAACTAAGATTGCATGCACTATGACAATTGCGTTCATGGTAGCTGCAATGACCCTTTCCAGTGTCAGCCTGATTCCAGTTTCCGCCCAAGCGAACGTTCCTAGAAACGAAACGGTCTGGGGAGCTGGTTTCGGCATGAACCCTGGAAGCTTCCAACCATGGAACATGGGCTCAAACCAAGGCTGGACGACCTACCTGATGTATGAACCTATGTTCGGAACTAATGTAGCAACAGGAGAAATCATTGGCTGGCTAGGCAAGACTATCGAATGGGTTAACACCACTACTATACAGATAACACTACGGAGTGATCTTCACTGGACTTCCGTAGGCAGCAGCCTCGCCACCAACACCACAGCGATTACAACGGATGATGTCATCTACTCGTTCAGGATTCTTCAGCAGACCGGTCAACTCGGTTCCCTTGTACAAAGAGTAGGGAATGTCAGCACCGCCTTCGAAAAGGTGAGTGCTACAGTATTGAAGGTGCACATACTACCGCTGTACCAAGGAAGCAGCGAGGTGTACCGCCAACTGACTTATGGCTTTCTCATATTCCCCAAGGCCGTCTGGCAAGACATCAATTCGACATATGCTGGCGATCTATCAACCCACACGAATGACTGGCAGGATACCGAAGCGGTGCCAGCCAAGTGGAGAGTCGCATCTGGGATGTACTTACCGTACTATCATGATGCTACGACCACGATTGGTAAGGTCAACCAGAACTGGTGGGGTGTAGACGACACAGATTTCGGAAGATTGCCCAAGCCAAACTACTTTGGATACACATCGTACTCCAGTAACGACCTTGCACTTCTTGCTATGGAGGGTGGAAATCTCGACTGGGATGGTAATTATCTTGCAGGATTGACTGAAGTCAAGGCAGAATTCCCGAACATCGTCACCTACTTCGATGATTTGCCATATTTCCCAGACAAGTCACCGGTCATGCTTGTGCCAAACCATAAGAACTACCCGCTGAATCAGACTTGGCTCCACAAGGCTATGGCTTCTGTGCTGAACTATTCAGCAATGAGTGACGTTTCTAGCGGCTACTTGAAGGCACCCAGCCCTATGCTGATCCCGGCAGACGACGCTTCAGCTAGAGCACTATTGAATACGACAATCGAAGCTAAATACGCAATCACCTACAACGTAGCCCATGCACTTGAGATCCTAAACACGTACTGCAACTTCGATGAAGAAACCGGAGTATGGTGGACAAAGCAAGGAGTCACACCCAGCGATCCAATCCAGCACTATCCACTCCAAGAGTGGAACTATGCATCTAACACGACCGCACCGTGGACTATCCTAGACTTCCTAGGGTGGACAGACGTTGATGCTATGGATGCCGTGGCAGCTCAGTTATTCTCCAATCTGCTCCACATACAGACACAAGTGGAACTGATTAGCGGCTGGGGTACCGTCCAGGTAAGGATGAACAATTTCCAGTTCGATATTGCCGACATGGTCATGTCTGGGCAGATAAACATGAACATGTATGAACGCTACTTCCAGATGTTCTCGCCAGAGAGCTCTAGCGCAGGTGGAGGAGTAAATGCTCCACTAGGCGGCTGGTATAACCAGACATTCATTGACGATATAGAGGAACTTGATACGCATCCTGCTGGCTCTGCCGCACAATGGGCTGTCGCTAATGAGATGCAAGAGATTCTGGGTCAAGCCATGCCTGTCATTCCATTGGCAGGACACGCTGACTGGCAAATCTATAGCACTACGTACTGGACTGGCTGGCCAAACAGTGTAACCAATCCAATGCTACCGAGCAGTCCATTCGCTGGCACCACACAGAACGCAAATCTGCTTGCGATCGTTTTCGCCTTAAACGCAACAGGGGTTACCACAACTCAACCACCGGACTACACGCTCCTCATAGTTGGAGTAGCAGCAGTCGCAGTGGTAGTTGTAGTTATTGTGCTGTATATGCGTAGACCTAGCAAGTAAGAATGAGACAGAAGGTTGCTGATGTAGATCACAACCTTCCTTTTTTCTTTATTAGACCCGCAAAGTGCACAACGCGTTTTTTGTTCTTACCTTATTCTAGCAAGCTGCTCTATGAAATCGTTCACTTCACTTTGACATAGGTCTTGCCAGCCGGAGGAATTGGAAGGATGTTGCCCTCCAGCGGCTTTCCATCCGCCACCACAGAAACTGCATTTCCTATATGAGCTCGCCCATCTTCGATGCGATTAGTTCTACCTCCTTGAACGGATAATTGCGACACTGAATACCACGATTACCGCTATGGACGCAGATGTCACCACAACAGTCGTAAGATTCCACGGTCCGGGAGTAGTAACTATCGACGTGGTGTCTGTTGTCGTGGTCGACGACGTTCTGTTCTCCATTTCCAAGCGCCAAGAGTACAGTCTGTCACTTATGTCCGGTGAAACCCCACTGACACTAACGTTGGCGATGACAATACTGCGACTCTGCCAAAGTGGAACCACTGAGCACTCAGATGCCTGCAGGTCCTGGAGAGCACTGTAGTTAGAGTAACGATCACCTTCAGTCGTAGCACTTCGACCTTTGATCCAGTAATCATGTTGCGCAATACCACCATATATGCTATTGAAACCCATGTTCAACCAATCAGCAAAAGGCAGGCTGACAGTATCGTCGGGATCGACGAAGTTCTGGTGCCAGCCATAGACGAACATGGGCATGTCAGCACTGTCTCTGCGCATTCGGTACTCAATCCATGCTGCAGTGTGAAGGCTGACAGCTATGACCCCGCTAGCCTCCAAGTCTGCCTCGTATACCAGAGCCTGTTCCTCACTATATGGATAGTACCCGGAGGTCTCATACCACAGATCAACCTGAAGCTTGTGGCTCTCGTTGAATCCAAGCTGGGCGAGCATAGTCCCTGCATAGGTGTAGTTGGCTTCGCCGTACCTGACAAATGAATCCTGATGATATGCGACTCCGTTTGGCACCATACTGTACAATGGCTCAACGGTATCCGAGAACACCCACTGACTGAGTTCAGTCCTATTGAAGCATGCAGCGATGGCCTCTCTCACCTCAACATGGTCGAATGGGTGAGTCCTCTGTTGGAAGCACATGTACTGGATTAGCGGTCCGTGACCCTGCCAGACTCTGAAAGCAGAGTTGGAACGGAAAACATCGATCTGCAGCGACGTCAGTTGCCTATACGCGACGTCGACATCACCACTGGCTATTGCTGCGGCTAGGGACGTAGAGCTGGGGTACATCTTAACGATAATGCGTTCAGTCACCGCAAAGCCGCCGCTGACATTCCAGTAGGCGGGGTTCCTATTCAGCCAGATCTCTTGGTCAGTACCTCCGACACGAATCCATTTCTCCAACAGATACGGTCCTAGACCACAGGAAGTACTCCCGCGTGGGTCACCTGCGGTGTAAGTAGCAAGTTGGCTCATTGGAGCATAGGCCGGCTCTACCATGTATGATGCAGCGCATGCCATGAGCTGCAGGAAAGGGGCGAAAGGAGCATGAAGAAAGAATCTGACAGAGTACTCTCCCGTGACTGTGACGTTCTCTATGATGGACTTGTAGCCCATGTTGACCTGCGGGCCGTCCGGCTCTTCTAGTCCCGAACCAGTCAGATTGCAGTTCCTGTCAAATGTGTACTTCACAATCGATGCGTTGAAGGCTTCACCATTCTCGAACGTCACACCTTGTCTCAGCTGGAAGTCCCAGACTCTGCCATCGAGGCTCACGGCCCAGCCGACTGCCAAAGCAGGGACGATGTCGTCGGCGCGGCCATCCGATCCTGGTGCGATATCCACCAAACCGGAGCTGAGTGAAGTAATGACGTCCCTGTCAAGAACACCGTATGCCAGAGCCGGATCTAGAGTGGCTTCGATACCTTCTGTCGTACCCACAGTAATGACCTGAGCCTTTTCAGGGGACACAGCAGATTGGTCACCAAGTACAGGCATCGCAATCATTGAGCACAATCCAAGCAAAGTCAGGATAACTGTCGCAAATATGCCGACAGACTTCCTCCAATACTCCATCGGGGTTTTTCTCCTCCCAAGGCACGAAAAGGGAACGATTCAAAGTAGACTAGCAATTGCCGCCAATAGCATATAAACAATAAGGAGGTTCGAAGTCGCTTTGATGGTTCGTTGTCACGTGCTGCGGCCGTGACTCCGTCAATGAATTGCAGAATCCCGAAGGCGGCTTGAGGTCAGACTTATCAGCAGAAAGCATGGCAGTCCTCCTCCGACTCCAGAAACAGTGATCAACTGATGAAGATCGATATTCAGCCGTTGGGAGATGCTGACCTCTCAGAGCTGGCGAGGATGAGCTATGAAGTACGACGCGACTCGCCGCTCAGCAACAAGGCTCCTTCGCTTGCCCACTTGGAGAGAGTGTTTAGAGACTTGGTCAGAAGAGAAACCAGCAACATGGCGGTTCGGGCAAGGGACGAGAACAGTGAAGCCTTGCTTGGGTGGCTGAACCTATACACAGGCATTCCGACGATGGTCTTCGTCGGCCGGTGGCATCCTCTTGTACCACGAGGGCAGAAACGATCTTAAGGTGCTCGGCGCATAATTCAGGAAGCGAAACTGCAGACCGCTCTCCTACGCCAGAAGAGACTCGAAATCCAGTTTGATGAAATCACTCCCAAGCATCGGCCGCTTCTGAGAACGTTTGACAAATGGTATTCCGGCGAGGGCTTCTTGAAGGCATCAGAAGAGTACTACATGCGTGCAAAGCTCAAGAAGCGCGCACTTGTGGGCTCTGGAGTCCCTCAAGGATTCAGTCTACACCGACTCGCCACGGTTGGCAATGAGGAGATTCGGGATTGCTACTTCAAGGCATTCCTTGACA
>PRDI01000024.1 GCA_003345595.1 Candidatus Thorarchaeota archaeon | reverse complement strand
GCTTAGATGGTCCTGATTTGCCATCTTGTGCAAGATTGAAAATCGGTGATAATGTTGTCAGAAATAGGCGTAGCACAAACCAAAGGTAATAGCCAAGTGAATCTTGTCTACATACTCCTTATCATAAACGCAATCAATGGACTTGCTGCGGCGGCCCTTGGCCTCTACTGGTACGAGAACGCCTTGTCTGCTCTCGGGGTCATTATAGCAATTGCAGCCTTGTGGGTTGCCATGGGATTGAAGAATCTGCAAAAGGATATGTACAACTACGCGGTCCTCCTGAACATCGTTGCGATAGTTCTGTACTTGTTTGCTCCGTTGGTGTTCGGAATACTGGGCATAGTTCTCTCTCTTATCACGCTGCTCTTGCTGCTCAGTTCGCCGGTCAAGCAGCAGTTCCAGTAGGACTCCATCAATGAATTGGATGTGAAACTTGGTTTCAGCCACAGGTTTAGGGGTGCGAGACCTCGCCTTGAGTGATCGGTTCTCGACCCCTCTCTTTGTCCCAGGGGCAATAGCCATCATCATTGATATCTTTGGGCCTGCACTAATGAGTGCACAAGGATATTCAGCCGAAATGCAATTGTGATGGCTGGCACTCCGTGTCGTATATACTTCTAAAATGACAAATCCATTGGAGTAGTGCTTTAGTCTTGGAACCAATCAGTAGAATTGATCCGACTCAGAGCCGACTGTTCTTCAGAGGCGTGGATGCCACAGAGCTTTCCAAGACTAGCAGCTTCGAGGCTGCTCTCTTCCTCCTTCTCCATGGGTTGCAACCCTCGTCTGATGAGCTCAGGCGTTTCAGTGATGAGATGAAAGTGGATTGGTCACGATGTAAGAGCATCCTCCCTTCTATACTTCCATCGGACAATCTTGGAGGTCGAAGTCCTCTGGACAGATTCGTAGGCAACCTGGATGATATTGGCAAGAGGTACAGGCTCGACCTCGAGCATGAACTTCTATTCTTTGTCGCGGCGTTTCCAGTTGTTGTGGCCGCACAATGGCGGCGAGCACATAGCTTAGAAACGATACCACCTCGGGGCGAACTTGGCCATGCTGCAAACACGCTCTGGATGCTCGGTATCGAGAACATGGAAGAGGTGCTGAAAGACTTTCAAATCTGCCTAATCCTTCACCTGGATGATCCACAGAACCCATCCCTTGGTGTTCTAGAGGAGAGTCTGCGTTCAGGTGAATCCGTGTCAAGTTCTCTTTTCGCGGCTCTTCAGGAGCATTCCAAAGCTCTTCATCACGGAGCAGGTGAGCAGGCGATGCTGATGATGCGGGAGATGGAGTCACCTGAGAGAGCTGAAGAGTATCTTCGAAGTAGGATCAAGCACGGTGAGAGAGTCTTCGGAATGGGTCATCGAGTCTATCGAGCTATAGACCCAAGAGCTACTGTTCTCAGAGGGATTCTTCAGAGGCGGACAGCCGGAACAGACCAAGAGATACTGTTCAGACTTACAGAGGCTGTGGCTACCGTAGGAAGTCGACTGCTGCTTGAGCTCAAGGGTCAGAAGCTCTACCCCAACGTGGACCTGTACAACGCAGCGGTCTATTCAACTCTCGGAATTCCTGCAGAGCTCAACACGGACATGTTCGCAATCTCAAGAGTGTGTGGATGGGCAGCACACATCCTCGATTGGCATCGCACTGGCATCATGTGAGGGCGCCACGGATAGTCCCTACGAGCGGAGGCCCCAGTCTGCGACAGCATCGATTGCCGCTTTTCTCTCAGTCCGGTTAAGAGAATGTATTGGAGGCCTGCATTCGCCGCCTACGAGTCCAAGGTGGTCCATCACAGCTTTCACAACTGGAACATTGTTTGCAGTCCCTCTCCCCTCCCGCAGATTCTCTAGGGGCGTGACTAGTGCCTGAATCCTCATTGCCTCCCCGTAGTCGCCAGCCTGTAGCGCGTGATACATCTGCAGAGAGATGCTCGGGGCGAAGTTCGCCAGGCCCGAGGTGAATGCACGGGCACCGGCAAGCCAGTAGAACGGCGCAAATCTCTCTGCGGTCCCGCAAGACCATATGACCGTCGACCCAAGCATCTGAATCGAATAGGCGAAGTCGACGACTCTGCCGAAGGCATACTTGATCCCGACGAGGTTTCCGTATTTCATCAGTTCCCTTAGCACAGCATCTGTAAGAAGTGGTCCTTTCTTGTAGAGGACTACGCCGACCCCTTCTGAAACGTCGAGTATCCTGCGATAGTAATTGAGCACGCCCTCTTCTGAGCTGAAGACATGCTGGGGGTACATCACCATCACTCCTTGAGCCCCTAATGACTCCGCTTGCCGGACCATGTCAACTGCCGTGGCGATAGAGTGGCCGATGCCTGGCATTACGACCATGTTTCCCTGAGATGCATCAAGGGTTGCCTTGACGACCTGCAACCATTCTTTCTCCGACAAGGAGTAAAACTCACCAGTATTCCCGCACGGAACAATAAGACGGATTCCCTCCTTCGAGAGGAACTCTATGTTCCGCCTTATACCATCAGCATCTATGGCCGAAAGATCACGAGTGAAAGGTGTCGCTGTGGTCACGGAAACACCGTGCAAGGCCTCCTCCAGTCTGGCTTGGTTCATCACATCACCTCACGGGAACCCCTTGACTACTCTCTCCTTTTCCTGCGGTGAGGAACCGAAATCCACAAGGACTTCCTTGAACGGATTGCTGCACGGATTGCTCCGCGCCACATGCATCCTGAATTCAATGCCGCCCGCCCTGCCCGTCGACATCTCTACGATGTAGCTATAGGCAGTTTCTCCCATGAGCTTGTCCTCGCCAGCCTTTCTTGTCCTGTGGCGGCATATCGAGTCAAACCCCTTCCCCGGACTGTGTGTGCTCACTATACTTATGATGTCGCCGACTGACTTGGCTGACTCAAGCATCTTGGCCGCGGTCTGTCTTCTCCTCTCGCTCGTATACAGGGGTCCCCCTGCCTCTCTCTCCTGACGCGAGGCCTTGGCCAAGACATCGCCGGTCGAGAGCTTGTTGTGATGGTTTGCTCGCGTTATCATCTTGGGGTCTCTTTCGATGTCACACACGCCATCTCCAATCTCAATGGCTCCGACCTCATTGGGCGTAGCGACCACGAAGTTGCACCACTGATACCGCTTGCCTGTCTCAAGTGATGTAGAGACAATTCTGTATGCTTCGTCAAGAGTCCTAGCATTTCTGAGTACCTCCTCGAGAAGGAAGTCATAAGCTTCTGCAGGTCTGATTAGTACCGTTGAACTGCAGGCAGCAAGTCCCCATTTGTTGAAACCTACTGATACGCCCGCCTTTGCGCCGCTGCCGATGTTCATCCCAGTGACTGCAAATAGGGTATCATCGAAAATCGCTGAGTCCTTGAAGTCTTCATACACAAGGTCTCTATTCTTGAAGAGTAACGCTCTGGCGCCAACAACCTTGGCACCTATGGTGCACCCATCTGGCATGAAGATGTCGTCACAGGTTGTACATTTCAAACTGGCGGTGCGTCAACAACGTCTTTCAGACGAGATTCCTCGCAGAAACGAACAGGAGATGGGCAGCTCAGAGTACTTGTCCGTTGGAGTTGACGGTAGGCTGAGCTGGGATTTCAAGTGAAGGAAACGAGTCTTTCTTGCGGCGGGCCTGTTTCTCTATGCCGTAAAGTGAGTATGCAAGCATCAGAGCCACAAGGTTGAACGAAAGAGTCACCCACGACACCGGTTGCAGAAGACCTGCGAAGACAAACTGAGCGAAAAAGCCACCCACGATCGGCCCGATGGCATTGCCAGCGTTCTGGGCAGCGTTGACGATCCCCATTGCAGTGCCTCTCTCTTCATCGCTCGAAACCTTCGCAGCAAAGGACTGGGCTCCTGTCTGGGCCAGAGCATAGATCGGCAACATATACAGGACCATGGCTATCACCGGGTCTGTGGCAATCGCGAATCCTACTGCATAAAGACAGTAGGAGAGATACGCCGTAGCGAGAATTGGAGTCGAGCCATGCCGGTCAATGAGCCTGCCAACATAGCCAGTAATCAAAGCCGCGATGAGAGTTGCACCGGAGTTCGCATAGCCGACATAGGCAGCTTCGCCGTGGAGTTCGTCAATGATTATTATCGCCACTCCGTAAGAGACAGCATAGATGCCTATGGCGCTTAGAGAAGCCGCCAATGCAAGGCGAGCCATTCCAGGTCTTCCAATCAGCTCCCAGAAGCTCACCTTCGGACGAGCTATCGTCTTATCAACAGGAAGGTCTCTCACGGCGAAGAAGCTCAGAGCAGTTGCAGCTACACAGAGTGCCGCTGAAACCCTGAACAGCGTGAGCATGCCGACAATGTTGTAGAGTAGACCGCTTGCCAGTGCTCCGAAGAACCAACCTCCAGACTGGACAACAAGGAAAAAGCCAAGCCTTTCGCCTTTCTTGACAGTCTTCGTCGTGAGATAAGCTTGGCCTGCTGGTATTGCCGCAGCAGAAAATGCTGCACCTACCATTGCTATAACAAGGAACTGCACAACATCGGTCACGAATGAATAGAAGAAGAAAGTAGACGCGTACCCGATGAACCCCAGCACCATGAAGGGCTTTCTTCTCCCCACTCGGTCTGAAACAGAGCCCCAAAGATTCACGGCCCCCATCGTAACAAAAGCGGGTGCGGACCAAACCAGGGTTAGGATGATGAATGAATCTACAAGAAGGCCGTGCTTCACAAAGTGCGTCACGAACTGCCAAGCTATGGCCTGCCCAGTCGACTGAATCGCATACGACATGTAGGCGGCAACTGCAGATCTACTGAGGTTTTCCATCCCGTGGCGCTCTTGCTCGCGCAGGCTACAGGCGGTATAATCGTTGTGGTCCATGAGCAATGACAACTGGGCCTTGCCACCCTAGGGTAACGGATGCGTCGGCCACAGAGTTCATGAGCAATACATCCTTCTCGGCTTCCTATGTCGTCTACTGACAATGAGCCGATTCTGCGAGTCGAGAATCTGCGTGCATACTACACCTCAAAGAAGGGCCTCGTAAGAGCAGTAGAGGATGTGTCCTTCAGCATTATGAAGGGCGATAGCGTCGGTCTCTTCGGTGAGTCTGGTGCAGGCAAGACGTCCGTGGCCCTTGCGATAATGGGCGTTTTCGACAAGATATCAAGGTACTATGCGTCGTCGTCCGGAGATGAATCTACCAAGAGACTGTGGGAACTTCGGGATGAGGCCAGGCGAAAGGGACTGACCTCCGCAGAGATGGGACAAGCTCTTCCGGGCGTAGAGGGCCAGATATGGTTCAGGGGAAAGGACCTACTGAGTCTGGATGAAAAAGAGTACAGGAAGATCAGAGGCAACGAGATCACTTACGTACCCCAAGGATCGAGGAAATCGATGAACCCCTACATGACGATAGACTATCAGACTGCTGAATCCCTGTGGGCCCACGACGAGAATAGGGCTCTGCACGAGCGTCAGGTCATGCGGCGAGTGCTTGAAGTTCTGGATCTAGTCGAACTTAGTGACGTCGACATCAGAAAGGCGTTCAAGCCCGGCCAGTTCAGCATGGGCGAAGACCAGCGTATACTGATAGCCATGGCCATGATTACAAGGCCGATACTAATGATTGCAGACGAGCCTACAACCGGGATGGACTCGGGAGTCCAACACAGAGTCCTCGAAGCAATCGAGCTCGTCAGAAAGGAACTGAAGACCTCTATGCTGTTCATCAGCAACGATCAGAAGGTCATGGCTGGCTTGGTTGACAGAGTCGCGGTGATGTCTGCAGGACGTATAATGGAGTTTGGTGATGCCAAGACAGTCCTGAAGTCTCCGGGTCATCCTTTCACTCGGGCCTTCATCATGAGCAATCCGACAATGGAAGTCCTACGGAGGATACGCGAGAAGGGTCTGGTCGTTCGGGGAATTCCTGGGAGTCCACCCGACATGAGCAATCCGCCGCCCGGCTGCCCGTTCAATCCTCGATGCGAATACGCGACCGATCTGTGCAAGCAACGTGTGCCTGACTATAGAGAGGTTGAACCCGGGCATTGGATACTTTGTCATAGGTACGAGGAACTGCCCAGGTTCTGAATGGAAAAGAAGAAACGCAGCTCTGGCCTATGACGCCAGAGCTGAATCTCACGTTTCAGTCTGCAGTCGAGGGATGTTTCGCCCTAATGGCCGCCTGAGCCGCTGTCAGTCGAGCAATTGGCAGGCGGTAGGGTGAGCATGAAACGTACTGGATCCCAATCTCAAAGAAGAACTCGATTGAACGGGGATCGCCACCGTGCTCGCCACAGACACCGAGCTTTATGTTCGGTCTCCTTGCACGTCCTCTCTCGATGGCTATCTTCATGAGTTCGCCAATTCCGCGCTTGTCGATGCTCTGGAATGGGTCGTTCACAAGTATACCCTGCTTGAGATAGTCCGGCACGAAAGAGCCAATATCATCCCTAGAGAATCCGAAGCCCATCTGGCTCAGGTCATTCGTACCGAACGAGAAGAACTCGGCGGTTTCCGCCATGTCGTAGGCACGCATGCACGCACGAGGAACCTCTATCATGGTCCCGTACGCGTAGTCCACCTTGAAGCCGTGTTTCTTGGTGGTCTGCTCACTCACTTTGTCGACTATCGACTTCATGAAACGCAGTTCCTGCGCCCCGACTGTGACGGGAATCATGATCTCGAGTTTGACCTTCTTTCCTTCTTTGATGAGCTCAGATGCAGCATCGAGCATGGCTCGGACCTGCATCTCTGGAATCTCTGGGTAGGTTATGCACAGACGAACCCCTCGATGGCCCATCATAGGATTGCTCTCATGAAGGGCGTCACCACGCCTACGTACTTCCTCGACATCGATATGAAGTGCGTTCGCGAGTTTCTCCAAGCCAACCTTGCTTTGCGGCACGAACTCGTGAAGCGGAGGGTCAAGCAGTCTAATGGTCACAGGAAGACCGTTCATCACTTCGAGCGTGCTCTTGATATTGTCCCTGACATACGGCTCAAGTTCGTCTAGGGCCCGCCTTCGCTCAGCCTCTGTTGAGCTCATTATCATCTTGCGCAGAAGGAACAATGGTTCGTCTGACCCCTCTCCATAGAACATGTGTTCAGTTCGGAACAGTCCAATCCCCTCTGCACCGAAGTCAATTCCCGCTTTCGCGTCCTTTGGAGTGTCAGCGTTTGCTCTGACCCCCATTGTGCGATACTTGTCAACCAGTTTCAGGAACTCCTGTAGCCTAGGATTGTCCCTGGCCCCAATCGTGGGAAGCATGCCCGCGTAGACGAATCCTGCGGTACCGTTCAGGCTGAGCCACGAGCCTTCGATGTACGTCTTCCCTCCAACTATCATCGTCTTCTCTGAAGGATTGATCTGTAGGCTGCCTGCGCCCACAATGCAGCATTTGCCCCAACCTCGGGTGACAAGTGCGGCGTGGCTTGTCATACCGCCACGAGCTGTAAGGACTCCCGCGGCAGCCCTCATTCCCTCGATATCCTCAGGGCTAGTTTCCTCTCTGGCAAGGATAGGGTTCTTTCCTTCCTTTGCCCACTTCACTGCGTCGGCCGACGTGAATACTATCTGACCAACGGCTCCTCCCGGCCCTGCTGGCAACCCCTGGGCTATGGGCTTGACCTTTGACTCGGCTGCCGGGTCAAGGACTGGATAGAGGAGTTGGGTCAACTGCTCTGGCTTCAGCCGCATGACCGTTGTCTCAGAATCGATCAGTCTCTCGTTGAGCATGTCTAACGCGATATTCAGAGCGGCAGTTGCCGTGCGCTTGCCAACTCGGTACTGGACCATCCACAGTTTGCCCTGCTCGATGGTGAACTCGATGTCTAGCATGTCCAGACTGTGGTTCTCGAGCTTGTTTCGAATGTCACAGAGCTCTTCATACACTTTGGGCATCGTGTTCTCAAGAGTGGGCAGTTGCTTGTTCTGTTCCGTCTTGCTGCCCTCGTTCAAAGGGTTCGGGGTCCTAAGACCGGCCACGACGTCCTCGCCCTGCGCATTGAACAAGCACTCTCCGTAGAAGATGTTATCACCTGTTGCCGGGTTCCTTGTGAATGCTACACCCGTCGCTGACGTGTCTCCCATATTGCCGAAGACCATTGCCTGAACAGTGCAGGCAGTGCCCCAGTCGTCGGGTATGTGTTCGATGCGACGGTACGCTACTGCCCTCTTTCCAAACCAGCTCTTGAACACTGCTCCAACCGCAGTCCACAGCTGCTCCTCTGGGTCATCTGGAAACTCCTTGCCGAGGGCTGCCTTGACCTCGGCTTTGAACTGAACACAGAGTTCCTTCAGGTCCGTCACGGTCAGTTCTGTGTCTGTCTTGATGCCGCGTTTCTTCTTCCTATCCTGCATAATTCTATCGAGGCGGGCTCTGATGCCCTGACCCTCCTCACGCTCTACGCCCTCTGCTTTTTCCATCACTACGTCCGAATACATAGTAATCAGACGACGGTAGCTGTCGTATGCGAACCACTCATTCTTTGTCGCTGCAATGAGCCCCTTGATTGTCTTAGCTGTCAAGCCGACATTCAGGACTGTGTCCATCATCCCCGGCATTGACTGCCTAGCCCCTGAACGGCACGATACGAGAAGCGGGCTCTTTGCATCACCAAACTTCCTGCCCATCATCTTCTCGGTGTCTTTGAGCGCTTCGCGGATCTCCTGCTTCAGACTGTCTGATATCTTGCCTCCATCTTTGAAGTACTCCAGACAGGCGGAGGTCGAAATCGTAAAACCTGGTGGAACGGGCAAACCTAGAAGCGTCATCGACGCTATGCTAGCACCCTTTCCACCAAGCTCATTATTCATACTCTCAGTGCCATCAGCGTGACCGCCACCGAAGCGGTAAGCGCGTCTTGGTTTCTCTTCTGAATTCGATGGCATTTGCGATAACCACCTACTAGCCTAGGGCCTGAGCTCACCACAGGATGTAACAAGTCCTCTAGCTGCTAGTTGTTCCCGCTGCTCGGGTTACACTCCCGTTAAAGCCTTGTTCATCCGGCGCATGGCCGTGTCTGCGCGCTTCTACAAGCGTTCTTGTGTGCTGGCGATTGGGGCACAAGGCTTTTGTTAGCCATCCATTCAATACTCGCATTAATAGTGACTGACGAGGCTCAGCTATGTACCTGTCGATTCGCCGCTAAATGAGAGGTGACATGTGTGATCGACCTGACGAAGAACGAAGCACAGCTTAAGAGAACTATTCAGCGTTGCCGCGAGAAGAGAATCGTTATACCCACGTTCTCCCAACTGAAAGATCCCAAGACAATTCCAGACAAGATCAAGTCACAGCTGAAGAACATAGGTCTATGGGACATTGTGCCGGAGAACCTGTTCAGGATAACTTGGAAAAATGAACCGACCGAGAAAGGAGGTCTCTACACTCCGATTCCCAATTTCATCGAACTGCCACCCGAGCTGACAGGTGTGGAAGCCCGGATAATCGCACTGGTCGGCAAGTGGTTTCCCACCGGTTCTCACAAGGTAGGGGCTACCTTCGGCTGTCTAGTGCCGCGTTTGGTGACCGGTCAGTTCGATCCCACTAAACACAAGGCAGTGTGGCCCAGTACTGGTAATTTCTGTCGTGGCGGAGCCTATGATGCTACAATACTTGGATGTGAGAGCATCGCCATCTTACCTCAAGGAATGTCCAAGGAACGTTTTGACTGGCTAAAGACAGTAGCAGGAGAGATAATTACGACTCCAGGCAGCGAGAGCAACGTAAAGGAGATTTATGACAAGACATGGGAGCTCCGCAGGACTCGCAGCGATGTCCTCATCTTCAATCAGTTTGCTGAGTTTGGTAACTACCTCTTCCACTATGATGTGACCGGACATGCGATGGAGGAGGTACTGAAGAGGGAGCTCGGCAAGGGTAGCTTCAGAGGTGTGTGTCTGACCACGGGTTCTGCGGGCACAATTGCATGTGGAGACTACTTGAAGCAGGCCTTTCCATCTTCAAGAATCGCCGCTGGTGAGGCCGTCCAGTGCCCGACTTTACTGCTCAACGGCTATGGTACTCATCGCATAGAAGGCATTGGAGACAAGCATGTTCCTTGGATACATAATACTCGCAACACGGACCTGATCATCGCTATTGACGACAACGACACGATGAATCTCATTAGACTCTTCAACGAACCTGCAGGGAGAGAGTATCTCATCCGCGAGATCGGCGTCCCAGAGAAGCTCGTATCAAGACTTGACCTTCTCGGGATATCCAGTATTGCGAATGTCCTGATGGCCATCAAGTTCGCCAAGTACTACGGACTCGCGAGTAGCGACGTGGTCATGACAGTATTCACAGACTCCATGTCGATGTATCAGTCGCGTCTGAAAGAGGCAAGAGATGAGCACGGTCCGTATGCAGGGAAAGACGCCATTAAGGACTACCACCGACATCTTATGGCCCAGAAGACTGACTCTATGATGGAGTTGTCCCTCTTGGACAGGAAACGCATACATCAGCTGAAGTACTTCACGTGGGTCGAACAACAGATGTTTGACGTGAAGGAGCTCGACCGTCAATGGTATGACTACGAAAACTACTGGGGCAGCATCCGGCAGATGACTCCCAAGATAGATGGCCTGATTACTGAGTTCAACCGCATGGTGGGGCTTGACTAATCTGAATCATGGTTCCAGAGTGTATGCGATGTGCGGGCATAGAAAGACTGGGCAACAACGCTTTGCTGTTGAGTCATTGTCGCATCCTATATATCGGGCGGATTTGCAAAAGTGTCCCCTGAGGCTACAAGAGGATGGTTCAACCAATCGGTCCCCTGATGATTGAGCACAGGCTCATTGAACGGATGATTGCTGTAATGAAGAGGGAAGTCGACAGAATCGATATAGAACGAACGCCCAACGCTGTCTTCATTGACACTGCTGTTGACTTCATCCGAAACTATGCTGATCGGTGTCACCATGGAAAGGAAGAAGAGATACTGTTCCGCGATCTGATGAAAAAGAATCTGACGCCTGATGACAAGCGAGTGATGGACGAGCTGATTCAGGAGCATATCTGGGGCAGGGCGACGACGAGAAAGCTTGTCGAGGCAGAGAGCAGCTACTTGCAGGGCGACTCCAAGGCCGTTGATACGATCACTGAATTAATGAGGCAGCTTGCAGAGTTCTATCCAAGGCATATTGCCAAGGAGGATAAGAGCTTCTTCAAGGCCGCGATGAAGTACTTCAGCAAAGATGAACAGGACGCTATGCTCGAAGAAGAGTACCAGTTCGACAGAGAGTTTATTCATAAGCTGTACAGGAACGTAGTCGCTCAGGCTGAGAAACCCTAGTCGTTGGTGTCGCGCGCGCACATGCTAGGTTGTTTCTGTGGTCGAGCTTGAGTCTGAACAGGCCGTTGCGTATTGTCAGAGCAGTATGCGGGTCCAAGCCTTCGTTCATCCTGTGCTGGCAGCTCGCTTCTGCCTGACACGATAGTATTCGCACACCCGCGAGAGGGCACCTATGACCTCACCCATGTTCCTAAAGACAGGTAGCCCTTCACTGACGAACGTATTCCATACCATCGTTCTCTGTTCGGGATAAGCAACTTCGGGAACAGCAACTAGAACCGGCTTCTTTTCCTTCTCGACAACTTGTTTGCATGCGCGCGCGAGAGCCCTCCAGAAGTCTGGCATCACATCGTTGGCGTCCATTATCGTTGCAACTTGGTGAATGTTGTGAACGTCGGCCTCAACAATGATTGAGTCAAACTCGGGGTCCGAGCCGGTTAATCGAATCACTTCGCTCGTGGTTTGATCCTGGTAGTAGTCGGCAGCCATATCAACTGGGTTTCCTAGTGCTGTTCCGACATCCCTTATGAGTGCTTTCAGCTTGACTATAGTTTCAGGCGAGGTCCGGGGTACTCTCAGTCCTCTCTCCACGCACAAGTCTGTGTAGATCACGCTCGTGCCGCCGCTGATGGCGATAATCCCCACCTTGTTGGAACGAGGTGGAAAGCACTTTGAGAAGACGCTGAGTGTTGCCACAAGATCCTCAAGTGTCACGACTGTCGGCACATTCGCTTGTCTGAGTGCAGCACTCCAAAGCTCATTGTTGCCTGCTAGAGCTCCCGTGTGTGAGGAAACAACACGTGATCCTTCCTGAGAGCGTCCGCCCTTAAGAACGACCAGTGGCTTCCTGGATGCGAGGCGCTTGAGCGACTCCACCATTGCTCTTCCGTCCTTGGCGCCCTCGATGTAAGCGCCTACAGCTTCGGTTTCTGGGTCGCTCTCGAAATAGTCAATGATTTCAGCCGCAGTGATATCTACTTGATTCCCAAAACTGAGAACCTTGCTAAAGCCCATCCCCGATTCTACCCCGGCAGTGTACGTAGCTATGGCAATACCGCCCGATTGAGATAGGAAGCCAACGTTGCCAATTCCTCTCTTGATAGTGGGCATGAACGCAATGCCAAGCTTCGGATACAACAGGCCCATGCAGTTGGGACCAAGTGCTCTCATCGGCGAATTGCGCAGTATCTGAGCGAGTTCTCTCTCTCTCTGCCTTCCCTCCTCCGTGCCAAGCTCTGAGTAGCCACTTGTGAATATGCTCACGCCTTTTACCCCCTTAGCGATGCAGTCATTGACCACCTGAACGACGTATTTGTATGGCACGGCAATGATGGCAAAATCAATCTTGTCAGGGATCTCTGATAGACTCTCATACACATGCTGCCCAAGCGCCTCCTTCTCGTTCTTGGACACAAGCCACAGCTTAAGGTCATGAGGCCACTGAAGCATCGAATGTGGCCAGTAGTACCCCATTCTAGATGTAATGCCGATGATGGCTACTGAATCGATTTTCAGCATGTCTGAAAGTGTCGTTCTTGCCTGTGGGGGCATGTGAGTCTCTCCGGAGCGCGCTGCGGCGGGCGTTGGGTTCGATTTAACTGTACCGAATCGAGGTATTGTTTCTCTACCTAATGGCTCATAAACGGAGGCTTCGGACAAACCATGAAACGCCCGGACAGCTCAGCTTGACAATTGTGTAATGCCACTGCAGGTGGCTACCTGTGTTCGTAGGGCAGCAAGAACCAAGGAAGTATCGGGTCGAGAGCCCTAAGGGAAGCTAGGTTTCGGGAACCTTTCGAGATACTTCTTCTAGGCCGGAGAGTAACAGCACCGCGAGGGTGATTTGGCCTTGCCATCTTTCATCAATGCCTTCACAATCTTGGTGACCTCAGCATTGCTCAGACCGGTCATCTGTGCTATCTCCCCGGCCTTGAGTGGTTTCTTCGCATCTTTCATAGCCTTGAGGACTACTGCCGACTTGTCTTGCATGGATTTCGCCAAGGCGTGATTACTTCGCAACCTCGATATAACTACATATCATGTGGGCGATGGCCTCTGTTTCGACCGAACCCGATTCTACTGCTTTCTGATGAGCGCAACCATGTTAGGAATCAGTGCAGTCCAAAAACGTGCAATCACAATGTTTTTCCGCGCAAACAGTGGGTTCCTCGTCACACAGGACAGTCACACCATGTCCTTTCAGTCCTAAATGACAACACCTGTCTGATCGATGGTTTCGATCATGATTTGCACCATCATATACTTCATTGGTAAACCTAAGTGTGGAGCGTAAACCTCGATGCGTGTATACCTTGATGCCAACTTCTTCATCTCAGGATTCAGCGAAAGACCGAAGGACATGCAGATCATCAAGGAAACAGCCGACCGAGTTGGCCAAGAGCTGTGGATGACTAGGCAAGTGTTCTTGGAGCTCAGGTGGTACCTTAGACGGGAAGTAGAACAGATAGTCCAGATCGACGAAACGCTCATCAAGGACATCAAGTCCTTCATGGAGAGTATCCAGAAACCCGAAAGTGCGCTTCCGCAGCCCAATGACATGTCTCTGATATTGGCTGCCATGCGTAGCAAGAAATCACGAGTCGTTACGAGTGACCTGAAACTCCTCAATACCATACAGGACCTCAAGATAGATGTCGAGGGCATTGTGGGCTCTGCGTTTGTCCTAGAACTCATGGAGTCAACCGATGACTCGGATGCTAAAAAGAGGCTCGAATCGATTCGCAATAGGATCTATGCTGAGGAAGTCCGCTACAGCATATCACGACAGGAGGCATATGACCCCGTTACACGGATCCGCATCATAGAAGACCATGCAATGAAGGTCCTTCGGACAGTTAAACGTCCATCTGAGGGACTTGATAGGAAGCTCTCGAAGGGCCAGCCTCTGTTCATCCTAGACTTCCTCGAGGACATCAAGGCTGGCGTCCCAGCGATGTTTGAGGACTTCAAGGCAGGCCGGTTTGACACTCTTGCCAATGAGATAGAGGCGGTTCAAAACGAGATTGAGCGGCTCCTAATCGTGTCCACACTGACAGATGACCCCGAAACCCATAGCAAACTGATAGAACACGCATCTGACCTGACGCTGTTCCTCTACTATCTCGAAATGATATGCCATTTGTACAGAGGCACGCGGCAAGGCATCGAAGATGCGCTTGCCATCAGTGAAGAAGCCTTCCGGCTTCTCATGTTTGCAACAATCACGAACGAGGAACTGAAGGCATCAGTGTTCTTCGTCAGAATCGTGCTTTCGATAATAAAAGAAGACTGGGAGTCTGTTGACTACATCTATTCACTGTACGACAGTATGCTGGAGCGCCTTGGGCTGGAAGACATGAAAGCCACATCTGAGGGACTGTATGTGACCATGCAGATCCTGCGCAAATTCATGGGTGGATTCTCGCTGACAAAGACGAAGTTGCTTTACCCCGAAGTGACCATCTCAATGCTGAATGACGTCGCTAAGTACTGTATCCAGTTTGATGACCATGAGAATGCTTGGCAGATGTCTGCAAATGCATACAAGATCGGAGTCGCCTACGGAAAAGAGGAAGGTACACTTTCGTCTTTCCTGATGCTATACAAGATATCTTCTTCATCTGGCGATCGGCTGAGGAGCAATCTTGAGAAGATAGCAGAGCATGCGCTCAAGATGTTCGTCAAGAAGGGCTGGAGTACCTCTCAGATAACGCCTATTCTGAATGAGATTCAGGGAACATATCCTCCAATCGAAGTCGCCACGTCATTGAATCCTGTTCCTCTAAAGGAGTTGCCAGAGGAACTGATGGGATGGATGGATGTCCTCTCTGTCCAGAAGATAGGTGGCATGGAAACTCTCGTTGTGAGGAACGATAAGCTTCAGATCCGTGTGGGGATAGTCGTGACAGATCGACCAGAGTTGAGGGCTTTGAAGACCGGCCACAAGGTAGCCTTGGCAAAGGGCAATTTCAGACTCGAGAAGACAAGTGGACCTGTCGTACACGACAGCTCTGTGATGCTTATGATCACTCCAAGTGAGGGTGCTGAGATATCTTATGAGGGAGAATATGGTTTCAGCTACCTGAAAATGGCCCAACCTCAGGCCAGCACTCCGACGCCGACATGAAGGATGGATACCCGTGGATCCGCTGGTTCAGTTCCTGTTTGTGGTTGGAGTAACGGTCGCAGCAGTCTTCAACTACTTCCTCAATCTTGCTCCGGGCTCTGAACCACAAGACTTTGAAGTACTTCACGTGGGCAGCGGAGTCAGATGCGACTGTTTCCTGAACACTCTGATTCTGGGCGGGATTGTTGCATTAGCAGTGGTACTGTCTTCGTCTGCATTTTCATCGAGGATGGAGCTCTATGTGTACAGCTTCCTGTCCTTTGCTCTGGTCACGCTGGCTGGGATTATTGGCAGGCTGCGAAGACATCGGGAATGGCAGGAGATGGAAGGTGTTCTGGAACGAGTCCTGCCAGAGGACGACGAAGGACTGATTGGCGCATCTTTCGACGATGAGGACGAGGAAGACGACAGCTGGGAGTACTACGACGAGTCCTGATACGAATCGGGGCAGATTCTGGGACCAAGGACGAGCTGCCACTTGGCAATGAACCAAGGCGGTTACCAATAGGCTTTATTCCGAGTATACCTACGCAGACATGTGGCTTGTCCAGATGTCGGTTCTGAGAAAAGGACCCGGCTGATCTACAAGGTGATCGTTTTGGGTTGTAGCCCGGCTCTTCAAGCCGGGTATCTGAACAGGGCATCTGATACGAGTCTGGCATATCAGCTATACTTGGTGTTAGGGATTGGCATAGGAGTATCCCGAATAGCATGTGGTTCTGGTGATATTGCCCTACAGCTGTGGCTAATACCAGAAACAGAAAGGTACCCTGGCATGGCTAGGGGATTGATGAGAGGATCCCGATCCTCAGTCATTGTCTTGCGAGAGAACGAGCTCGATGGACTACTCCGTGTCCTCCAGCACCTTTCGGCTGAGTACCGTGACTCGCTGATGATAGTACTTGTAGGCTCCTCGATGAGTACAGAAGATGCGGCATCAACCATGAGTGCTGCTTTGGGTGTCACTCCTGAAACCCATCGGGCGGATTCAGTTGTTCAGAGTCTCGAGATACTTGCCGGGACACTGCCGAAACAACAGGAGGAAGGTCTGCATCCCCCTCTTCTCGTTCTACTTGACGACAATGCTTGCCCTGAGTTTGCAATGTTACCGGAGCAACACGTATTGCCTCTGAATACTGATGAGGAGATTGCAGAGATCAGACAGCTAGGCTACTCACTCGGCGTCGAAGCAACTCAGTCGGTCTGTATCATTCCCTTCCGGGAGGGTGTCGCAAGGCTGGACCTCAAAACCGGAACCGTGCTTTTCAATTCCTTCGTGTGCGAACAGTGCATTCGTGAGTGCAAGAGGGAATCGCGAATCTGTATAGTGGGTTTGGACAAAGGATGGTCGGGTGACAGAATCGGGTCACGGGCCCTT
>PRDI01000023.1 GCA_003345595.1 Candidatus Thorarchaeota archaeon | reverse complement strand
AAAAGGTTCTAGTCTTGTTCCTCGCATAAGAAATAGGCCACATTGTGGGGGGCTAGCCTCGTCCTCCTTCCTTTTTCGACTTCGACTTGAGCGCTTTCTTCACGGCCACCCGTGCTCCTTCAAGGATTTTCTCTGCCTTGGCCGGAGTGAGACCCTTCACTTTTTCCGACAGCCTCTGAGGGGTTTCTCCAGCAAGCTGAGCAGCTGACTCATACCCGGCTTCTCGTAGGCGTTGCTCCATCTTTGAACCGACGCCGGGGATTCCACCCAACGGAAGCGTCTTGTCGAAGTCTGGGCCGAGTATCTCATCCATATCCTTGTCGCTCAGCTCTTCGGTACTGCCAAGAATATCAAGCTGGCTTCGTATTGATTTGAGATCCTCTGCTCCCACGAATGCCTCTGCAGTCTGCCGGACAAGCTTCTCATCGAAATCGAGTGAAAGGTCTTCCATCTCAAGTTCCTTTCCCAGAATCTCAGGTAGCGGTGCTGACCAGTACAATGTGACTAATGTGAGTAGGATTGCAAACTGTATCCCTGCTCGCCGCACCCAATCTGGTGCATACCAGTCGATGCCAAACCAAACCCCCAACGAGACAGCCAACAACAGAGCGATATATCCGATGAAGAATATCCACATGGCGGCAATGCGTCTTCCCTTCGTGTTTGGAGAGCCCAGCTCGGCCCATATGAGTAGAAGCATTAGACCCAGAAGGAAGCCCTCAACAAAACGCTCAGAAATGAGCAGGGGAGCCGCACTCAGGTATGCAGAGCCATCCTCAGCATTGTAATATGCAAGGGAACCAAAGATCGATAGCAGGCCAAGCAGTAGAACACCGAAAGTGAGAGCTGTTTTTCTGCCCTTAGTGTCTGCTATCAGTCCCGCGAATACAACACCCACAGCCATGAACCCCGGCTCGTAAAGGGAGAGACCGGAATACTGGCCGAGCGAAACGTACGAGGGGTCGACGGCCAACCTGAACACTTCTTTGATGCTCAGTTGGGTGCCGAAGTACCAGAGTATGTATGCAGCCATGACAAGGAGCGTCGGAATGAAGTAAGACCTTGCTTCCCCCTTGACTGCTAGCTTGTGCAGTGACCATCTCCAAGGTCTGAAAGCAAGTCGTGTGAGGACTGCTGCAATGGTTATAATCTCTGGAATTGGCATGTGCATTAGGTACAGGCTGAAACCGGCTGAATCCAAGGCAGAATAGACTCCGAAGATTACCAAGGACACTGCTAGGAAGGAGGCAGCGACTCTGCCGCGAAAGCGCGCCACGACCGTCTTGTTTAGCTGAACACACCAACTCACAAGAGAGAAAGCGGCTCCAGAGAAAAGAAGAATCGTAAATGAGGTTTCGATTGTCGGAGTGTCTGGGCCGGGAGATCCTGCGAACACAATAGCCATACCCAGAAGCAACGGAGCTAACGCACCTAGCGTACTAATCACATACAGATACCTCGTGTGATCTGCCAAGACACCGGCCGGCAACAGAGTGAGGACAGCAGCCAGAATTCCGAATCCCAAGAGACCCAAGTTCCCGCTTCCGAAAGAGGGAAACATGGTACCAAGAATCAGCCGGCTGCTTGAGTATATGACATACGCAAGCATAGCAGAGAAAAGCACATAGTAGAACGCGACCTTGATGGGGAACTCTCTGTACTCGAGCACGCTCGTCACACACGCAAGATGGCCCTGTGCACGCTCGGGCCGCAATATGGACATTTCGTAGACAGGACCATTATAGATATGGCCTCTCAGATACATTAATGTGGCGTCACCTTTGACGCTCAATCGGGAGATGCCGCAGTTGACCGGACGCTTGCGCGTTAATGAGTTCATGATCATAACTTCAGGAGGCATTCCACTCTTCCACTATTCTCCTCATGAAACGCGGAAACTTGACAGCCTGTTGTCGGGTTTCCTATCAGCGATATCGAGCTTTGCCACAGAATTCGGCGAACGCTCCGTTCAGAGCCTCTCCTTCGAAGGCTCGGAGATACTCTATCAGACTGAATCCGAAGCATTGTTCATTTTCCTCGTGGAGTCAGGTGCACCAGAGAGAGTCTTGAGGGCTGTACTCAGAGATTTGAGTCACAGGTTTCTAACGCGATATGGGCGCGAACTGAAGAAGGATATCCATGTTGAGGATGCATTCGAGGATTTCGGGCAGGAGGTCAAGAGGTCATTCTCCTTCTATGAGGGCATACTCCTAGTTACATCGAGCCTGAGTTCGTTCGTCGTGCCGAGATTGGACCAGCTGGCATTCGATGCTGCTTCGGACTCAATGGGTCTTCTGGATCAGTTTCACAGAGACTTCGGAGGGTTTGGCAACAGGATACTTGAGTCGATTGACGGTAAGATATCAATCTACGAGATGAGTCAGACACTAGGTTTCGAAGCCGAGCAGATATCTGAGGTCATCGAATACCTGACCATATGGGGAGTCGTCGGAATATCCAAGATGTGCCCAGTGCTCCAAGAGGAAGACGCTCGATTCGACATCTATCTCGATCTTGTGGGTCTGCCCAGTAAGGACAATCAGATACTCAACCGGGCAAAACCACTATGTACCGGAAGCAAATCCGTGGTGGAGGTCAGTGAGAAGATTGGTGTGACTGCGGAGAAGCTCTTTGAAGTCCTGGGTAGGCTTGGAAACGCAGTCAGCTGGAAACTAGTTGAGGTCACGGTAGCGCAGGACCAGTAGCAAAGCCTGGCCGGCTTCCCGCACCAAATCATCTGAGAAGATATAATAACCCCGGTGAAGAAGCAGTGGTTGCTGCCGCTATTCGGGGAAGACACCTTGGTCAAAGAAGTCATTATCCTCAGGGACACTGGCATTCCTCTGTTTCACTACAGCGCGACGGGCACGAAGAAGTTGGACGAGCTGGTCGCAGCTTTTCTATCCGCAATGGGTTCAATCGCTGAACAGGTTGGCGAACAGCGTATTAGGGTCGTATCATTCGCTTCGAACAAGTTTGTCTGGGAGCGTAATGGAGACCTCTTCTTCGTGGCCCTCGTTTCTCAGGATGATAGCACTGAGATATACAGAGTGTTTCTGAGAGACCTCTCTGACCAGTTTGTCAGCACGTACTACTCAGAACTGAAGAAGGAACAAGCAGACATTCGCATGTTCAAGACATTCACCGACACAGTGGAGGCGCTCCTTCAGAAGTTCGACGGCATCCCAGGGCTCGCAAGACGATACAAGACAGGGCTCTTGCCGAGGGAGGACTTGAAACAACTCAAGCTGGCAATGGCAAGCGTTGAAACGGGCCATGATGTTCTGAGGAGTTTAGCAGTGACTCGCGACGGTTTCATCTTGGCTTCGAACCTGAGAGCACACGAGCTTGAAGCATTGCTCGATTTGTTGGGCAGTCTGACAACACAAACGGGCAAAGGAATCATGACTGTTCACACGAGTCTCGATCCTCTGACATCATTCTTCATTACGCGCACGGACAACGACATCTACTCCGCTTTTGTCGTGAATGCAGCTAAGTCCAATGCCGAACTCATGAAACTGGTCGGACCATACCTGAGGATGGTTTCCGAGCTCGACTTGAGGAACATGAAAAAGGTCCAGCCAGTACGTCTGGAAGAAACGGCCGGTTTCTACGACTTTGATGTTGTTTTGCCAGTCGTCCAAGATGGGGGAGTAATGAGCACCTCAAAGCGCGTATTGGCTGGTCTGCCTGCAGAGCTCCGCACAAATGCCGTTAAGATTCTTGGGCTTCTTGACGAGAAGATCACAGTGATGGAACTGCACGAAAAGGCGGGTCTTTCCTGCGAACAGACAAACGAAGTGCTAGCCCACCTCATATCAAAGGGTGCCGCTCACATCGCCAAACTGTTCCCGGTGATGGAAGAGAGGAATGAACGCTTCTCTGCCTACCTGGAGGTGGTCGGAATGCCCAAGAAGGACTTCGGAGTGATTGATGTCGTGTGGCGTTACTGCACGGGCGCTTACTCTATAAAGGAGATATCCGACAAGACCAAGATACAGACATCTCGTATATTCGAAGTTCTACATTCCCTAGGGGAATATGTTCGATGGGAGAATGAAAGGGTGATGACCCATGTCAGGTGACATAGTGAGCATTCACAGCTTCCGCGGAGGCACCGGTAAGAGCAACATTGCTGCAAACCTTGCAGCAATCGCGGCACTTGATGGCAAGAGAGTCGCTGTGATGGACACTGACGTCGCATCTCCGGGGATACACGTCATATTTGGACTGGGCCGACAGAAGCTGAAGTACACTCTGAATGACTACCTTAGGGGAGAATGCGATATCACGGACGCCTGCATGGATCTTACAAGCCAGCTGGGTATCAAGCAGGGTAAATTGTTCCTTATTCCAAGTTCGATGAGTGCGACTGACATCACCCGCATACTGAGGGAGGGCTATGAGGTCAGCGACCTGAAGCGCGGCTTCACTGATGTGATAAAGGCGAAGAACCTCGACTACCTGATCATCGACACACATCCGGGCCTCGATCGAGAAACCCTCCTGTCCATGGCGACCGCAGACTTTCTTTTTGTTGTGGCAAGGATTGATGAACAGGACCTCTTGGGGACAGCCGCCACACTTAGTGTGGCTAGGAAGCTCAAGGTACCTGATATCCGCATCATCATAAACAAGAAACCGAGTATCTACGAGGACAAGGCGATAATCGCAGAAGTAGAGGACAAGTTCCAGACCAAAGTGGCGACGATAATTCCTCTTCTTCAGCTACTGATAGAGGCAGGCAGCAGATACGTCGTGGTTCTGAAACATCCTGAGAGTGAGTTCACTGGCTGTATCCAGAACGTATACTCAGTCATCAAGTCATAGAGTAGATGTTATCGGGCCTCAGGAGAGCCACGCCGGCAAGTAGATCAGTGCGAGGGCAATAAGCAGGGTTATCAGTGAAAAGACCAGAATCATCATAAGAAGGCTATCTGGTGCTTCGGCTCTCTGTCTATCTCGCATCACTTTCAGGCTCTTAGTACTGCATCCAAATGGCCATATGTGCTGAACACTTATCAAGCTCGCGAGCTAGACAGCTTGGCCTTCCTCGCCGGTCGCAGCCGACAAAACTCATACGCCTATTCCAGCCGCAGGCCCGCCCTGCAGGTGTAACGCGCACAGGCGCTTTGTTCATCAGCTCAGAGTATACCCTCAAGCCCGACTTCTCGAATCGTTTCCTTCGTAGGCACACCGTCGTTGTCCCAGCCACGAATCTGATAGTACCGGTCGATGCATGCCCTAAAATCGGACTCGTCCACGAAGGCCCTCATCCCTGCTCTTGGACCTTGACTTTCCGGTATCCAGAACTTTGGAGGCAACACGTCGTCCTTTCTTGATATACCTTCACGCACGTTGAACATCCTGCTGAGAGTGTCGACTCTTGTTCCGAAGAGCTGTATTGATGCCTCGTCATAGGCAAGACCAGATGCGGCGTTCAGAAGAGTGATTTTCTGCTGCAGTACAAGAGGCAGGTGGTACGTGAAGTGACAAACGACCAGAGAGTCTGTGAGCACCTTCTCATTACGCGCTCTCACCATAGAGTCGACTACGTCAAGCGCAGACGTCGCTGGTGGATCTGTGGTTGCAGGCCAGCCTCTAAGGTGACTGGCTCCCACATCAGCTGTCGCATACGAGAGGCCCATTCCTTTCCTACCGCGAGCATCCCATGCCGCACACTCTAACCCCTTCACGTGAACCGCCAGCCTGTCGCTACCTTTTCCTATTATCTTGGCGGCCTGTTTCACTCCCTTCGAGAGGACTTCTCCAATCCCCTCGCCTGTTGCCATCATTCTGATGAGCTTCGCCGCGCATTCATAGTCGCCGAAAGTCAGAGGGAAACCAACCTCCTTCTGACTGATCATGCCGAGCTGGAAGGCCTCAATGGCGAATCCAATAATGGACCCTGCGCTTATCGTATCAAGGCCGAGATCATCGCAGAGATAGTTTAGCTTCATGACTGTCACTGGATTGCTGACGCCAATGTTGCCTCCGAGCATCCCCCATGTTTCGTACTCGACTGTGGACTCGACAGAAGAACCGGAACCATCAGGATTCGGAGTCCTGTAAGCTCGGGTGCAGCGCATTATGCAGTGAGGACAAGACTGGTGTGCACCAAGTCCATACTCCTTCTCTGCTCTGTAGTTGTCGAGCTTCTCATGCTCCTCGAAGTACCCTTCCTGCCAGTTCCGAGTGGGATACTGGCCCAACCCGTTTGCCAGTTCAATCAGAAAGGCAGTGCCAATGTCCTTGAAGCCGCTGACCTTGGCCTGCCATGAAGCTGTGACAGCCCTGTTCACTTCGCGTATCGCTTCAAGATTATGTGCCTTGATTGAGCCAGTGCCGCTTGCCACTACTGCTTTCAGATTCTTGGACCCCATCACGGCCCCCACGCCGCCGCGTCCTGTCTGGTGGGCGACATCACAGCTCGCCACCGAGAGGAGCCTGAGCTTCTCACCTGCCGGGCCAATGGTGTAGACAGAAGCTCCCTTCTTAGATCGACTGCGGATCTGTTCAGTAGAAACGTGAATGCCCTTCCCCCAGATCTCGCTCGCGCTCTCGAAACGAACAAAACGGTTTTCTATCACCATTGTCACTGGGCGCTTGGCCTTCCCTGTCACTGCTACAGCATCATACCCTGCTTTCTTTATCTCGCGGCCCATGCCGCCTCCGCAATGGGAGTCAAGATAGAGGCCCGTCAGAGGTGACTTCGTTACGACGCTCCATCTTCCTACGTTAGGCGCAGGAAGACCCTGAAGCGGACCACTTAGGAGAAAGAGGATGTTCTTGGGGCCCAGCGGATCCTCGCCGCCCTTAAGATACTGATACAGAAGGTATGTGCCGAGCCCTTTCGCACCGATGAACTTCTCAAAGACCACACTCTCCAAGTCGATTTCTCTGGTGCTTTCATTCGACAGGTCGACCCACAGCATCCTGCGATTCCAACAATCATGCGTCAAGAACTTGACCTCATCCTGAAAGTGAATAGTCAGATGTCGCCTTCACGTAACTTCAATCTTCTTGATGTGGTCGAGACTGACATCCTTCATGTTGGAGAGGACTGCCATCAGAACGTCATGCACGATGCTGCTCACAAACTGGTTCATTGGTATCTTCTTTCCTTTCACGTATAGTTCAAATTCGGGCATCGAATCACCGTTTGAAAGAACACGGCAACGGACCTTTTGTAATTGCCGATGAAGACTCAGAAGACTTGCTTTCAAACAAATGGGCCAATAGGCTGCGCGTTGTCCGATATCTATTTATGCCCCGCCCAGCGGCATCATCGGCAGCGGAGAGACTATCGATGGCACAGGCGTTTTCCTCCAGGGAACTGTCAGTCGCAGAGGAGAATCTCAACAGGCGGCTGGACAAGCTTGCAGGAGTGGGTGGACTGTTTGGTGCAGCCGCTGCTGCTCTTGGCTTGATAGCCCTACTGACTACTGACGTGATGCCCTTGGGCATTGTCTTGCTCTACCCCAAGCTTGGTGCTTCGTTTGTGGCATATCAACAGAGTGTACTGTACTCGACTGCATTCTTTGGATTGCTGGCCGTCGGTTTGCTGCTGCAGTTGAGGGGCTTCCGAAGACTTGGCGGAATCCTCGAATCGAGTCTCCCATCAATTGCCTTTGCGACATGCATTGCCGCGCTTGTTGTGCTCTTCACAATCTACACAGGTGCCTCTGTCAACTCAAGCTCGATCACTGCCGTGAGGAACTACATTACCACATTGTCGATGGTTGGGCCCATATTCGTGATTCTTTGGCAGCTGAATTCCGTAGTCTACGTCAGCTCAAGCAAGTCGAACTATGGTCTTAGCGCCGGACTTCTGAACGGATTCTTCTTGGCTGTTCTCCCGCTCAGCCTGACACAGGATGGCTTCCTTGTGATAGGCGTCGCTGCCGCATACGCAATCCTACTTGTTGGTCAGCTTATGGCAAGCATGTACTGGTGGGCTCCCCGAAAACACATCAAAGAGTATGCAAGAAGCACGGACCCAGCCAAGTTCGGCTTCGGACTCTCAGGTTTTCTCGCATTCCTTGTGGGTGCAATCGCGACTTTCAATGGCCCAGTAGTACTGATTCAGGGAGTGCAGGTGTGGCGGCCGTGGTGGACAGTCGCCATCGTCGAAACTCCAACAACTTGGACAGCCACTTGGGCAACGCTGCCGCCTTATGTTGGAGCGTTTCTGGCTGCCATGTTGTTCTGGGTCATGCTGGGGCCCAAGCTGGGTGCCAGAGAGCTTCGTGCGTCCGAAATCTCCGAGGACATTGTTAGGGGCGGTATCAAGTATCTGTCAGTGTTTCTGGCGGCCTTTGGCGTTATCGCAGCGGGACAGAGTGGCACCGGTCTTCAAGGCTCCAATGAGCTGGCCGTCTTCCTCACGATGTGTCCTGCGGCAGTGATGCTTCTAATGGGCAGTGCATATGCAAGAAGTACAGATATCGTCACCGGTATACCCTTGGTAATAGCAGCAGTCTTCATGCTCGTCGGGCCCTATGTTCTGGCCTCAGTCATAACAGTGAGCTACGGGCTTGTCATTATCACCCAAGGCACTCTCATGGTCGAAACCAGAGTGAGGAGATTCACACATTTCTCCCAGATGTTTCTAACAGTAATCTTCAGCATTGCAGCGTCAGTCCTGTTCGTCCTCTTCATGCTTGGCGGATTCGGCAGCGGCCCTCCTGCGATCTGGCCCACCAACAGATGGTTCAATGTTGAGCTCCTAGCCGGCATTCCTCCCGCCATTCAAGGGCCCACGATAATGGCCGCTGTATTGGCATGTTTGCTTGTTCGAAACGTCGCGCTAGAAGGTTTCGGCTATGGTAGAGCATACAGGGGAGGAGGTGTGTTGGGCGGAATAAGCGCCCTCTTCGCATTGATGATAGTCATGATATCGTCCAACGAGACTGTTTCACATCAAGCACTGACTACAGCCGCGCTCACTTTTGCCCTCTATGCACTGAGTTTTGTGATGGTTCTCTCACTTAACCTAAGTCTTGGGAGCGACATCCTACAGAAGGGCCACCAAGTCGAAGGTCAATATGTGAGAGTCGCGGCGGCCGCAGGGCTGCTTGCAGGTGTCTTTGTCGCCTTGTATGCATTCTATGTCTTCTCGGGCTTCCCATCTGCGCAAGCTGTGGCAGGTGTCATAACATCTCTGATGATTCTCGTAGTGGGCATAGAGATCACAAGTATACTCACCTGGGTTTCGGCGGGAGCCAGGCTCGGCATGCTCACGCAGGGCTTCAAGGTGAGAGGCGGACTTAAGGGAGAATCCTAGTCACTCGCACATGCCACTATCGGCGCTCCTCAACAGTCGTCAGAGGAAGAGTCAAAGTCCATTGGGTGTGGCCACCTGTCAAGGTGGCTGCCATGGCCTTTCAAGGAATCAGGTGTTTATCTCTGGTTTGAGCAGCAACGTACTCCTCAACTGCTCTCACGCCTACATCGGGGCAGTTAGTTATCAGCCCGTCGACACCCATGTTAAGGAACTCAGTCATAATGCCACCATCGTCGACAGTCCAAGGATATACCCTTAACCCAGCTTTTCGAGCTGACTGTATTATTGCTGGTTCCAAGATGAGAAACAGTGGGTTGATGGCATTGGCCTTTAGGTTACAGGCATAGGTTACTGGGTCATCCATAGACTCTTCGTACAGCACAGCCATGAACGCCTCAGACTCCAGGCCGCGTACGACAGTAAGTATGCTATGAGTGAAAGATGAAAAGATGATTGACCTTAGCATGCAGCGCTCCTTCACTAGTTTGAGAATAGCATTCTCCACGTCAGGCACTTTGATCTCTATGTTGACGCCGAATTTACCACGTGCCATGTCCAGTACCTCGCTCAGCAGCGGCACCTTCTGCCCTTTACCTGCATCAAGGCTTCTTAGTTCTTTTAGAGTCAGCTTCGCGACCAGTCCCTTGCCGTTTGTTGTCTTGGAAACATCCTTGTCATGAATGCATACTAGGCCTCCATCGATAGTACTGCGTACATCAAGCTCGACCATGTCTGCCTTCATCTTCCACGCAGTTTCGTAAGACAACAACGTGTTCTCGGGGGCGTATGCCGATGTACCTCGGTGCCCAATGACTATCGGCCGCGGCACTTCAACTCTCTCCGTTTTGAACTCACGCATAACAGACTAATACAGCTTTCAGCCCTTGTCATCAGCCCTTGCCTTGCCCGTGCCACCGCACCGAGGACAAGTTGCTGTTCCCGTTGGGTCCGAGATTCTCCCGGTGCCCTTACAGAATCTGCATTCTCCCTCTGGTATGCCAAGCGACCGATCGATGCCTTTGAGCACGGCGCCACCTATTCCTATCATGATGACTCCGGCGAACATGATAACAAGCGCGGGCACATAGAGTCCTTCCAAGGGCAGCAGATAGAACATCGAAAGCACAAACAGAACAATCCCAACGACAAGGAACACGAGTGCGCTTCTCTTTCTGTCCAAACTAGCTCACCTGCGTGATGGTAGACCTACATGGGGCCTTGCCAGACGGACGAGTACTGCGCATCTGAGGGGAGCCCGCCGAGTCTTTATAGATTGTGGCCGACAGACTCTCTGAGTCCATTGACGACAAGAGATAATAGTGGTTGTCGAAACCAACAGTATCTGGATGAAAGTGAAATGTCACGCGCCGATGTGTTTGCCAGGTATGCCCAGATCTATCAGAAGTCAAGGGCGCGAGAAATCGTGCCAGATGGCCCCTATGTGAAACAATTCACAGACATCCCCCGACTCGGACTCGACATTAGTGTCTTTTTCAAAGCCCGGGATAGCGACGCCCCATGCCAGGTTCATCTTGGAAAACGAATACCAAAAGAACTGGCTCTACTTGAAGGTTTCAACGAGACTGAGGCCAGCGCCTACTTGACCAAGACAATCATCTCTGATTTCAAGGACATCGAATATGTCAGAGCTGTGATTTCAGCCAAGCGGCTCCTAAACAAACAAGATCAGCGAATTGAGTTTCTCAAGAAGTGTCAGAGTATTATCGACCTTCTCATCAAGAAAGCCAGAAACGTTGTGTTTGGCGGGGACCTGACGCCGTTCAGACTGGACAGACAAGTGAAGACGCTCGGTGTGTTTCTGAAACGGGACCTAGGCATGGACGACGTATCGGTCGAAGCGGCATCTATTCCCTTCACCGTCGCCGAGCCGCTGTATGTCAGTCTGGCTGGCGGGGACATCATAGTGATCGGTGATGAACCAAGTGTTCCTCACGGAGTGTTCTACTTCGTTGGGGGAATCGGTTATGTCTTTGACAAGAGTGTAGGAGCTGTCAGCAAAGAACGTGTTTTCAGGCCAACAGCGGACTTGACAGCCCAAGGCATTGACCAAGCGTACACTGAGAGAATGATCTCGCGGGTCACCGAGGACTTCCAGAACAAGGTGCACTCCATTATATTCGCAGACGTGTGGAAGAAGAGCAAGGCAAGACCTGTCGGAGTGAACTTCAATAGTGACCTCCTCATAAGGGCCGAAGAAACAAGCCAGCTTTGGACTGGTGTATTCGAGGTCTATCTCAAGCCGCCCAAGCCCTAATCTGGTTGAAGGTGTTTGCTGCTCTTACTAGAATCTGAAGGTTCACCATTGATGTGCGCGATTCCACGCGTGAAGAGGTCTAGTAGATGTATGATATCGCTATAGTGGGAGCAGGTCCGGGCGGATCCACCGCTGGCAGGCAACTTGCGAAGATGGGCTTCAACGTCTGTCTGATTGACAGGAGCATCTTCCCTCGCGACAAACCATGTGGTGGCGGCTTTTCGCCACGCTTGCTTAGCGAGTTCCCCTATGTTCGTCGCAGGTCATCGGACTTCATCAATAGTGTATCACACTGCGGTGTCATTCACTCCCCAAATGGGCACGTTGTTCTCACAGGACGGTCTGATATGATTATGACTCTGAGGACAGACTTTGACTCCACGTTGTTTCGTCTGGCAATCGAAGCAGGCGCCTGCCCTACAGCACCATTTAACGTCGTATCTGTCAGAATCAACCGTGACTCTGTCGCCGTTCTTAGCTCTCAGGGTAAGGAGATCACGGCCAGAGCGGTAATTGGCGCTGACGGCGTCAGCAGTGTTGTTGCCCGGCAGACGAATCTTAATAGACGATGGCCTTCGAGATCAGTCACTGCCTGCAAGGTCAAGGAGGTCCCAACTACCGAATCGGACATAGGCAGTAGGTATGGGCAGGATAGGGAGTACCATCTCTTCACAAATGTAGGTGGATTGCCGGGATACGGGTGGGTGCTCCCAAAGCGTAGCACTGTGAATGTTGGCCTAGGTGTTGTAGCGAGTCATGCTCGCCGACTGGCCTCGCTATTCTCACTATTCACTAGGATGTTGAAACGCAGCAGTCTCATCTCCGAGAATACTGACTTATCCAGGGCAAGAGGAGCACTCGTACCCACATCAGGACCAATAGCAGTGAGCTTCACACGTCGTTGTCTACTCGTAGGCGACTCAGCAGGAATGGTCAATCCTCTGACCGGTGGGGGAATAGCCTATGCTATGCATGCTGGCAGAGTAGCAGGTGTAATCCTTGGGAGAGCTCTCGAGCATGATCATCTCGAGGCTGATTCATTGATGCGTTACCAGCAGGCTTGGCACCGAGAATTCGGAAGTGCAGTAAGAGGCCAGCTTGTAGCCCAGAAACTTTTCACAGGTCCCTTTGCTGGAGTCCTGTTCGAGATAGGAAACAGAGACACTGAGCTACAGAAGATGGCTGCGTCTTTCATGTCTGGGTCCGATGGCGAAGGAAACAAGATTGGATCCATCGCACTGAGAGGTCTCCGGGTCTGTCTGAGAGAGGCACTCTGGCAAAAGATATGATTGGACTGCGGCTGAACCCGCGTTTGCTCGAGGCAGAACCGACCACATTTCCGTCAAGAGTAAGGCAATCCAATCGTATCCAGCCCATCGTCCCTGAGCGGGGGCTGTTCAGGCAATCAGGTCTGAAACTACAGACCTGTCGGAAACCGATGAACTGACGACCAACTCCCTAGAACACTGGCATTCTTATCCGCTCTTACGTTCAATGCAAACCCCCTTCCTTCGGTTCAGCTATCTTTGCCCCGAAGGCCTGGCGGAAGGGATAAATCCTACGTTAGAAGACCATCCTACGTTTACCTGCTAGAAGAGGTAATAGAATGGCCGAGAAAGATGACAAACCTCAGGAAGAGAAGCCAAAGAAGCGAAAGATAGCCACTGCTCCGAAGGAGGAGAAACCAAAGACAGCTCCTGTCCCAGCGGCTTCAGCTGCACCGAAGCCAGCTCCTACTCCGGCAGCTGCCGCTCTGTCCAAGGACGGCAGACCGTGGCTGAAATTCTATGTGGGTAAGACTCCAGCCGACATTGAGATACGAGAAGGCCCTCTCTGGGTCGAACTGGATAAGTCGATCGCAGAGTATCCGAATAATCAGGCCCTGATCTACGAGGGAATAACGATAACCTACAAGCAGCTAGATGAGATGATCAAGAGGGCCGCAAACGGCTTCGCAAAGCTTGGGGTAAAGAAGGGCGACACAGTTGCCATCATGCTTCCAAACGTTCCTCAGTTTGTGATTGCCTACTTTGGTGCATTGAAGTGTGGTGCCACGGTTACGCCGATCAGCCCGCTGAGTGTGGCCAAAGAACTGAGGATATTCCTGCAGGACACGAAGGCGAAAACCATGGTCGTTCTGAACTTCTTCTATCACATTGTCGAGGAAGTACGCAAGGAAACGAACTTGGAGAATGTCATCGTTACCGCAGCTTGGGACCCCCTAAGCAAGATAAAGCGGGTTCTCGCTCCAAAGACCAAGTTCAAGAAAGAGATGAAGGAAGTCCCACCCCTCGCAGAAGGTGATCAGTACTGGCTTGATTTTCTTTCAAGTGCTGGCACCGACGTACCCAAAGTCGTAATCGATCCTGCAAAGGACATTGCGGTCTTTCAGTTCACTGGTGGAACCACAGGAACACCGAAAGCCGCGATGCTCACACACAACAATCTGAAGGCCAACTGCTGTCAGTGTGGTGCGTGGATGGACTGGATATCAACAAAGGGGAAGGAGATTTTCGTGGCTGCTCTCCCATTGCAGCACATCTTCGGGCAGACCATATGCATGAATCTTGCTCTGTCGTGGGCGGGCGCCATCATTCTCATACCCAACCCACGCGATGTCAAGCATGTGTTGGCATCGATTGACAAGTACAAACCAACCTTCTTCCCGACTGTAGCCACGATGGCGATTGGAATCTACAGCCACCCTGAGGTCAAGAAGTATAAGCTGACCTCTCTCAAGCTCGCTATTGCAGGAGCAATGGCACTCCCGGCTGAAGTGACGAAGAGATTCGAAGATGCAACCGGCGCAATCATCATAGAAGGCTACGGCCTCACTGAGGCCTCGCCTGTGACTCACGCAAACCCGCTCGACAAGACCCTCAGAAGGATTGGATCAATTGGGCTTCCGTTCCCGAGCACGTACTCAAGGATTGTGGACCTCGAGAACTCCTCTAAGGTTCTGGGACCTGACGAGATTGGTGAGCTTTCTGTTAAGGGACCACAGGTCATGCTTGGGTATCACAATCGGCCTGATGAGACTGCAGCGGTTCTGTCAAAGGACGGATGGCTACTGACTGGCGACATCGCAAAGATGGACAAAGATGGCTGGACATACATTGTGGACAGGAAGAAAGACCTCATCAACGCTTCCGGGTTCAAGGTATGGCCGCGAGACGTCGAGGAGATTCTCTTTGAGCATCCAGCTGTCAAGGAAGCCGCAGTCATCGGAGTTCCTGACAAGGTGCGTGGCGAAACAGTGAAGGCCTTCATCGTCCTGCAGGCAGGCAAGACAGCCACTGTGGATGAGATCCGCAAGTTCTGCAAAGAGAAGATGGCAGCATACAAGGTGCCCACTGAGGTTGAGTTTGTGGAAACCCTGCCGAAGACGATGGTCGGCAAAGTCCTCCGCAGAGAACTGCGTGAGAAGGCTGAGTAGTAGAAAAATGGGCTGCGCTGGGGTCATATTGACCTCAGCCCCTTTCTCTCTTTTTCGCCCGACTAGTCGACAGGGTTGAGCACATCAGTTCGCAGGTTTCGAATCAGACTATGTATCTCAGGCCGGCCCAAGATCCTGCGACGTGTTTCACTCATGTTGTTTATCACGCATGCGACGCCAACTACCTGTGCACCCAACTTCTCGACCACTTTGGCCACAGCTAGCACGGTGGTCCCCTGTATCAGCCAGTCGTCGACTATAGCTACCCGATCACCTTGGTCAATAGACTCGGAAACGAGTGCAAGCCGTCTATCGGCAAACCTGCTGGATGGAAGGAACTCAACAGGCCTGCTATAGTCCTCAGGAAGGTATGCGATTGAGCGGGCAGGGACGATTCCACATCCTAGGTAGAACGCAATTGCGCTGCCCAAGGCCAGTCCTCTCTGTTCGATGCCTATCACCTTGTTTGGTTTGAGTTCGACGATAGGCTTGGCAAGTGCTTGGACCGCCTCATGGAATATTGCCGGGTCCTCCAACAGCCTACTGATGTCGCAGACAGCCTTGCCTGGGGAAGGCCAGTCTTGGATTATGTCCACATATTCTCGAAAGTCAACATCGGTCAATCTCTGAACCTCGCACTCTTTCGGTGACAGGAGGGGTAACAGTCTTGTTCAACAGGTAAATGTACATTGCGCTTCTGATGACAAGTGCTTTCGTCGGCAGTCGAAGACATTCTACGTGACTGGTATTCGTTCACAAACAGCAGGTCAGCGAAACAGTTATCACAACAGAGCCGACTATATCGCCTGAGAAGCTTCACGGAGATGCAGCGAGTCTGATAGTACCTGGGACGACTGTCGCAGTAGCCTTACTTCCCGGCTATTTGGAGGTAAGAGACAAGGGCGTCCTCAAGAAGAAGATAAGGACCAACAACAGGTCATTCAACGAGGTCCTAGCTGACGTTGAAACGTACTTCGTAACAGAGGGGAAGCTGCTGCCGCCCGGTGTGCTGAAGGGAACGCTCGAGAAGATAGGTTTACCCCAGGTAAAAATGATAATAGCAGATGCAAGCGATCTTTCTGCTACTCTTGTTCCCACACCAGTTGCCAGAGAGAGTATAGAGAAACCGAAGCCCAAAGAACAGATAGCTTCCAAACCTCCTGAAGGCACAACTGTAGCTGCCGCTATACCCAAAGCCAATGCGGTTGAGGCGAGCGGAAAAGCGGTACCAGCCCCAGCTGGCGTGGTTTCAGGAACTGAGTTCAAGGATATTGAGGAGGCACTGAGTGCTGTCGAGTCTCTCAGTGACTCATTCCTTGCTCCCAAGTCGGCTCTGGCCTCTACGACGGAAAAGCCGGGAATCAAGATCGAGGTATCTGGCACTGAAGAGATACTTGGGACTCCCAAGACACGAACTCCGGGACCCATTGCAGCGGAAGAAAAGCGGCTTGAATCGGCAAAGGCGACTCCGCAATCCCAATCTGTGCCGGGCGTTGCGGCAGGCAGTCCTGCGGCTACGCAGACAGCAGGCAGAGTCACACCACCCGAGGCTGCCGCCTCGACTCGAGCTTCGGGCGAAGGTGCGGCGACCATCGTACAGCCGCGGAGGCCAGGTCCGGCGCCCTCAAGAATCATAAAGCCGATCGTAACTGCGAAGGCACTGATACTTGGCGAAGAAGGAGTGGGCAAGTCATCACTGATGCAGAGAGCGGGACTCAAGCCGATGGATGAACCGGAGAACGAAGCTGACAAGAAGCCCTACATTTCTGAAAGAACAATCGAACTTGATGCACACAGAGTCAGGCTTCAAGTTTGGTCGTTTGACACTGCCGTCAACTGCAAGATCACACGCAAGTCCTTCTATGACTCAACAGGTGTTGTCATCATTGTCTACAGCACTTCGGACCGATGGAGCTTCGATAGCGTCGAGTTCTGGCTCAAAGAGAGCATGGCAGTTTCAGGACAACGTCCACCAATGGTCATTGTAGGGAACAAGACGGACCTTCGGGCAGGAGCATTGTTGACCAGCCGAGAGCCTCCAGTTTCTCAAGAAGAAGGCTTGAAACTAGCTGAAGACATTGCAGTCAGGCTTGGGTCAGCCGAGAAGCTACACCCAGTTGCCTTCATCGAGACATCCTGTTTGACAGGACAGGGTGTAGACGACGTGTTCAGGACCGCAGCGGAGCTTTATATCAAAGTTGCCGGTCGATAATCGACCGCATACTGCTTCGAGATGGGGAAAAGACAAATACTCGTCGGTCATTCATGGCAGATGTGGCAGGTCTGATTGGTCCTCCACTAAGATGATGGTGATTCCCACGCCGAACTTCTGCGAGAGTTGTGGACTGGAATTGCAGCCCTTGAAGCCAGTCAAGACTCTCGAGGATAGCTTCGCTAATGAGGAAATGAAGAGGCTTACCATCTGCGAAGAGTGTTTCAAGAAGCGATTCAAGGTCACGACGCGGAGGAGCAGTGGTTACGGCGGTACTATCTACGAACTCGAAGAGAGACCGCCTCCCCGATTCGGGGTGGGCAGTAAGAAGCTGACATGTCTCAAGTGTCCGTGGGTAGCATGGACCGAAGAGGGCCTAGCTGCGCACGTGGCAAACCGTCACAAGGCTTAGTGAAGAGATTCTGCAGGTCAGTGGTTTGTTGGAAGGGTTCCACCTTCCCGAACAATCTCATGGCCTTTGACGCGAACCCCTTTCACTCTTGATGCCGCTTTCTCTAGCATTCCCATCCTGTATGTCGCAGTACGGGGACCAAGGCCATGCAGCCACTGAAGCGTGACCATGTCTAGCCGGTCATTGTAAGAGAAATACATGCTTAAGTCTGCGGCTATGGCTTTCTGCCTGTCCAGCATCGCAGCAGCGAATCCGATGCTTGGCGCTGCGAATGCGACAAGAACCCAGACCGCAGCAAGTGGGTCCACGCCAAAAAACTGGGGAAAGACCAAGTATGCCGAAATCACGGGTTGCACGAGTGCGAGCAGGACAAGAAGCAGAGCCACATGCTGGGTCGCATCATCGCTGCCGAGTCCCGATAGCCCAATCACATCTTGGTCGGGAGGTATCAAATACACAAGGACGCCGCCAGATGCGGTGCCGACGACCAAACCGGAAAGGAGCATCAGGATCAAATAGGCTACGGCTGAGCTCTCCCATACGCTAGGGAACCCGATTATGGACTGGAGGAACAGAGAAGCGGCTATGATTGCGGCCCCTGCTGCAAACCCTCTCCAGCTGAAGAACTCATAGCGCATCTCCAGTGTGTCCTCTGCCATTCGTCTTCAGTCTCTCGATATATTCTATGACCAGAGAATGTATCTCGAAGAGATAAAGATTCTCGTTTCACCATCCGGAATCTAGTGCTTCTGTTACTCTGACGACTACGAGCCTTCTTCTATGATGTTCCTTATTAGCACATGAATCCAAGAGAGAAAACACCTCAGTCATATGCTCAGTGTGGGGGACAAGATGAGCAACGATATCATCGTCAACCTAGAGTCAGTGTCAAAGGTCTATTCAATGGGTGAGATTAAGGTCCCAGCCCTCAGAGGGGTTTCGCTTCAGGTCGAGAGGGGTGAAGCAATCGGAATAATGGGGCCTTCTGGCAGTGGGAAGACAACCCTCCTCAATCTCATAGGGGCCCTAGACCGTCCGTCCGAGGGTCATGTCTACATCGATGGCATAGACATCACCGGCATGACAGAGAGTGAGCTGACTCTCATCAGAAGGAAGAAGATCAGCTTCGTGTTTCAATTCTTCAACCTGCTTCCCGTCCTCAGTGCATACGAGAACGTCGAACTGCCACTCTTGATTAGCGGGGTTCCAGAAGCAGAGAGGAAGGAAAAGGTTGATCATTTGCTGAGTCTTGTGGGCCTTGCTGAGAGAGCCGAGCACAGGCCGGACGAGCTTTCCGGTGGCGAACAACAACGAGTGGCCATAGCACGTGCGCTTGCAAAGCCCAAGGGCAGTACGAGCTCTGTCGTGGTCCTCGCAGACGAGCCCACAGGTGACCTAGACACGCAGACGGGCATTGACGTGATGAGGGTTCTGATCGGCCTTACAAAAGGAGAAGGCGGAACTCTGATCGTTGTGACTCACGACCCAGACGTTGGCAAACAGATGGACAAAGTGTATACCATGAGGGATGGACGCATAGTAGGGAGTACGTAAGAGGGGGTAATGAGGTGTCTGCCTTCCCGGTAGGCTATGAACTGTCAGGTGGGCTCAGAAGGAAATCCGCAACGCTGCTTTGCTTTGTGCTTGCGTCAGCAATGGTCATGGGCGTGACCACGTACGTCGATTCGTTCTCGATCCACGAATGGGATGCGGTCATCGACATCGGACCGATTGCGATGACTGTGGAATCCGGCAAAACGGAAATCGCGGACCGGGTCGCCAACATCGAAGGCGTTGAAAAGGTGGCTACCATTGACGTATCTTCCGGCTACGTCAGTCTAGCCAATAAAACCTCCTACTACCAGTGGGGTGGCTCTGTCGTCAGTTTAGACGCAAATGTATTCACTGAGTTTCCTGATGCCTTTGTCCTCAACGAGGGAAGGTTTCCAGTCAGTGACTCAGAGATAGCTCTTCAGACTAGCGTCGCAAAGGAGATTGGTGCACAGACAGGGGACATCGTGAACTACACGTACTGGGGAGATGAAATCCAATTCTCTCTTCTGCAGCTCGTGGGCGTATATGGGAATCCCGACGTGTGGAGTAGAGGCAACTATTACTACTACTCTTACTACATTGCAGTAGTTGTGCCTAGCCTGCTTGACTCGACAAGCCTTCGAGTAATGACCATTCTGGACGTCGACCGGAGCCACGTTAACGCGTATGACACGTTCTCATCGCTTAGCTTTCTCCAAGGTATTGAAGAAAGCATTCGGCGCCTAGACCCGCTTTACGGATTGCCGTACGGCTCCTCATACTACGTGTACGACCTACTTGGAGAAGCCGTCAACTCCTATGTGTGGTGGAAAATGTCTGCTCGTTTGAACCAAGTGTCTAGAAGCGGAGGAGTCGGGCTACTCATAGGCCTCGTGTGCTTCTTGGCAATCAGGTTCAATGTCAATGACCGAAGATACGAGTCCGAAATGCTTGTTTCAAGAGGAGCCTCTTCTTCTGATATCCAACACATAGCCTTCCGGGAGCTGATTGGCATGACTATTGTGGGCACCCTCGTTGGAATGGGCATCGGCTTGCTGATAAGCAGATTTGCTTGTGCAGCCACGGGATTCTTCGAATTCAACCTCTCTCTCATCTGGGAAGAACCATTCTTGGTTTCAATAGAGTCAATATTCTTCTCGGTCCTAGCTGGAGGACTCATCCCGCCCATTGTCTTCTTTGCATACAAGATGCTTTACTCAGCCAAGAAGAGCGTTGAGCTAGAAACCAGCAGACTGGCAAGGGTCTGGACACTCTTTCGTTTCATACGATGGGACTTCCTCATAGTGATCCTGGCATCATTGTTGATGGTGGCCATGTACTCTTCAGGTTTCGTGATTCAAACTAATCCTGTTCTATACGCCATATCCGGATTTGCCCCATATGCCCTCTTTCTCGGGGCGGCAAGTCTTGTCATGAAGGGCTTCAGACGTGGGGCAAACAGGCTATCACATGCAATGTCCTCATTAACAGGATATGTGCCGTCAATGGTGGGAGTCAGGAGAATCGGGAAGTCTGCATCCTCTGCGGCACCTGTCGCGGTGGTCTTGGTTCTAGCCATTTCGCTTGCCTGGGGTTCTGCGGCCGTCGGTGCGTCAATGCCTGTGACCAAGATGAACCAAGCGAGACTAGCCTTCGGCGCCGAAATCACTTTCCATCTTGATAATTATGAACGCGATCGATGGGATCAGTTCTTTACGAATGTGACTCTGCATCCTCAGGTGGAGGCATGCACGAAGCTGTCCGTAGTTTCAGCCACACTAGCCATGTCATCAATGGACTATCAGGGAGTGAGTCTAGTGGCCATGAATCCAGTCGAGTACATGGCTGTGGGCTATGATTATCAAGGCAGCCCCCTCAACTCTTCGCCGCTAAGAGGGCCTCTACTCACATTGGACTCCGTCCTATCAGGAGCTATTGTCAGTGCTGACATCGCAACCGATTATGAATTGGAGGAGGGCGATACGATTCGAGCCTTCGACGAATCTACCGGAGAAGCCACGATTATCACTCTCACGGTAGTGGCGATAGCCGAGGCGCTCTCCAACGGGTTGCTCCTAGACACAGGATATGAAACACCCTACTATGGGCCGATATACTTCCTTGACGGATACTACTGGGGATCCATGGAAGTGGGCAAGAATACTATCTGGGTGAACGCAGCCTTTGTTGAAAGCCAACTGAACCTGACACACGGGGCAGAGAACCTGTACTGTGTCAGGACGACGGAAGGCGCTAATTCAACTGCGGTTGGGCAAAGCCTTCTAGACAGTGGTGGAATCGATGTAATCACGGGAAACGAATGGGCATCTGTGACCAAAGAGGTCAGTGCCTACCTTCAACAGACGTCTTATAGAATGGACCGTTCTGTCGACACGATGCTGGCAGCAATGTTGATTGCCACCATTTCTGGCGGCTTCTTGCTCTATGCCAGCGAGGATATCCAAGCTCGCCGCCGCGAAGTCGCGTTGATGAGAGCCATGGGATCCGATAGGCGATTGATTGTCAAGACACAGGGAGCTGAGATGATCGTGCTGGCTCTCTCAAGCATAGTTACTCTGACACTCTTTGCACCGGTACTCATCACGAACCTCCTAGTGGGCTACCATACTAGCTACTATCTTTTCCCAGCAGGTGTCACCATAGTTCTTCCTTGGCTACAAATGATCGTTATCTTTCTTGTATTCCTAGGTTCAATCACTGTCTTCGCGCTCTTGACGGCGTTGCTGAGTTCGAGAGTGAACATGGCCTCCGCGCTGAATGCTGCTTGGGCAGAGGCGGGCCCATATGGGGGTGAACTGTGAGTGTTCCTCTTCTCGCGCCTAATGTCACGGACTCCACAGGTCTTGTTCAGTTTCCTTGTTTTTGCCCTGTCATCTGGCGTGGTTGGGGGTGTCCTGTTCTACACAGACTGGACCGGGCCCCAAGTCTTTCGCGACACTATACAAGAAACCCCAGTTGACATGGAGATGGAAATCACATATTACTTCTATCAACAGAACACAACGACTGTAGAAGACATCTCAGACATGGTTATGGGACAGGACGGTGTCGTTGGAACTGAACAGCTTTTCGTGATGAGCCGGTGGGAGGGTGATTACGAGTATTATCAGAGCACATACGCGGGTGTCGACGATACTTTCTTTGACTCTTTCGAGAATGCAGTCGATGTCGCACCGGGCAGCCCTCCCCTAAACGATAGCACATGTTACATGGAAGTGGCCGCACTGTCCCGACTGGGCCTGAGCGTCGGAAACGAGTATACCATTCACGACCACATATACGATGAGTACGGCAACGTCACAGAGCTCAATCATACAATGATAGTAGTGGGCGCATTCGAATCCCACGTCTTCATGGTAGACTACTACTGGCAAGAACCCCCGACAACCACCTTGAAACTGATCACAACAAAACAAGGTCTCGAGGAAGCCTTCGGGAGCGCACGTACCTACTATGACTATGGCCGACAGATATGGGTCCGAATGAACCACGATATCGTTTTGAGCATGGACCCTGTGAGTGCCGCAGAGGAACTGGATAACGTCAGAAAAAGGATAGAGCAACGCACTCTCCCTTATGCTTGGGTCACATATGATGGCTACGGATTGCGCGACGCTGTGCTCGAATATGCTGCGTGGTCATCGAGCACGAGAGCAGTCGCACTTGCTGTTTCAGTTCCGACTATCATTATGGGCGTCATGCTGGTCCAGTATGACTCCACCTTGCTCGCAGACGAGAGAAGACGTGACATTGGTGCACTGAAAACCAGAGGCGCGTCTGGCTGGCAGGCATTCAACTGGGTGCTCTCCAGCGCACTCTTCACGGACACAGTGGGAAGCTTCGGCGCTA
>PRDI01000022.1 GCA_003345595.1 Candidatus Thorarchaeota archaeon | reverse complement strand
TGTCTTGGCACCTTGCGGAAACCCGAGTACCTCCGTCCTAGTCCGCTAGTACCATCTGCTCTAGGAGAAAATACAGTACAATCAGCATAACTGGCATGAGGTTTGAGCAGAACTATCATTTCATTCGCGAGATTCTCATCCAGCCATGCACCTGTTCAGATAGACATCCGAGGTCCGTGATTCCAGATTAGGATCTCCCAGTCCGAATTGTGTTCATGTCTCGTATCTCTATGCTTGTTCGCTAGGAGGGTATCATGTCCTCAGAATAGGTAGCACCTGCCTGAAAGTTGGACAATCTTGGACATTCTGTACTGGGGACCTGAACAGCTCGAACCATACATCTCTTTGAGGCTGGCTCCACACATTCCGGCTTTGAGGAGCACGACCCCAGTGCCGTTTCTGGGAGGACAAAGACTCCTGTGTTCAACTTTGTCCAACTTACAATGAACGGTACGTGAAGTTCTGGCAAGAAGGTAGGTGGCTCTGACGCATCTGATCAGAGTTACTCCATAGATTATTAACACAGCCTGAAACAGCAGTGGCGAACCAGCACGAAAGAGAAGGTGGTGAACACTGTCATCAAGAATCTCCTCATGAGGAGCCTTGTCAGACTCTCCAGAAGACCGAAGGTGAAGGTTTCCCTTGAAAGACTAGAAGGTCTTGTCGTAGACATTGGCGCTGGTGGAGAGGGTATCATGGCCAAGACATGCGGAAAGGAAACCGTGTGTGTGGATATCAGTAAGAGAGAGATTGATGAGGCTAGGTCCAGAGGCGCAGTCGCCAATTGGGTCTTATGTGACGCTCGCGCCATGCCTTTCGGAAGTGGCCTTTTTGACGTAGCCACATTCTTCTTTTCGCTCATGTACATGAAGACGCTCGAGAGAAAGCATGCCGTCATGATAGAGGCTAAGAGGGTTCTCAAACCGGAAGGATCGCTGTACTTGTGGGATGCGATCATTCGTGAGAAACCAGATCCATACATCGTGTTTGTAGAAGCCAGTCTACCAGGTGAAGAAAGGGTCTATACAGGATATGGAGTGAGAGGAGAAAAGAAAGAGCAGGCTCCGGAACTCATTAACCAGTTAGCCCTTGAAGCGGGGTTCAGAGATGCCCGAACGGAATCACACGAATACTGGTTCACATCACGGTTTCAATGAATACGAATACGTTTGATGGTGGACCTGAGAGAAGGGAGAGGTCCTCCTGATGTCTAGACTCCCACGCGTAGCAGTGGCAATCGACAGATAGCCAAGGTCCGAGTTCGATCACTCCTATGTGGTATTGGTCGGTTTTGTGAGAAGCAGTGACAGCCCAACGTATACCCAGAGAACTGGAAGAATGATGAGCGGTAGCACGTGCCACCAGATTGTGAAGAGCGCTTCACCGAACACATTGTCCCACTCAATCACCCAGGTGTGAATCTCTACACGTACCGTGGCCGGCTCTGTTCCACTTGGGTTGTACAGATTCGCTGTCCAGTTCGCAATGACGAACAGGCTCGTATATCGATAGGGAAGCCGGAAATAGCCATTCCATGAGAAGTTCTCGGCCGTGTACTTGGCATCGGGCAGATTCTCATCCAAGAAATAGAATGTAGCATTGCCAACTGACGGACTAGTAAGGGCCTCTAAGTAGATAAGCGTGTTCCAGTTCGAGACTGTCCCAAGCTTCTGAGTTTCTCCTGGTTCGACCTGAACGTATTCGTCGTATGGCCAGTCCCCATCCGGGAAGGAGTATCCTATGTCACCCTGTTCGTAGGAAATCATGTCACAGGTGAGAGGTACCTGTATGGCCAGCAGGACCGACGCGGAGATCACAATTACAAGTCTGCGTGTCCGCCTCTTGTTGACCCAGCCGGTTCTGCTATTGAGGCAATAAAGAACAATCACCTCCAAGATGACTGTGCCGTGAAAGAGGGCAGGAGCTACTGTCAACATTGTTGAATCTCCACTTCTTCCGGGTCTTGGAAGCCTCCGCCCTTTGCGACATGTTGCTCAGATGGGCTCTTCTATCCAACGAAGTCTGATGAGTAGTTAAGCCTTCTGACCACACAATCCGTAGATTGTGGTAGTGGGGTCTCTTGTGCCATTGAATCTTCTCGCCGACGGGGCAGGTGGACGAGCCGAGGTACAGATTCGGAGAGTCGCTAGGTACCCCATCAAATCAAGCTTCTTGTGTAAATGACCCACCATGTATCTCTCGCAGTGCCGCTAGGCTCCGGCTGCTGCGCTCGCTCTGATGCTCATAGATGAAGTGAGGATGGAGATCGGTGTTTGACCACAGGCAGCCCCAGAGGCAGCACAAGATACAATAATGGAGGCTCAGACAGTCCTCGTCCTTCAAGTGAGATGGGGCACGATGAGCGGAACGAAAAAGCCGGACTGGGTCCTGGTCGTTGATATCATCACGGGCATCACACATCTTGCTCACCCGGATGAAAAGCAGAAGGGCTGCCTTGTGACAGCGTGTGGTCTTTCCGAATTCTATATGGGTCGTGGTCGGTACATGAGGGTTGAAGACAAATCCGATGGGTATGAAGGAGCCGGTGAACCGACGTGCGAGGAATGTTTTGGTGAATTCGAATACGGCGACACGGTGAGGAAGATTCTCGACGACTTTGACAAGTCCCGATGATAGTCCATCATTGTGGTGCGCAGGACACTCGAGGGCCGCATCTGCAGTCTGGCATGAGAGCTACGTCTGCCCTTGGCTTTCTCATGCGGCAGAGATTCTACAGTCCAGCAGCAAGAGCCAGTGTGAGATCTACATCCTCTTGAGTAGAAAGTGCTCCCTGGCCGGGTCTGGATATGCATCAGAAACCATGAAGGTCCTGAACCCGGGTTTGTCAAAGAAACCAAGCGACTGGAACGAGAAGCACCACGTCAAGCATGATGCGCAGCCGACTTCCTTTGCAAGGCTCTCAGCACTGGCAAGCAAGTCGTGCCCATAGCCTTGGCCGCGATATCTCTCACCCACCCAGAGCTGTCTGTACCGTCCTGCCCCGAACAATCCCATAGCACCTATTGAGCAACAAGCGTTTCGCCTAGTTTCTTGTCTAGCGTCCTCTCCAGTTCGAGGACAATCTGCGCGACTCTCTTGCCGTATGAGTTCAGTTCGTAGTATGAATACGATCCTTCGTCAGTCCTCTGGAATATGTTGACAATCAGTCCCGCAGAATCTAGGAATTCGAGGTCTCTGGACAGAGTGGCATTGCTGCCAACCCTTGCCTCCCCTCTCAGTGCCGTGAATGACTTTTTTCCTTCGTACAGCTGAATCAGTACTCTGCGGAGCCTCTCATTCTCGAACAGGTGAAGTATTACATCTCTAGCGTCCATCCTCTGTCCGTTCTCCTTTGTTATGTAGGGTTTCTCAGATTCCGGTTTCTGCTGCAGACTGTCAGTCTGTTTCTGGACACCGCAGTGTGTGGGGCGTGTGATTGCATGTAGTGTGTATCCGGCCTTCTCGTGTATGCATTGTCACGCGGCGCGCATGATTACGCGTATGTTACTAAGTAGCATTTATAAATCTAAGTATCATGTATGCTACTTGCGAAGAGAAACGCGTCAGAGTCGTTCGTATCATCTGCCATGAGGCCCTTTGACTGTCCGCCCAACATGTTCCCCTCCAAAGTCCGGGTTGAGCACCAACATTCGTGTCCGTGCTTAAATATCAATGACAATCGTTCAATGAATATGACGAATCGTGGGAGAGGGACATCCGCCAGAGAAGAGTGGGATGCAGAGGCCACCAGTTTCAGTGCCAAGCTCAAGAAGCACCTGCCAGATGTGTGCGTGCTTCTCCTCGGGCCAGGCTATCCGCCAGATCAGCTTGAAACGAGAAAGAGCCTAGCCAACCGCCTGAGGGGAGCCGGTTGTCAGGTATTCATAATGGAGGAGTTGGGGCCTGTCACTGCTATCGATATCAACACCAAGTTCGAGGGAATACTGGATAGGATCAATCCCGATGTGATTGTAGCTCTCTTCACAAAGCAGGGCTCTCCACATGCCGTGATTTTCGAGGTCGGGTTCCTGTGTGGACACCTGGGCATCGAGAACGCCCTGAAGAAACTGAGGTTCTGTATCGACCGGAAACTGAGGAAGGTCGATGTCCTTCCAAGGTACTTTGACTATCTGATGGCAAAGGCGGAGTACTATGAGTTCTGTGACGGCATAGAGGGGCGCACGTTGTATGACAGAGTCTTTAGCATCATTCAGGATGAGGTCGTGCGGAAGCACAAGATCTGAATAAACACACCAACAGAAACGCATCTCTTCAGAGAATCAGATGGCGGCAGACGGTCAATCTGAAGGACCAATATCAGATTTCTCAATCTTGCTGGTGAGCGATGGGCGAGTCCTCACTCTGAAGACGAGTACTAGCAATGTTGACGAGGAGCGATTGTTGGCGGTCCAAGAAGCAGGCGGGCTAGCCAAGGTCAGCTGCCATATCGCTTCCTAGTTACCAAGATGTTCAGACTCAAAGAAGCTGTCCTCATGGCTTCTGTTCCACATAGGCCCATACGAAATGTGACGTATGACCTTGGTTCCTGACCATCTTGACCCAGAGCAGAGTCATGTGCTCCAGATGCAGAGCCTGATTGAGAGGACCAGTGTCTTTTGCTTCAAAACCGACGTCGGCAATCAGGTTCGAAGCCACTGCCTTGGCACCGGAATCATTGCCAGCCATTAACATCACGGGTCGTCGGCCTGAACCGTCCTGCGGGACCTGAACGAGGTTCTCATACCCATAGATGTTGAAGGCTTTGACTACATGTGCATCTGGCACCAATTCCTGGACAAACTCAGAGCCTGAGCGTTCGCTCTTCAGAGCGTGGGTGAATCCTGGACCGATTGGATTGGTGCAGTCGATCAGGAGTTTGCCACCGAAGCGCACACCAGAGATGGCACTCGACACGGCATCAAAAGGAACCGCAAGTACGACCGCATCGACCTGATTCACCGCTTCCTGCACACCTGCACGCTTCCAGTCTGGATGTGCCCTCAGAGCTTCCTCGACGCTTGGTGAATCCTTTCTGTCACTAGCCAGCCAGATCTCATGACCCGCCTTGCTCCAGTGCTCCGCCAGAGCTCTGCCGACATGACCGATTCCAATCAGCGCGATTCTCATGGTTGCTCTCTTCTCAATGACCTGTTTCGTTCTCTTTGCTTTCTGGGACATCGGAATCAGCTCCTCATTTAACTATGGTGAACTACTGCATTTTCTAATAAACCTTGACATCGGTCACAGGCTATGACGTACCTGTCGCGAGCCTCGCTGTTAGCCGCTGTTGTCATTTGGCTCGAAAGAGCCGGACCAAGTCATCGAGTTCCATGTACTGGTGGCACAGCTGGCTGGCAGATATCTCATCTGTACGTGGATCTTGATTTCATGATTCATCGAGATCACAAGATAAGTCATGGCGGGCTGTCGAGTTTGGCGATCAATTCCGTTTCTAGGCAGAGCGCCACTGTCTTGACTGGCAGAGTAAGGCTCAAGACACTCTGTGGTGTTCCATTTCAAGAGAAGGGTTGAATCTATTGAAGCTGGTAGTGATAAACGTCGGGTTGAGCGGCGGGATGAGAGGGTTGGTGTTTCCCGACAGAAGCTTCGTGTTCTTTCCGATTCCTGCGGTTGGTTGGAATTGCAGGCGGTTGCCGACGTATGCAGAATTGCGGGTGCGCGACTACACTCGTTCAAAGTACGCAAACCTCTGGGAGTTCAGAAATGCAAGTCTTTCAGATCTGATACCTGAACTGGCCCGGATGAGGGCTCACAACGATCCAGACTTCAAGTTTCGAACCTATGGGCACGTGAAACGAGGATATGGATACGAACCACTACTCGAATCGCTACAACAAGGCGACATTCTTCTCTTCTTGGCTACCCTTGACTACAGGAGTATTGACAAGTCTCTTCGCAATCCACAAGTAAACCCTGAATGGGGTGGATACATTGTGGGCGCGTTTGAGATCGAACGGTGGTTCACTCAAGAGGGCTTCGAGCATGCACCAGACGAAGATCAGGCTCGCTTCAGGTCGAATCCGCATTTCTACTGCAAGAGTCCGGCTGATCTTTGGATTGCCGGCAAGGAGGACACGCTGGGTCTGTTCAAGAAGGCGGTCCCACTGAGTTCACCCATAGAAAGCCAACATTGTCTTCCACTATTGAGTGAGAACTTCCGAACATGGTCTGGAAAGAGGGCTGGAATGGGTGGTTGGCATCGTCATGCGGTTACCTGCAAGAAGCACGCTTCTCGAGTCTGGAACGAGATAAGGACTCAAGGTGACTCGGATGATTGAGCCGTTTCGAATGCAAGCAGAGAGAGATGGTGACCAGGGATGGATTTGAATGACCAATTCGGGGTTTCACTCTGAAGTTCCTATTGAGCTGGGGGCATGAGCCCTACGGGATTGACGGTGGCCTGCAAGAGGCAGATGAGCGCATCTGTGGATATGTGGTGCTCCGACGAGAAGGCAAGTGAGTCCGATGCATCTGGTCAGAAGTCAGCATCATAATGCTGGCGGCGTCCAAGCCTAGAAGCGACGCACAATACATTCTAGTACGTTCCAGTACTATGAAGAGTCGATGAGGTTTCTAAGGGCGCGCCAAGGGGAGCAGCCTCAGTCTGTTCGGCTCTGCAAGTGGTGTGGAAAACCTATTGAGATATTTCGCTGGAAGGACGGCCGAAACTTCTACTGCTCATCAAGATGTCTTTCGGCCGGATTGTTTCCGGCGTGGGTTTTTGGCTCTGTTTTCCTTACGCCCTTCTTGATAGCCACTATCACGGTTCCTGATGCGGTGTTCTATCTTGTCTGGGTGGGTACTGGTGGCGGGGAATGGGTCTATCCGATTGAGGACATCTCGCCTCTTGTTTCATTCATGGTGTGGGGCACAATTGCAGTGATATGTGTCTCCTCGGTCTTCTTCCTGCATATGGCCTTTAGCGGGTGGAGAACTCGCAGAGAGATTCGTCTTGAGCAGGACGCGGAGAGTCCTGTTCTGTAGTTTCTTGGTCATACCTACGCTCACAATGGTCCCTAGTATGAAACCTTCCTGCTTCCGAGCCGTTGCAGCGACACGTATAGAAGAACAGCCAGAGAGACAAAGACAAAGTCCAGCCTAAGACTAGCCCCAAGTTCGAATGAAAAGGCAATCGTGAGGAATCCGGTTGCATCAAATAGACCATGGATAAAGGCGGGAACCAGTAGGTTTCCTCCAGAAAGGTAGTACGAAACGGCCATTGCCATGCCGAAGGAAATCAGTTGAGTGAACATGATCACTGATACGATACCGTAGTCAAGCGCATAGTACAGGTGAACCGCTGCGAAGAGGATTGATGATAGAAATGCCAACGACAGCCAGTGACGATTGCCGAACATGTTGAGTAATCCACCATAGATGAAACCTCGAAAGAGAAACTCCTCTGCTGGGCCCACAACAATGAAAGAGAGCCACACTAGGAGCCAAGCATTCTCAGGTGTGGTGTTCAGTACAGGATCTGGATTTTGTAGAAGATTGAGAGAGGATGGGTCAAATAGGATAAGCAGGATCACTAGCACCAGCGATATCAGATAGCCCAGGGCAGTAAAGCCGCCATAGGAAGCAAACCCATACTTCACCGCTGCATACATCTTATTCAGAGATCGATGCAGAATCTGACGACCCCAGAGATAGCCGATGACAACTATCGGGACTCCATACACCAACAGCATGTCAAACACGAGACCCATGCTTGGTAGTATGTACTGGGCGTATATTGCAGCATATATCACAACCAGCCCCAACAGGTATCTCGCTCCCGGAAGGCGATGTTCTTTCTCTTCAGATGATTCCTCCACTCTCTCTTGCTTCTGCTCCTCAGCTACCTCTACCGGTTTGGAAATCTCGGGCGCCTCTTTTCGTGTGGGGGCCTCAGGATCTTTTTCTGGTGTGGGCTCCTCAGGTGTTTCTGCAGGTTTGGGAACTTCAGGCGCTTCCTCTTTTGTGGAGACCTCGGCTTCCTCTACAGCTTTGGCGGGTTCAGGTTCCTCCACAGGTTTGAGGGCCTCAGGTGCTTCTTCTGGCGTGGGAGCCTCGGGTTCTTCCTCTGGTGTCGGAATCTCGAGGGCCTCTTCTGGCGTGGAAACCTCCGGCACTTCTTCCGGCATGGCGGCCTCGGGTGTTTTCTCTGGTGTGGGCTCCTCAGGTCCCTCGACAGGTTTGATAATCTCAGGCGCCTCTTCTGGTGCAGGCGCCTCAGGTGTTTCTACAGGCTTGATGACCTCAGGTGCTTCCACAGCTTCGGAGGACGCCGGTACCTCTACGGGTTTGGAAACCTCAGGTGCTTCCTCTGACGTGGGACCCCCAACTGTTTCCACAGGTTTGAGGGTCTCAGGAACCTCTTCTGGTGTGGCAACCTCGCATGTTTCTAGAACCTCGGGAATCTCGGGTGTTTCTACTGCTTCGGGGGTTTCGGGCACTTCCTCTGGTCTGAGCGCCTCGGGTGTTTCTACAGTTCTAGACACCTCAGGTGTCAACGGTTTCACCGCGGCACGAGGAAGTCCGCCTGCTAGGCTCACAGAGTCATCTTCCGCTACCAGGATTCCTGCCCGCTGAAGGAGTTCAACAAACGTGTTGCCGCCCATTACAGCATTGGTAGTACTCTTCGACTTCTTGGCTTCCTCAAGGACCCGGTCGAACATTTCACCTCTTGAAACCTTTCCTCTATTACGCACGAACTCAATCAGAGGCTGTACCTGCTTCCACTCAAGAATCAGTTTCTTCATCAGACTGTTGAATTCCTCCTGAAGCGGGGAGTCTGCGGCACGGGCCACTTCCTGCCCGGCTTCGGTGAGGCGATTCGATTGGCCCTCTTTCACCAAAACCCCGAGCTGTATCAGGAATGAACTCTGATTGCATACTACCTTCGCTCTACTCGCGATCTTAGCACCGGTTTCTATCCGTTCTGCGACCTGCTCTGCCTTCAGAGGTCTTGCATATCCCTGTGCCCGATTCCAGGCGCGTATGACATTGATGAGGCCCTCAAGAGACACGCCATATGGTATCGCCATGGCCCCTGCTTTTGCCACCACTCTTCTCTTCACACCCGTTGTCAGTTGCTAAATCCTGACTCAAGAGCTAGGCAGGTCGCTATAAGAGTCTTTCATCACCTAGTCATACTAGATATTCGAGTGAGAGTGGGTCCGACTTGGTGGTTCCTCTTCAGTTGCACGCGTTCTCCCCATCTGACAGCGGCGAAATCCGACAAGGGTTTTATCTCTGAAGAGCAGTCCCGCTACAGTATCGTAGACGCTTTTGGGGTATGACACAGTGGCTGAAGCTCTGGAGAACGCCAAGCGGAAACGAGCCTATCGGCTGATGATGCACGCACGCAGGCTGTCAAGACGGAAAGGAATGATGATACTGGCTCTGTCGTTCATCGTATTGGTATCGCTACCCTTGGCCGAGTGTAGATCCTCGACGTACGGAGCTGTGCTGGCTCAGCAACCATCTATCGTGTTTGTACGTACTGTTCAAGTAACGCCGGATGAACAGTTCCTGACTGGCAGCTTTGCTCGCATCAACTACGTTCCCGCAACTGACCGTTTTGTTGTTTCATTTGGAACGAAAGCCAGCCTAGTACCGAACACATCTCTGGGAGCTGGATACGCCTACAAAGAGTACAATCTGGAAATGCAGGAAACCGGAAAGACTGGCGTCCTCGAATGGTACGTCAATTCGAGTGAGGCAGGCGATTCAGGCTCATTCATGGTGGACAGCACATATTACTATGTCTTCATATCACAGAACGCAGGCGACCCCTACGGCTGGCGAATAGTCAAATACGACGCCTTCAACTGGACGCGACTGAAAGAAATCTATGTCACACTTCCTGAACCGAATGAGGGAAACACCGATCCGATGGTTGCCTACATCAACGGGAAGCTTGATGTCAGTGGCCAATACAGCCCCTCGGGAATCTGGCAACTAGGGAATTGGACTCGTCACCACTTCTTCACTGCCGACCTCGAGCCTCTGGGAAACATCACCCTTGATGACACTCCACATATCTGCGGGTCCTCCATCCTCTTTGTGGACGGCATCTACTACTACGTGTCGGCCAACTCTTATTTTGGTGGCTTGGTGTTGATGAGGTACGATAGCGACTGGAACTTCCTTGGGAACAAGAGCCTGATACCACATGCCCATTGGTCGCAAGGGATGGTCTTTGATGGGGAGCGTTTCTATGTAGCCTACTTGGACACGAGCACGAGAAGTAGTCCAACCTTCTTCCCAGTCTACCCGAATGTGCACCTCGCAGTATTCGACCGCGACTGGAACATCATACATGACTTACCAATCACGGATTTCGTCTACATGGGTGACAAGAAGGCAGGAAGACCATGGGTGATGCTCCATGGGGACCTCCTGTACGTTTCGTACGATGTAGACACGGTGAACATGACGACACAAGATGAGGAGTTGAAGTGGCAGGCCTACGTGACAATCTTTGAGATCTCACAGGTGACGCAAGGAGAGATTCTGTCATGGCCAGTCTTGGCAGCAGGAATCGTTGTTGTTGCCGTGGTAGCAGCTGCATATTTCGTCCTGAAGAAACGTTAACGAAGGACCAGATTAGGAAAGGGCAGTACTAGCGGGCTCTGTACTCTTCGAGGAAGAACAACAAAACAAGAAAGCTCGAAAGACTGGCAATCGCCGCAGTCAGTGGGAAAACCGCTGCAATGCCACCGATAATGAGGCCTGTTCCGGTTGTTTCCACAAGGGCCTTGTCTTTGGATTGCTCTCTCATCTCTCTGAGCGAGTATCCTCCTGCCACTAGAGTCAAAGCTGTCATGCTGGTTCCACAGACTGCCATTCCGGTTCGTAGAATGACCAGAGTCCGGTCCAAGTCAACAAAGATCATTGGGACTAGGAGTACCTGTATCACAGCAGTCACGAAAGTCAACCAAATGATTGATAATGGGAACGCCTGCCCATACCTTCTATGTAGACCCAAGAAGCCCAATCCCAACAAAGAATACCAGAGCGCCCAGGAAACTGCATGAACCGACATCCAAAGAGGTGATTGGCTCAGAGTCGACGAGATGTAGATGGCACTGCGACTGGTTGGTGCGACTACACCGAATGCGCTGCCTGCAGCTCCAGCAATGAATAGCAGTCCACTGCCAGTGTCATGATGCTCCGGTCCTGCTTCCACATCTCCCACCGCAAGAGTCGCGCTGTTGGCATCGAAGCATCGACAAGACACATTTATCCATTGTTCCTGTCTGAGTCGTGTCTTGCATGCTCGGCACACTTGCAGTTGGATATCAAAGGGAAAGAAGTGCCAGCGGGCGGCCTATTCTGAAGACCGATTCACGGGTGCTTCAGATGCCTGTCATTGGGGAGTCGGCGTTCATATGACAGAAGAGAGCGAGGGACAGAGTGCCATGGATAGCGAATATTCATATCCCTCCAGATACAGCACATCTTGATGATGGTGTCTTGAGGGAAGGAGATAATCGTTCTGTGGGAGATAATGTATTGGTTGAAACTGATAACTGACTGAAGAAATCTCCATATGTTGTTGTCGTTCTCAGGATTCTCCTGACACCTGCATTTTTCTATGCATTCGTATGGGGCCTTACTGAGATTGCAGTCTTTCTCTATCTCGCAGCATTCACCTCTGATATTGTAGACGGCCGCTTGGGGAAGTGGCAAAAGATAACCCCGTCATCGCCTCTCGAAGCCTATCTTGACCCAATAGCCGATTTTGCGTTCGTCCTCGTGTCTTTCTATGCATTCTCTCTCAGACAGTTCTACCCGTCGTGGATCTTGTTCGTATTTGTCTTCATGTTTCTGTTTTTCATCATCTCGTCGAATAAGAGAGAGCCCCTCTATGACCCTCTGGGAAAATACTATGGAACATTTCTTCTGACAGCGATTGGAATCACTCTCCTCTTTCCAATGGAGGTAGTCTTCAATGACGTTCTGCTACTAATCATTGCATATACAGTTGGCTTGATCATCTATCGGACAGTCTATCTCTGGAATAGTCGTAGGGAAAGCATGCGGTGGTTATCAGAATACTGAATTGAATGAGAACAATCTCCTTCTAGGAACACCTATGGTTCATTGAGAATCGAAGAAACAAGCTAGTCCAAATACGAGAATGTAACACTCATTGAAGAACTGAAGGCAAGACATGCGGCAGTGTGGAGCAAATACCATGAACAAAAAGCGAATCTGTGGCCTGATCTGCGTAATCTTCATTGCAGGAATGACTACCACTTCACTGCTTGTCATCGCCCTGAATGGCCGTGAGATTGTCCAAGATGTGGTAGTTCAGAATCCAGATGGGTCAAAAGGCACTGTGTTTGTTGTATTCCGACCAGGACTAACAGGTTTCAATCAGGATATTGTAAATGAATACATACGTGGCCTAATAGCATCGGATTGGCGAGTGGAAGTGACCACAAGTTCACTGCAGACTCCAACGAATGTGACAACATATGACTTGATTGTGCTAGGAAGTCCAGTCAACGGAGCAAAACCACATGAGTCGATGCTAGCATATCTCGCACGTGCTGACTTCGAAGGAAAACCGGTTGTACTAATCCTTACGTCTGGGTTTGTAGGAGGACCTGGACTTGGCGTTTTCGAGAATGCAACCACCGATGCAAATGGAGTGGTCATTAGTGAAATGCAGTTCCAGATCTTCGAAGCGGATGCAAGAAGCAGAGCTTACGCTGCTGGAACTGAGATCTCATTAGGAACATAGTCTGAATGGTCTGTGCATGGAATCGCAACAAACGAACAGACGGCTGAGATGGGAGTGGGGGGTCGAAAACCAAGCAACACCTCTGCCAAGAACTGCTGCGTTCGCCCGTCCTCTGTTCTTAAGTGCGTTTGTTTCCTTCAGATGACAGACTCGTGAGTCTGGCTAAGGAGGCAGAGAGAATGAGTTCTGTCAGCGACAGAATGGTCTTGGGCATGGTTGTCGTGGTCATCGTTGTCTTCGCGGGTGTTGGCACATGGTGGTACGTTTCGGTGGCAGGACCCACCACAACAACCACAACCACGACGACCACACCAACACTGCCCAACAATCCGTATTCCATCGCGATAGTGTTCGCAACAGGTGGTCTTGGAGACAAATCGTTCAATGACGAATGTGTGAAGGGTGCAAACGATGCCAGTGCCGCCTTCGACATGAACTTCACCTACGTCGAGCCTGTCGCAATATCTGAGTACGAAGGCTTCATTCGAGATTACTGTCAGCACCCTCAGTTTGCTGACCCGTATGAGTTGATAATATGCATAGGGTTCGACCAGATGGATGCCTTGGCTAACGTCTGTAAGGAGTTTCCGAACCAGAGGTTCGCTATTGTCGACATGTACATGGACCCGGTCGTGTACAACAACACCGCGTCCGTCGTTTTCAACGAGAACGAGGGGTCCGCACTTGTCGGTGCCATGGCTGGGCTCGTGAGTACGACACACAAGATCGGCTTTGTGGGTGGTATGGACATCCCGCTGGTCAACAAGTACGCCGGTGGCTATGTCTGGGGTGCCAACAGGAGCAGCCCTGGAATCAACTTCACCATAGCCTACACTGGCGACTGGGTCAACACGGCTGCAGGCAAGGCTCTCGGTGATGCTATGTATACAGCTGGGTACGACATCATCTTCGCTGTAGCTGGCCGCTCAGGGATGGGAGTAATAGAGAGCGTCGTGACAACTAACGGGACCAAGCCCTACCCTGTCTGGGCGATTGGTTCTGACAGCCCACAGATGTATCTTGGTCTGAACGTTGTGGGCGACCGCACTGTGGTCCTGACCTCGATGCTGAAGAGGGTCGACGTGGCCGTCTACCGGCAGTTCGAACAAGTATTCCTCGATACTTGGACGGCTGGTATCAAGATCGGGTCTGTCGCCAATGGGCTTGTGGGATACGAGCTGAACACGACAATAGTTGACCTCGATGCGAGCGTGTACAACGCTATCTTTGCACTCGAGAACCAGATTGCAGCAGGTACCGTAATCGTCCCTGACTACAAGTACTGGTTGGGCTAGGACAGTAGCTTCTCCCTTGCTGTCCTCTCCGAGGCTCTAGTGGTCTGTACAGTGGTCATGACGCTGGTCCTCATCACAGACAAGTACCGTCCAGCGTCTAGAGTGTTCGGAGCAAGCGGCGTATGATTCATGTATCTAATAGGATGGACTATGAACGGAACAGAGAGGAAGCGGAAGCGAGAGACAGATCTGAACAATCGATCTCAGGGTCATAAGCCCCGCGGCTATGATGATTCCTGCCCATATGGAGCGGCAATACAGAGGACAACCGCACAGGCCGTCATTATCTGAATAGCATGAAGCAGATGCTCTCTCAGAAGAGTCATAACGGATGCCTCGGCTTTCGATAGAAATCCCGGCTCAGGTTTTTCGTCTATTCGACCTTCTTCGACGATTCATCCATTGTTTCTTGAACCATTCAACTTCGGTGCTCAAGGTTATCTCAGATGCACGAGGATTTGTAAGATTGTGATCCGCGCCCTCCACAATGACCAAATCCTTCGGCTCACCAGCAAGCTCATAGAGGCGCCTTACTCCTGCCAAGTCAATTTCTACATCATCAGTACCATGTACAACCAGTAATGGGCGTGGTGATATCTTGGAGATCTCGTTCATGGGATTATGTACCTTGGCATCTTCCACCATTCTGTGAAACATTCCTGCCCGAATCTCTGGGTCCTCGACGCCGTGAATCTGAGTGAAATCTATTTCAACAATCTGATCAGCAGAGGGACGAACCAATGGCGACTGAGAGAACCAGAGCGTGTCATAGACTGGTGCTCGCAGGCAGAGCGCTTTGACGCGCTTATCCTCAGCAGCGGCACAGACTGCAACTGCTGCACCAAAGCTTTCACCGTACACTCCGGACCATGATTTGGCTGTCAGGTCCGACTTCAGCAGGTGTGAGATGGCCGCCCTGGCATCTTTGACCTCGCCCGCAAGAGAGAATATTCCATCACTCCGCCTGAAGCCCCTGAAGTCAAAAGTCAAAACTGCGAAACCAGCCTCGGCAAGCCTTGTTGCGAGACCGCTGACTTGGTCAGGTCGACCTGGAATTCCATGGAACTTGCAGATACCTGGGAAGGGTCCGTCTCCACTTGGAATGACGAAGTTTCCTCTGACCGTCGCTCCTTCTGAGGTGAACTCGGTGGGAATAACCTCAACCATACTTCATTGGCACTTCCGTGGTTTTATAAAAGATTCCCAGAGATTCTTGCGCAAAGAGAGTCTGTGCTTCCACAGTCCTCAGGTTGATTGCCGACTTGAACGTGACTTGTGGGCTTGCGCGGCCTCTCATGGTGCATTGTCCAAAGGGCGTAGAACCAGAGGGTCACAATGGCAATGGATGGGTAGTTATGAGGCGAAACGACTGAATCCTGCAGCAGGAAGCCCGAATCCTCTACTGGTTCCCTGAAGATTGAGATGGAAACGTCGATACTTTCATTCTGACTAGGATTATGCACATTGGCAGTCCAATTCGCGATCACAAATGGGCAAGAGTAAAGGTACGGTAATCTGAAACACACGATGGCATAGGAGTAGTTACCAAGTTGTCGCATCACTTGCGGGCTGTTCTCATCTCTGATGTACAACGTGGCGTTGACGGGGGCGGTCTCGATCCGTATGTATAGGTCCATCACTGTGTGCCAGTTTGATATTGACTTGGTCTGGTAGGTTCCTCCGGGCAGGATGACTACGGATTCATCGTGTCGGAAATCGCCCCAAGAACCGCCCTTAAAGCCGATCTCACCTTGATAGTAAGACTGGAGGTCATAGACAAGTCCTGCCTGTAAGGCCAAAAGGATTGAAGTGCAGACCATTAGTACAAGCCTGCCACTGCCTTTCTTCCTCACCCAACCTGTGCGCGCATTGAGCGACGCAAGAATCAGCAGTTCGAAGACAATCAAGAGCATCTCGTCGAGAAACAGCGCACTGATAGCCACATTCATATCCTCATCTCGAATCTTGCCGAACCGTGACGCATCTCTCCGAAACGGTCCATTTCTCACAACAGTCCCCTGCCCAGAACAGGATCTGACGGTCTACTGAGCCCTCCGAACGCACGACCCATGGACTTGGATGATATGCTCCTCCTGTGTCATTGAATCTTCCGGAAGACGACGCAGAAAGACCGGGCAAGGTACGGGTGTGGAGAGTCGTCAGGCGCCCCGTCTAATCAGGCTTCTTGTGTGAGTGACCCACCATTTATTGCCCGCAATACGCCTAAGCAGCAACCACCGTCCTTGCTCTGGTGCATAAAGTATGGCCTGTCAAGTTAAGCGCAAGGTAGTGAACAGTCATCTTGAATTGGACCGGGGGCTACGATTGACTTGGTAATCACGTGAGAGACAATCACAGGAGAAACAACCATGAGAAGAATCGTCATGTTGAATCGCATCTCTATCGACGGCTTTTTCGCCGGGCCGAATGGAGAGATCGATTGGTTTGTGCCTGATCCCGATGTTGACAAAGCTGTGCATAATCTCGAAGTTGACAAAGCGACGCACGAGATGATGCATCTTGATACGATTCTATTTGGCCGCGTGACCTACGAGATGTTTGAGAGACACTGGCCGAAGGTCGCGGCGGATCCAACGGCTCCCAAGGAAGCTCGGGCCACGGCCGATGAGTTAAGTCACATGACCAAGGTGGTGTTTTCAAACACACTGAAGGAAGTCACTTGGAAGAATTCAAGGCTAGTTAAGGGCAATGTCCCAGAAGAAGTGAGGAAGCTAAAACAAGGTAGAGGTCCGGGCATGATAATATTCGGCAGTGGTACGATTGTGCAGCAACTTGCGGCTGAAAGATTGATTGACGAATACTTGATTATTGTAACGCCGGTCATATTAGGGACAGGCAAACCCCTATTCAGAGACGTCAAGAGATTCAACCTGAGGCTTCTGGAAACAAGGGCCTTCCAATCCGGAAATGTCTTGCTTCATTATGAAACCGACAAAGAGGAGATGCGGTAGCAGGGGTCGATTTGAACGACCAATCTCAGGGTCATGGAGCCAGCGGGATTGGATGCTTTTGAGAACTGTGGCGGCAATCGCTGAGCCACACAAGAACGCAGATAAGGTCTGACCGTGGTTGCAGAGTTGGATCGAGGCGACAGGCAATCAATCTAGAGCAATACTTCGAGAAGATTCCTTTCCATGCCCCAGTCAAATTCAGCAAGAGGCTTCTTCCGAATCTCCCGTCAGGCTTCAAACCCACCATCAGGGGCGATCCGCGAATTGGCATGTTGGGACAGTACAGATGTGGCTCTCTTCATGCATACGACTTCAAGGACTACTGGCTGATCCATAAGGACCGGTGGAACCCGGAAACTCATCTGTGGGAGCATATGGTTGAGGATGCACCGCAGTGGCTAGCTGCGGCCGCTGTCGCTGGTGTGCTTGCGGGGTCTGCACTGATTGGTCTTCTCTATCGTGGCAGGAGAAACGCACGACGGCAGGCTCCGGTTTAACCACCTACAAATCTGACAGCTCTACTGCCGAACCCTTTATGCAATAGTAGTCCCAACGTAGGCTCATCGTCCTGGTTATTGCGCAATGTGAGCACAGACAGCCCTTTCGTTCGAGGCCCCTGTCCTTTCTCCCCAAGGCGCAGTAGACAGCAGTAATCTCTCCGATATCAGTATTTGTCGAACACTTGTCGCATTGACAGAGATGTAGTACTTGTACTGCACTCTTCTTCTGATCGGCTTCAGACATGCCACCCATCAGAGCTTTGTACTTTGCCTCGAAAGAATCCGTCGCCCATGTTTCGATGTCTGCCATTCATTTCACCGATACTCTGTTCAGGAAGTACGAATCAAGACAGACTCTCTAATGAGGATTATGAGTTCCAAATATGATGGGCCTTTTCGGCGACTGCAGGTTTCCCTCGACCCAGCTCTGTCGTTCACCTGTGCGATAGCTAATCCGGCACCGGGAATGAAACTTAATTGCCAGAGATGTGTTCTAGAGCACACCCAGATAAGGAGTGCAAGCATGTCACGAAAGGTCCTACTCATCTGCGGCATCCTCTCTTCGCTGCTCTATGTCGGTACTGACATAATCGGAGGGCTATCATACGAGGGCTATGACTTCGCCTCTCAATATATCAGTGAGCTGGGCGCTATCGGTGCTCCCTCAAGGTCGCTGGTCGTTCCGCTTTACCTCATGCATGATGTGCTTGTGATTGCGTTCGCATCAGGCGTCTGGGTAGCAGCTAGTCGAAAGCCCGTCCTGCGCTTCACGGGAGGCCTGCTGGCGGGATATGCGGTAGTCGGCTTGGTGGGGGTGTTGTTCTTTCCAATGCACCCAATTGGGGCCGAGGCAACGCTCACTGACACCATACATCAGATCATCGCGGCTGTGACTGTGCTCTTCATTCTGCTGATGATAGGATTCGCAGCTACTGCATTCGGAAAGCAGTTCCGCCTCTACTCGATTGGGACGGTCTTGATGTATCTCGTGTTGGGTATTTTGCCCTTCCTCGGCGTGGCCCAAGTTGAGGCAGGACAGCCTACGCCGTGGGTAGGGCTTGTGGAGCGCATTATGGTCTATGGCTACATGCTATGGGCTGCGGTGCTCGCCATTGTCCTCTGGCGTGTGGAAAAAAGCCAGGCTCAGTTAACGGCAGCAATGCCCAACTAGGGTCTGGGCGGTCTAAGACGTGCTTCTGAAATGAAGGCGCAGCTCTACTGGATGACTCCTTTCCAAACAGCTCCACACTGGCACTCATTCGAGTCCAAAGCCAGACTGCATGAGTTCCAAGAGTCTGGCAGTAAACCTCGTCGCGGGGGCACCAAGAGACACCTCTTCATCGAACATCACAGTCATGCTGAGGTATTCGCCAATGTCTGCTGTGTTAGCTAAATCCCTTGGTCTGCTAGCGATTCCACCCAATGCGAACACGACTGGGTGCAGACCGACTGGAATGGCCCATCCCCCGCCCCTCCCGAACATGCCCACTGCTGTGACAGCGACAGTGCCCAAGAAGCGCTTCTTCATGAATGGGTCCGAATTGATCTTCCACCAGAAAGGCTTCCTCAGGAGGCCTGGCAGGCGGAGAAAGACGCGGACTGACCTAGGAAGTTCTTCACCAAATCCGACGGGTGCACTGGGGCTTTGTGCTCGGCGAATCTCATCATGAATCTGCCTGAAGCTCTTCTCATTCGCCTTCCTCACAGTGTATGGGATGGCGGCCCTCACTGATTCCATCTGCCGTTCTATGATCAGGCCAACGTCGACGTCATCGAAGACAATGAGCTTCTTTTTCCCTTTCTTGAAGGCTTGGACTTCTTTATGCTCGCTGACGGCTTGAGCAACACACTTTGTCACCCAAGCTGTGAAGGACAGCTTCTCCCCGGTCTTCGCTTCATTCTCTGAGATGAACCTGCGGGCCTTGGTCACATCGACCTCAACCAGTCCATAGATACGGTGTTTTGGTGCGACGTTATTGAGAAGTTCTACGGGCCAGATGGATCTGCGGGTTATTTCCCTGAAAGAAACAGCACCTGCCGGCTCTTCGGGCTTCACATCTGAGTCCTGCCTTCGCGAAGTCATAAACAATGAACCTCATTCTCAATCATGAGAACATCAGAAGTGCGAGAGCACTTTGTCCCTTCTGCGAACACCAAAGTTCCTAGTCTTGGAAATCAGGTTCCCGCGTTATTTATAATATACGGTGGGTTCTCATGATTCTGAGCGACGACGAGCACTCCGATTGGATTCAGGCTCGAAGTGCCGCGGTGAAGCGAACGCAGTCCAAGGTGAACTGAAATGACCAAGAGCAGTGCGATATCAGGTTTTGTCAAGCCGGGTTTCGAAGATGTGCAGGAAGCCTTTGCTCAGAACTTCGAGCGCCGCAATGAGCTTGGTGCCGCCTGTTGTGTCTACCACCAGGGGGAGAAGGTAGTCGACCTATGGGGCGGCGTCAGGAACGAGGCCACTGGAGAGCCTTGGGAAGAGGACACCATGGTGATCGTGTGGTCGACCACGAAGGGAATGGCCGGTCTGGCCATGGCGCTTGCTCATTCACGGGGGCTGTTTGACTACGACGAGCGTGTTTCAAAGTACTGGCCCGAGTTTGCCCAGCAGGGCAAGGACAAGATCACCATCCGGGAACTGCTGGCACACCAGGCGGGTCTCTTCTATTTCGAGGAACAGGGTGACAGGGACATCTTAGCAGACCTCGACCGCCTGGCGGTAGTCCTAGCGCGGCAGAAACCGGCTTGGGAGCCAGGAACGCAGCAGGGTTACCACGCCATTACCCTTGGATACTTCCAAAGCGAAATCTTGCGTCGGGTCGACCCCAAAGGCCGCAGCATAGGGCAGTACTTTCAGGATGAGATTGCCACTCCGCTCGGGCTCGACTTCTACATTCGACTTCCCGAAGAGATTCCGGATACTAGGCTGGCCACCCTTCGAGCAGCAAACGTCGGCTTTTCGGCTATGCGCGGCATGCCGGTATCCTTGGTTCTCGCGGTGATGAACCCGCGTTCGGCATTCCGCAGAGCGCTGTTGGGGAGTGAGCATTCCTTGGACAAAGACCATGTCTATGCTAGGAATTTCGAAGTCCCATCGGGAGGGGGTGTAGGAACGGCTCGCGCCCTTGCTCATGCATACAGCGTCTTTGCGACGGGCGGAAAAGAGCTTGGGCTGAGAGAGGAAACACTCCGGCAGCTAATGACACCACCTGTCGCACCACTGCACGGATTCCGAGATCGGCTCCTGAAAGTAGAGATACCATTTTCACTCGGCTTCATGAAGCCCTCTCCGAAGAACCCCTACGGTTCTCCTAGCTCGTTCGGGATGGCAGGGACAGGAGGTTCATTTGGATTTGCCGACCCGCAAGCCGAGATAGGATACGGGTATGTCCTCAACGGGATGGGCACCGCTCTTACGGACCCAAGGAACGTTGCTCTGCACACGGCAATGTATCGCTCAATCGGCGAGACAGACCCGTACCACAGGGCCAGGTAGGACGCGCCTGGAATAGGGACGGTGCAGACGGAATCATCATACAGTATCAGCATACCTGCTGTCCCTCTGGCCTGAACGTCAGATAAGCAAGCGCTGAAGGAAACCTATAAGAGAATTCGATAGAGGGCGAGGTCATAGTGTAGGCTTCGAGTGTGGTGTACGAGGTGCGGGACCGTCGAAATCTGGATGAAATGGGTTATTACGACTACGCAGCAACAATGGGCATACCGTACTTCCATTGGGGTGGTCTAGGTGCGTCTGACCGGATTACCGAGTTGCTCGAAATAGACAACAACACCCGGGTGCTCGTTGTGGGTTGCGGTACCGGATACAGTGCGTGCAGGATTGCGATGAACACCGGCTGCCATCTGATAGGAGTGGACATCTCGCCCAGCATGGTCGAGAAGGCCCGGAAGAGAGTCGCCGAGTGGGGCGTCGAAGACCGCGTCGAGTTTCAGCAAGGGGATGCGTACAAGCTGGACTTCGGTGATGCTGAGTTTGATGTGTTGATGACCGAGTTCGTGTCGGTCTTTCTGGAGAAGCCCCGTGCCTTTCACGAGTTCGCAAGGGTTCTCCGTCCCGGCGGAAAGCTCGGAGTGAATGAGCTCTTCCTCGCAGACGAGATACCCCCAGAGGTGAAACCGAAGATTGAGAGAGTACTGGAAGGGTTCGAACAGGCAGTTGGACTACCGCTGAAGATTCCCACGATGTCTCAATGGAAGACGTACTTCGCTGAGGCGGGTCTGGAGAATACAGGCCAGGAGATAGTGGACTACAAATATAGAATCCGTGAAATCGAGGATGTAGTAGGAGGAACTTGGAAACTGCTCCGAATGATTGGTCGAGTCGCATGGGACATGGCGAGAAACGGCAAATTCCGACGACGAATGATGCCTATAGGACGACTGAAGGATGTTTTGATGCGGAATCGTGAAACAAAAGGTTACGCAGGAGCCGTCCTCTGCGTCGGCACGAAGCCTGCATGAGCGAATTGGTCTGCTGACGCTTGCATCGGCGCCTCGGGTCCCTGTTTATAGCGCCGAAGTGTGTTTGGACAATGAGTGTGTGATTACATTGTCAAAGAGAGTGGCAGACACGGTAGTGGCAACCGTCGTTCCTCTAGTGCTACTCTTGGAAACAACTGTCTCTGTAGGTCTTGCAACTCTTCTGGGGACAGGCATCTCACTGGTTGTTGTCATCCTACTGGCCGCGGTATTTCTTGTTTTGCTCTCTAGATTGCACAGACAAGTCATATCTGGGCGGCGTGTCATCGAGAAAGGCGTAGGTTGCTGGTCTGGCTTGGCATACCTGATCGCCGCATTCGTGAGCCTTGTTCTTGGACCACAACGCTCCTTTCCCTTTGTCGAGTGGCCTCTGGCTTGGAACGTCTGGGTAATATCCACATCGAGCTTGTTTGTCGCGGGTGCTCTGGCCTTCCAAGTAGAAGCGACGATTGCCAAGGAGGCTCATCGGGTTGAGGAATCACCACCTCTTGTCTAGAGGACCTAGGCCGAGGAACGGATTGCTGAGCCCGGCGTTGGTGCACCACAGATGTTTGTCCTGACTCGGCCATGCCAGCATGAATGGTACGGGGAAAAGGAGCAACTGGTCCTCTCTCACTAGACTCCGGGAATCCTGATACGTTCATAGATGCGGTTCAACAACAATGTGATGAAACTTACCAAGACCAGGAATATGACCGCAGTAATGAAATACACTAGGAGTGCCTCATACGTACGTGCAACTACCAGTGTGGCTGCACTTAGAAATTCAGGAACGCCCACAATGTAGGCGACACTGGTATATATAGGAAGATAGACTGCTTCATTCGACCATGCAGGTATCGCGCGTCTGAGGCTTTGAGGCAGTGCTATGTGTCTGATTTCCTGGCGCTTAGTCATGCCAATTGACTGAGCTGCAAGTGTTTGACCAGCAGATAGAGACGAAAGAGCACCACGGAAGTACTCCGCCTGGTATGCTGCACTATTTAGGCCTAAGGCAAGTGCACACAGCAGAATTCTAGTGTTCAGAACAACACGTTCAATTCCGTAAATGTCAGGAACTATGATCTGCCACGACGTGTATTCGGCCGGTATGCTAAGTGCATAGGGGAGTATAGTGATAAGAAGAATCTGGGCCAGCAGGGGTGTGCCTCTCATAATCTCAATGAATCCTGTAGATATCCTAGTCACTATGGGACCCCCATAGTGTCGAGAAATGGCCAATACTATTCCGAGACCCAGTCCCAGAAAGAGAGCAAACAAATACAGCCCCATTGTCATGGAAAAACCACTGACCAAGTCAGGATAGTATTCTCCTATCCCCACCATTTCGAAGAAACAGGTCGGTGGTGCCGTTCTCAATTGAATTCCTCCGGCTACTCAGGTTTTCTCAGTCTCGCTCTGTCCATACAAGACTTCCAACTTTCTGAGGAAGTGTTTTGCTCTCTCAGATTGGGCATCCTGGAAGAAATGTTGGGGCGTACCTTTCTCAACGACAACGCCCTTATCCATGAAGATCATTTCACTTGAAACAGCACGCGCAAATCCCATTTCGTGCGTCACGACGACCATGGTTGTTCCTTCCTGGGCAAGATCGAGCATGACTTGCAGCACTTCGCCAATCAACTCTGGGTCAAGTGCAGAAGTTGGCTCATCAAACAAGATCACTTCGGGATTCATTGCTATTGACCGGGCAATTCCCACACGTTGTTGTTGTCCTCCACTGAGCTGAGCTGGATAGTGATGGCTCCAGTTACTCATGTGGACTTTCTCTAGAGCCCTGTGTGCCGCGTCATTTGCCTCTTCCTTTGTCATGCCAAGCACCAAGCGAGGTCCTATACTGACGTTGTCTATTGCCTTCAGATGTGCAAAGAGATTGAAGTTCTGGAAAACAAAGCCAATACGGGTCCGCAATTTACAGAGATCTGCCTTACTGTCCATCAAGCTTTGCCCGCAAAGGAATACCTCTCCTTTGTCGGGAGGGGTCAGCATGTTGATGACTCTTAAGAGAGTGCTCTTGCCCGATCCACTCGGTCCAAAGATCACCTTCACCTCTCCTTTCTGCACATCAAAGGATATCCCTTTTAGCACCTCAAGTGTGTCATACGCTTTCCATATGTCTCGTACTTCTAGGACTGCTACCATTATCTGCCGCCGCCTAGTCCAAGACTTCTGAGTTTCGAAGTCATACTCTCCCCGACGTATTTTGTGACAGGATAGGTAAAGAGGAAATAGATGATTGAAGTCACAGTGATGATTCCAAGAAAGAGTGCTGGATAGGTCCAGCTAAATGCCATGCCATGATATATCAGTTCAGGAACGCCGATTGCGCTAACCAATGACGTGTCTTTGATGACGACTGCATATTCATTTGTCCACCCCGGTACGGAGAGTCGCAGTGCCTGTGGCAGGATAATCTTCCGAGTTGCTTGATAGTCAGTCATTCCTAATGATCGCGCGGCCATCATCTGACCGGGATCGACAGACATTATCGCGCCACGGAATATCTCAGACTGATATGCTGCACTCCTTAAGGCAAGGGCAAAAATGGAAGCAGTGAATAATGCATTGAACAGAGAGCCTGTCCATAAGAAGAGCCTCAACAATCCAATAGCAAATATGAAGAGAAGGACAAGCAGAGGAATCCCTCGGAATATCTTCTCATAGCCTGATGAGATCCATCGCAGTTCAATCGGACCATATACACGCATCAAGGCAAGTCCAATCCCTACCAAGAATCCAATCAACAAAGAAAGAAATGTGAGAGCAAGAGCCGTAGGGAGGCCTCTAGTCATAATCAGTATTAGGATCTCGAATAATCCCTGCGACTCTTGCACTCACTTTCACCCAAACCACTTTGCAATTAGGGCATCCACTGTTCCGTCTGCGAATCCCAGAGCAATGGCACTGTTTACTGCTGCAGCAAGCCTGTCGCTACCATACCGTATGTAGAACGCTGTTGGCGGAGCTGGCACTGTGAATATTATCTTGATAGCATAGACAGTGCTGTACAAACCAACAATCGGCTCGTCCACATACACCGCCTCAAGAGCGCCTGACTCCAAATCTTGGAACAATGTTTCAGTAAGAGGATATCTATGTAGATCTGTTTCGCTCAAGATGGCTGACAGTTCTTCGTCCTCAACTGTTCCTGTTTGAACTCCCACGTCGTGTCCGACGAGATCGGTGAGGTTGCCGATGGCGAGTGTTGAATTGGCCTTGACAACAATGACTTCGTTTGTCCTAATGTACCATGTCGTCGGTTGAAGAACCGCATTACGCGCTGGAGTTATGAAGGTCGCTGAAGCGATCATATCGATTGTACCTGCCTGACATGCGCCTATCAGAGCACCGAAGTCCATGTCAATCCATTCAACAGTCACGTTAAGGTAATCAGCCACAAGCTCAGCAAGGTCAATATCGAACCCGTACAATGTACTTGTGGTCGTGTTGAACATCTCGAATGGCGGCCATCCTGAGTTTGTTCCGACAATGATCGTACCACGCGCCTTGATTCTGTCGTAATCATCAGTCGGTGGAATCAATGTCGGTGCAAAGAAGCCTGCCCCAAAGCCGATAATCAGTCCGACTATCAGCGCGAGAGCCATCATTCCGGTTGATCCGCTTGATCCAGCCAATATTCTAACCTCCTTTGGTTTGAATCCGAAGATTCAGGAAATTCGTTGTGCAGACCCTCTGAAATAGATTCCCTTTTTTGGGCCGAGAGAACAGAATCGAATGCCGGCAGGCTACTTGACTGTTGTAGCATCCAATGCACAAGTACTGACGCGAGATGGTTCTCAGAAAACTGGGCAACTAGTACCTGCGTTCAGCACAATGTCTTGCGCCGCTGGAACCTCTTATATACAATCTTCTTGGGACTGCTGATGGGTATCGATAGTGGGAAACGGAATCAGCATACAGACTCATTTGCTGAGCAAGATGTTTGGATCCATTCAGGCTGTCAAGGACCTGAGTCTCACAGTGATGGAGGGCAGTCGTTTCGGGCTCTTGGGCCCGAATGGTGCCGGGAAGACAACGACCGTAAGAATCCTCTCGGGACTCCTCAGACAGAGTAGCGGCACAGCTACTGTGTGCGGGTTCGATGTGAGCAAGAATCGGAACAGAGTGAAAGAGGCGACAGGACTTCTGCCCGAGTCCCCGGGTCTCTACTCAAAGCTATCTGCTGTCGAGTTCCTTGAGTTCGTTGGAGCTCTGAGGAGAAAGGGCGGCGAAGAACTCCACAGGAGGATCGACTCGCTTCTTGGCATTCTTGGTCTTGAGAGCCGTCAGAACGACCTTCTCGAGTCATACTCATCGGGCATGAAACAGAAGGTGCTGGTGGCATCAACACTTCTGCATGAGCCGAGGCTGGTATTCCTAGATGAACCGACTTCGCGGCTCGATCCAGCGGCTGGCGTGCTGGTGCGCGACTTGATCCTCGCGCTGGCAGAGGAAACCAATACGACGTTCTTCATGTGTACTCATATGACTAGATTCGCAGAAGACAGCTGCGACATCATAGGCATACTGAATGAAGGCTCACTGACTACAATTGGCCCGCCCAGTGAGATAGTTCAGCAGGTCGGAGCGAAGAACCTTGAAGATGCATACTTGAGGGTTGTTGGCGGAGAAGTGGATCGGTCGAAGCTCCTTAGCTGGAGGAAGTGAGCTTGAGGGGTCGGTGGTGGGCTATCGCAAAGGCAGAGTTCCTTGTCAGGACCTCTAGACTGCATCGTGCCCGCTGGATCCTGTATCTGCTCCTTGTCGGGGCAGTCCTCCTCTGGGCGTTAGCCATCCTTCCCCTGGTATTCTCACTCCTCCTGTCGAGGTTCGGTGATGCCTTCTGGCTACTCGTGTCGACTTCTCTTCCCGGATTCATGCGATCAATAATGCTCCCGGTTTGGCTGTTTGTACTGATCATTCCACTCTCGAACAGTCTTGACAATGTCAAGACGGACCAGTGGGAAATACTGTTCAGCAGTGGTGTGCAGACTCGCGATGTTCTCCTTGGTTCCTTCTTGGGCAAGCTGCCGGTCACAGGGCTTCTTGTTGCTGTCCTTGCGCCGCTAGTTGTCTATCCCTTCGCCTATGCATATGGTGTGTCAGTACTCGGCCAAGTCTTGATGATCACTGTCCTGATACTGTTCTCAGTTTCGACCATCTGGCTCTCGAATGTCCTGAGCACGGCGCTGCATGCAAAGATAGGCGAGTCTCCAAGAGGTGATGACATCGGGAAGGCACTGAGCTGGGGAGTAGTGCCAATTGTGGCAGTCCCGGCATTCTGCGTCATGTATTGGATGGGAAGCACTGCCCAGATGATGGGAACAGAGGCATCGGTATTGTTCCCTTCAACATGGTGTGCAGATGTTCTTACTTGGGTTGCAGTCTACACCGGAAACCTCCCGGCATCATCTATGATGAACCTTGAAGCATATTGGCTCTCATTGAGTCCAATGGCCGACATCGTTCTCCTCCTGCTCTTCACCGTTCTCTTGTTCGTTGGAGGCTTCCGAGCGGCTGACTCAGTATTTGCCTATGGTGCTGGCCCAAGGTTCAAGAAGATTGCTCAGGCTGGTCCGGACAATATCGTCCTGAAATTCTTCAGGCGTCTTCTTGGCCAGAACTTCGGCACGGTCTTAGTGACATCTATCAAGGACTACACTAGGAAACTTCAGAATGTAGCCAAGATAGCATACGGTTTCTTCCTCTCAGTTCTGATGGCCCTAGTGATGGCGTTCGGACCACTTGGAGGCCCAGTCGGAAACCGGGTGTGGCTGCCAGTCATCACCCCCATCATCATGGGTATGATGCTCGGCATGCTAGCAGGGGTGATCTTTGGAGGAGTCGGTCTCTTTGACAGTAGAAACCAGCTTTGGATAGTGAAGAGCACTCCTTCAGGGGTGAGGACGTTTATCACCGCACGAGTCGTTTCATACATGTTGATTGCCATCCCCTATGCATTCGTCCCCTCTCTAATTGCAGGTGGGCTACTGAACTTGTCACTATCTGATACCTTCTCTGCGATGCTCTACGTATACACTGTCGCTTTAGGATGTCTGTGGGTAGGCATCGGCATCACTGCCCTCAATCCCTCATATGACAGTAGTTCTAGTAGCGCCTTCACCGTGAACACTGTCGTGACAATCGTCATCTCAATGATCACAATCATTGCCTCAATGCTCCTCGGGGCTGTGGCTGCCATCAGAGAGGGCGCTTTCCAGCTTGCCTTAGTTCTTGGGAGCGTGCCTTGTTTCACGGTCGGACTGGTCATCGCTGTTCTCGGCACAATGAGACTCAACTACTCAGAGTTAGCGTGAAGATGAAGCGAGGTTTTGATTGGCACTCTCCTGCAAGAGATTGTGTCTACCTCTGTGGCCTGTCCGAGATGTGACACTAACTTGGACCTGTCCAGTATCGGCAAGGACAGAGTCTATGTGTTTGGTTGCTGTGGAGTCACTGGGACCGTCGGTCATCGGTAGTTCAAAGGAAAACCATAGGAAGATGGTAGCGAGGGGTCGATCTGAACGACCGATCCCAGGATTGCCAGCTCACTTTTCTTCTGTCGTTCGCTCTCACACCTTTCTCTTTCTAAGGCCAATCGCCAAGATGATGACAACGATGACTGCCCCGACACCGGCAACCACAAGCAGTATCATTGGGTCAAACCCTGTTGTAGTTGACGCCTGCACAGTGACAATCACTGCATCAGTTGCAAAGTACCCATTGACATCCAACACCATGATGGTGTAGCTGTACGTCCCAGCAGTGAAACCGTCCACACTCACCGTGATGTCAGAGCCATCCCAGTCACTAGAGGCTATCAAAGAATCATTTCTGTACACTTCATATCGGTCTGGATGGAGGCACGAAGGGGTCCAATTGATTGAGTGACCAGTGCTGCCTTCTTCATACTCCATATCCGTTGGGTGGTTGATGGACGGCTCAATACTGGACGGGAACCTGTCCACACTGCCCGCGGTTCCAGGGATAGGATAGACGCCCGTACCGTTGTAGTCGCTCCAGTAGTTACCCAATGACACATCATCATCCCATTTGTTGGCCGATCCACGATCCCGAGCATTCGCCACACCGTTTGGTCCGATCACATTAAGGAAAATGACATCCCCTGAAGAATTCGGGCCCAGAAGAACACCATATTCTGAGTTGCCGGTCGCAGTATTGTCGGTCAGCGTACTGTCACCATACAACCACTTTTCCAGATAGAAACCGTTCACCGCGTTGCCGTTTGCGGTGTTGTCGCTCAGCACATTGCCACCATGGATGTATAGAACGAAGCCGTCGATTGCATTACCAGTCGCAGTGTTGTTGGTCAGCATGCTACTGCCACAATGATTCAGATAGAAACCGTTCCCTGAGTTGCCGGTCGCATTGTTGCCTGCAAGCGTGCAGAGGGCCGTACAAAAGTCCAGATAGAAACCACTCCCTGAGTTACCGGTCGCAGTGTTGTTGGTCAGTGTAGGAAAGCCGGAATAATACAGATAGAAACCACTCTCTGAGTTGCCCCTTGCATTGTTGCCGGTCAGCTTGCACTTTAGGGAGTCGTTCAGGTGGAAACCAGACAAGTGTGACTGAACAATGCAGCCTGAGATCGAGCAATAGTCCCCGCCATCGATGTATATCCCATCATTCAAGGATGTGTCCGGAGACGATATGAAACAGTCTCTGATCTCGAAGCGGACAGTCACGCTTGAGATGTTGATGCACACCTCTGTGGACGTTATATTGAGCCCCTCTATCACGTATGGGGCCGCCTCGGTTCCGTTTCCGGGCCATCCTTGGTCCGCAAAGTCGACATCAGAGGCTATGTTGATGGGCGTATGTGGGGCCAAGATTCCAGCGGTCACAGCTGTGTGCGTCGTTTCACCATTGACTGCACCTTGGCCATCCTTCTCTGTCGAGTACGCCGGCCCGGACGTGACTGTCAGGAAAGTCACAAGTAGAACCATAATGACAAATGGTGCGGCTCTCACGTTCAATCCCCTCGGGAAACCGCTTGTCAATAATGAAGCTCATCCATATATCTTCTGCGTGATTCATCAACTGACCGGCCATAGGGTCCATAGTTTCCATACTCATTTCACTTGGTGACCCCTCTCCTCCATGACCGGACCGAGTCTTAGAAAATCTCGTCTGTGAACTAGGTTCACGAATGGCCGCAGGAAGCGATAGTTGGAAAGAAGATGGTAGCGGGGGTCGATTTGAACGACGGATCTCAGGGTATGCAACAGCTGCGTAGAAGTTGGACAATCCTGGACACTTTCGAGTGGGGGCTTAAATAGCTCGAATCAGACGTTTCTTTGAGGCTGACTCGGCACATTCCAGCCCCAAGGAGTACGACCCCAGTGCCGTTTCTGGGAGGACTAAGACTCCTGTGTCCAACTTTGTCCAACTCACAATGAACGGTTTCACTCCTAAGCTCGCAATAAGCCAAGCGTATGAGTTCTTGGGGACATTATAATCACTGGTGACGGATAGAATCGAACAAACCTTGCTTCGCATGCATCAACCAAAGAGATCAGGAAGGATATGCAGTGAACCGGAGATGATAAGTAGATGGCATTGCGAGTCGAAGGTTTAGTACAGGATCCATTCATGAAGCCAGGTGAAACGAAGAATGTCAGAGGGTTCGACCACGAGTGATAAGACTCCAGACAGTGTGAGCGCGACAATGCTGGCCACACGTGGTCTTGGGGCACGCATCATTCTTTTCGTACTGCTATTCGTGACGAGCATCTTGGTCTATACGATTGCTGGGTACAACTACTTCATGGACGCCACTGCGAGGCTGATAGCCAAGATAATCGTGCCTACTGGTCTTTTTGTTGTAGCACTCGTTCTCTACCGAAGAGCTCCACGAATCTACTCCAGAATAGCATACTCATTCACCGCAGTAGCCCTCGGATTTCTGTTTGCCTGGCTCTTCGGCGGCTGGTACGAACTGATTCCGGGTCTTACAGTCGATTCTCCAACGGGATCTGCAGTTGCGAAGTTCGCCGAAACGTTGCCGATTGTGTTGACTGTCATTGTATTGATGCTGGCGGCCAAAGACAGTCTTCACTCGCTCTATCTGACAGGCGGGAAGCCGGTGAAGGGGCTTCTACTTGGATTCGTGGCTGTTCCTGTAGAACTGGTGCATTTCGCTGTAATGGGTGGCTTCGCCATAAGCGTAGGAATCGACATACTGGTTGGTTGGATTCCATGGATGCTCATATTCGCATTCTCAAACAGCTTCATGGAGGAGCTGATTATCCGTGGACTTTTTCTTAGAAAGTATGAGGTTCTGTTCGGACCCAGAGCGTCCCTTGTTTTCACATCCCTTGTCTTCTCGGCTTTCCATGCACCACTGCTGCCACTCATGGGACCTGTTGCGCTCGTGACTCTGCTCTTGATTGCATTGGTCTACGGCCTTCTATGGGGGTACACAATCCAGAAGTCGGACAGTATCTGGGGAGCTGTGCTCTCTCACGCAATTGCAGACATGCTCGCCTTCATCGCAGTATTCGGTGCTCTGTAGTCCTAATCGCGCGAAGTAGTGGCTCATCGGGCTCGGCCGTAGAATGCGGAACCTGCGAACGTGTCGACTACCGGCACGGTTCTGAGTATCCCCGATAGAAGTCGCACCTACAAACGGCAGGCGACGATTCTGGAAGTTCAGCGCTGTGCGTCTGAGCGTTCTCGATACTTGCCGAAGAAGAGTGGTAGCGGGTGGTCAATTTGAGCGGTCAATCTCAGGTCATGACCTCTGCTGGATACTTGCCGCAGAAGCCTCGATATGCGAACCTATATGTCACATTGGGTTCCAATCAGTATCTGGAGAATCACGGGATGTCGGAGGACCTGAGAGAGACCGCCCTCAACGTCTACACAGCCATCTTTGAGAGGCGCGATTCTGTCGAGGTCGACGGAGCGACCTACTTGATCAAGAAGACCTCGAAGAGCAAGCTGAGATCTGTTGAGATAGATGGGCTGACTTTCATTGAGCAGAACCCCAATAAGGAATCACGATGGGCTCAACTGGCAAAAGAGGGCCATCAGATCATATGGGTGATGAGAGGGCGCCAGTACATCGCTCGTGTAATGGATGGGAGATTCCTCGACTTGGGAAGAGGATAGTCCTGCTACTGAGAAACAGCTCCAGAGAATCTGCAAAGATGTGATAAGAAGAGGCAGCGGGCCGTCAGAGCCTTGGCAGCACACGCTCTTTCAGAATCCTAATTGTATTGAGTCCATTGCGTCGCAAGTCGCCAACGAATGGGAGGCAGAGATTCACTATGTCCGCAAGATTCCTGAATTTGGACAGGCTCTCAACTACGACATCCGGAGGTCCAGCTATCTCTTGAGCGCAAGCGTGCTCTAGCCATGCCTGCTTCATTGGTTCTGTGAGCTTCTTCTCTAGCCACTCTTGTTTCAGGACTGTTTCTTTCTTATTCTGAAAATCGTCCTCATCTTCTCCGAGAACAACAGCCGTCTTTCCTACTGACCATCTCATCTCATCAAAGTCACGCCCAACCTTTTCACACATGGTCTTCATGCGTTCCTTTTTCTGAGCATAGTCTGCTGGCGACGCATCCACGTAATCCAATCCGTCTGCATATCTCGCTGCTGTTTCTTCTATCATAGGTGCTTTGAGAGTCTTTGTGCCAATCCATATCGGAACACGTGGCTTTTGCACAGGCTTTGGTTGGAACAACGTTTCTCTGATTCTATAGAACTCTCCCTCGAAGCTGGGCCTTTCTTCAGTCCAGAGAAGATTGATAATCTGCAGCGCCTCTCTGAGCTGGAGAATCCTGGTCTTTGACGAAGGAAATGCGTACCCATAGGCCTCGTACTCACCGGCCTTCCACCCGGCCCCAATGCCCAAGTCCATTCTTCCATTCGAGGCATTATCCAAGTTCGCTACTATCTTTGCGAGAAGAGCTGGATTCCTGTAGGACTGGCAACTGACCTGTGTACCAAGAAGCATTCTCTCTGTCTGTGGTGTCAACAATGCAATGGTCGTCCAAGCCTCGTAGCAGGGGATCTCTGTTCCTTCAATCCATCCAAAGAAATGGTCTGACACCGTGAATCGGTAGAATCCAGCCGCTTCTGCCGCTTTTGCCAAAGTGACTATATCATCGTAGGTATATCCTACGTGAGGTTCGATATGGAGACTGACTTTCAATTGTTCCACTGCTTAACGGATTCTTGCTCTTCATATATATCATAGGTGCATACGGTGAGCACGAGAGTACGCCACCTCCTCTTTGTTGTCCAGCCAGTCCACGCGTTGAACAACGAAAGGACTATGATCTCAGAGAAGACTATGGGCTGGCCAAGAAGGGATAGGAAAAACACGGAGGGGATCCACATGACCAACATCGTCATCACGACGGTTCCAAGGTCGTCATTACACCTCTGCCAGCGCCCGGTCATGATACATCCCTACTCTCTCTTCATATCAGAACCAATCTCGATGCGCCCTTTCCTACCACTAAACAGACACTACATCTTTTGATTCTTCCTTGAATCCTACTTGCTTCAAGATAGCAATTCCAAGTATCAACATCACAGTACCAACGAATAGAAAAGCGACGAATTGACGAAGCAAGGCCTCGTATATTTCCACATATATATCCGCAGGCAGGCCACGAAGTAGAACAAAACCGATGATGTCCATAACTATCGCAGAGATTCCCCCTGAAGTCAGCCCGATGCCAATGCTACGGACAACTTCCGCCTTTCCAATGTGATACTCATGTTTTGTCAACAGTATCTTCACTCCGAATCCTCATTGAACTTATCCTCCACAACCTCAGAGATACTCCAACAACCATCGAGGGGAACTCACTATGAATCGTGTAATCTGCTAATGAATTCTTCCCAAGAAGTCCTAAAGTGGTGCAATACGAGATAACCATGGCATCAGAGGAAGAAGTGGTAGCGGGGGGCGGTTTGAACGACCGATCTCAGGGTCATGAGTCCTGCGGGACGAAAGGGGAACCCCAGAGTCCTACAATGGTATCCTTGCTGCCATTGTAGCGTCAATTCACTCCTTGTCTACGCAACGATTCTTACCGGAATGATGACCTAGGTGGTGAGAAGCCTCATCTTATGCTGGGTTTCGAGTACACGCAAGAAGAGGAGGCGCCTCAATGTGGAACAGTAGGCAGCTATGTCAAGTACGCAACTGCGCCCACTAGGTCGAGCACGGATCTATGACTTCAATGTTCGGCACATGTCTGAACGACTGATCATGAGTCATGATG
>PRDI01000021.1 GCA_003345595.1 Candidatus Thorarchaeota archaeon | reverse complement strand
CCAAGTAGGATAGCACCCCTCAGGGAATCCTCCATTGTTTCTCTGGTGTAGGTGACCCGTGGGGTTTCGGCTCTGTTCATTCCCCAGTCCCATGCATCCACCCACACCTCTAGTGAGACTGAGTCTTCGAAGCCCAGGAGTGTTGCGGTCCAGTTGCCGCCATCAAATGCGCACTCGAACACATGCTCTGAGATGCCATTGACCAAAGCGTGTACGGTCACGTTCTCAACACCAGCGAAATCATCATCGACCTGAGCCCAAACAAGAAACGCTGAGAAGTTGAGCGGTTCTGGGACTGTTCCCCAATGTCTGACTACGGGTGCCTCGTCATCCACGCTCGAATAGAGCATCCTCCTTATCCAATCGTGCGCGGCACTCAGTTTCCTGAAGCATCCCTGCCAGTCCATTCGGTCGTAGAGGGCCACGGCCTCATCGAGACTCACGATGGTCTTCGTTTCTGCTAGTGCGGTTTCGGGGCGAGTGCTCGAAGCACATTGGTTCAGACAATACCTGAAGTAGTTTCTCAGGTCCAACTCCATCTGGTCGAGATATGTGCTCTGCACCCAGTTCTGATCGAATCTTGACGTGCCGTTGTGAGAACCGAAGTAGCCCAGAGGACTGTAGCTGAAGTCAGCCACATAGTGATAGTAGTCCCATGTGTGACCAAGTCCCATTGCATGCATTGTTTCGTGGAGCTGTGTTGAGGAAACCCCGCTTTTCGGGGTGACATTGTCTGGACGATAGTAGCGTTCCCAGCTTTTCCACACGACCGTCTGACCACCTCCCCCGAGACCGGTGTAGGTCCTGCCGTACACTTGCATTTCCATGTTCTTCTTCACAAAAACGACGCCGAACACATTCACGTCTGGGTCGCTCGGATCTACATACTGCCATCTCATCTGCTCATATATTGCGTCAAACATGGGGCCACCATCGGCAATCACCTTTCCATCTATGACCTGTGAGTAAGTCGAGAACAGGGTCTTCCAGACGGGGAAGTCATTGATATCGAGATAGTCGATCTCTGTCTGCCACGGGATGAACGGTAGGAGCTCCTTGAGGTGCGCCCTTTGCACTGCGTCATTTGTAATCCATGTCAGGCTCTCAACAGGAATGCCGTCTGCCACGTCCATACAGAAGACAAGCACCCTTAGCAGTCCCGAGTTGACGTAGGCGGCGGGTGCGTGCTGCCCGGGCATCATAAGATATGCGATTGGGTCATAGAGATAGTTGCCTAGGTACGTGTTGAGAGATGCCCTGCCCGCGGAGGTACTCAGGTCGACAGACTGCACCTTGTCCTCTAGGTCCATGGTGCAATGTTCATACTCATTCTCATACGGCGGGTCGCTCCACCATATCCTAGCCCAGCGAAGATACCACTGATCGGCTGAAGGGTCAAGGACGTAGATGTTTCCCCTTCCTCCAAAGCCAGCATACTCTAGAGTGACATTCGGATTCTGCGCGTTATCCCACTCGAGTCTGAACCAATCCTGTTTCTGGCCGCTGTCCGTATCTACTGGATGAGCGTCGTACCAGTGCTCAATGCCATGTCCGGGCGTGTCGAGATCTGAGAAGTTTAGCATGTACAGAACATAGCCCAATGCAGGAGGAGTGACTGCGGGGTTTGCGATGAGCCAGTCTTCAACAATATAAGCATCTATGCATCTCCCGGCCCTAGGGCGGAAGATACATTGAGGCTCATCGGGATTCTCCTTCTGATAAAGGAGATTCGACTCGTCCAACCCTGTGCCGGTTTCAGAACCATTTACTGAGTTGGACATTACGATTCCCCGGACGTCTTCGAGGTACGAGTCGTTTGCGAAAGAGAGTTGATATCCGATATTGTAGATGATGGTCTGGCTGCCAAACGGGATGTCCCTTTGAGTCGGCAGACCTGCGAGAAGTGTCGGCCAGTTGATCAGGTCATGTCTGTAGCCCACTGTCACGATATGGATTGTCCAATCCCGGACTATGTCTGCAGGAGCCAAGGCAATCTGTCGTTCTGCTTCGGTTTCAGAGAACGTCGGTAACTGACCGAAGGGCAGAAGAATAAGACAAGACAGCACCAGAGCAAGAGCCGGCCGGGGCATCACGAGGTTTCTAGACGATAGACCAGATATTAACTGCTCGGTAGAAGAAATGCCATGCTTGGCACGGGGCTGCAGGAGTGCCAGTCGAGTCGTCTACTTCTCTTCGTCCGATTCTTCGCCCGGTTTCCAGTCCATGTCTGTTCCGGAGACTGCCTTGTCCGGGGGTTCATACGATTCCTTCTCGACTCGTCCGGACACTTCGGTGACACTGTCGGCCACTTCTGTTAGTGAAGGGCCAGCAGTCGGCCTTCTCTCTCGCATCTTGCCCGAAACTCTCGAAGCTCCTTTCAGCATCTTTGACGACACGTATGGAATCAAGATCAAGAACACCACTGGCATGAGGACGATGACGCCGAGAGAGTAGCTTCTCAGGAATTCCATGGTCATGACTGTTGTCCCTGCAAGAATCACGAGGAACATGAAGAACTTGATGCGGATTGAAGACCCCAACCTCCCTACGAGCTGCAGACGTTCCTCCGCGACGACTGCGGGGGGAGTCCCGGCGCCTGCCATCCGTTCAAGTCGTGTTAGGCTGTTTCTTATCTCCCTGTACAGGTTCACGACTACTATGCCTATGGATGAAACATAGGTCGCAAAGATTGTCAGCATTATCATAGGTATGGCGACAGATCCCAGGTTGAAAGTCGACTCGAGCACCCAGTACTGGAACCATTCGATGCGTCCGCCCCACACGAATATCTGCGCGATGACGAGCGGGACGAATATCAGGTGCCACAGGCCAGCTATCATCCTCTTCTTGCTGAGTTTCTTGGCTTGGATGATCGCGTAGTTCGCATCTCTGTATAGCCAGATCCCGTACAGAAGTACAGAGATACCGAGCAGTAGCACGCTCTCACCCAGCGCCAGCCCGAAATCTCCTGCCTGTGCTGACACGTAGGAATGCACGAGCGTTAGCCCTCCGAGACCAACAATGGCCCCGTAAAGCACATCCATCCTACGGATGCTTTTCACCATGGCTTTGCTGCTGACATCGACAACTGCTAGTGACGACGAGATTCTGAAGTAGATCAGTAGACCAACGAAGCTGACCAAGAATGACAAGCCGGACCCAAACATGAAGGTCTGTGTGTTCATGGCAATCTGGGGCGCCTTTACAGTAACCTGCAACAACAGTGTGCTGTTCGCCCGCCTGCAGAGCAGGTGCTCTGCGCAGAGCGTAAGGTTATGTTGACCATGAGGAATGAATCCGACGTCAACTTCCATTTCATAGAGGCCAGGTGTGGACGTTTCAGGAACAACCCTTGTTGTGCCCCCGAACTCCAAGGTTACGTATGCACCTGAGATCGAATGTGCATACCAATCAGCAACACGCACTGTAACTGTGACTGTCGTGTTCTGCTCAGGAGATGAAGTTGAAAGAGTGATGTCAAGCGTGATTTTGCCTTGGATTGTAACATTTCCGCCTATGGGATCAGTATAGTCGAGAAAGTCGCGTGTCAGAAAGACTACGTAACTGTAGTTCCCCGGTGCCCAACCGGACGTTGTGACGATAGCCGTGTACGTACCATTGAGATGGTCAGTCAGCATGTAGGTGGTTTCGCTGATGAGAATCCTGACGTAGGCTTGTGTTACAGCGTTCCCAAGACTATCGGCCACATCCAATGCAAATGCTATGTCATCGTCCCCTTGAACGTATGACCCGCCAAGAACGGGAGTGAGAACGGTTGCCACGGCACGACTTCTAGTTTCTATCCCGCAGGACACTGAAGTCATATGACCGAATGTGGCCTGAACGAAGACAGTGAAGCTGTTGGGGCCAATTGGGAAGTCGGCAAGGACGGTAGCTTTGAACTCCGCGCTGCCTGAGGAATTGGCGCGATAGATGAAGCCGCCTGCTTCGATAGTGACGTTAGCCCCGGCTGGTATAGTCCCGTAGCCATCGTACACAAACACTGAAACGTTGAAGAACGAACCCTGCTCGACAGAGCCCTCATATCGCACAACCGGGTTGAGATTGCCAATCACGCCGATGCTGAAAGAATCGAAGCTGCCTGCTTCAATAAACGGGTGATTGACCTGGACCTCACACGTGTAGTTGCCAACAGGCATATCGGCTGTATGATTCAGCAAGTACAAGCCAGGACCTGTTTGCGACATCGGGATCTTGAGGATGCCAAAATCAATCATTACACTTGCGCCAACTATGGGGTGTCCGTAGAGGTCTGCGATGCTCAACTCAATGGCGAAGGATGAGTGTTGCTCTACTAATGATGGTGAATTCCTAACGATGATGAGTGCTGACGCGAACACAGAGAAGGTTCGAGCCCTGTTTGCAATTCCAACAGAGTACGGATGGTCTGCACTTGCAGCAAGATTGTGGTTTCCCGGCGCCAGAGTGATGTTTGTCAGTATGACATGGTAGAACTCTTCGTTGTAGTACGCCGGATACATAATGCCATCCAGGGTCACGTTGACTTCCGCATCTGTGACTCTTCCTCCGAGAGAATCTGTAACCGAGGCGTTCACCGGCAGATCCTCACCTTGTTGAACCTGTGAGTCGGCGAATAGGGAAACGGTCAAGGGGCTCACCACTTTCAAGGCATTGACAAAGCTGGCAGAGTATGAGTCATAGTATTCATGGCTGATTGCGAGGGACATGTTGACCATGCCAATCGGCCAGTTGGGCGAGATGATTGAAGAGTATCGATGCGAGGAGTTGTCGTAGATGGACCCCAAGCTCTGTTCCGAAATACCAGCACCATACCTGTACTGTGCGGTCAATGACACAAAGGCGTCGGATACTGGCTCGTGGAAAACGTTCAGGACAGTGGTGTTCGCCCAAAGGTTCGTGCCTTGGAGGATGACGCTGGACTCAAGCCCAAAGCCGACCTCTAGGACGTAGAAGAGTTCTATGTTCCTTACTGCTCCCAGAGTACTTCTAGCCCTCAGAATAGGAAATGCTGCGAGATCTTCACCCAAACCTGGGTCGACATTGCCGATGTTGATCATGTTGAACAACATGCCTGCGGCGGCCTGATAGTCCTGAACACCGCCAAGTCCAATAGCAGTGAGCTTGTCGTCCGATGTCGATATCAGGAACTCGTCCGAACCATCGCCATCGTAATCCAGTAAGGCACTACTCAGAGGCCCGGCTTCGCTCACGAAGACAGTCCACCGCCTGATCTCGGCATAGGAGAAGTCAAACAAAGAAACATTGCCGACGTTGTCGAAGAACAGTAGCTCATCTGTATAATCAGTATCCATGTCGTAGAGTGCAACCATACTCAAATGGCGTCCCAAGATTGTGTGGGAAGAATCGTCCCCCACAGTCGATGTTTCACTGCCGACGAGGCACATGTATGTCACAGGTGTGTCAAGCACCCATCCCCCATAGACTGTCAGGAATTGGTCTGTTGGACGGCTTGAATTGTGGTATGTCGTAATCATCATGGGAAGATCATTCGGAGTAGACCCCGGTGAAGAGTAATCCAAGGTTCTCAACCAAGTCACATTGTACGCTTGGTAGATGTCCAGCTTCTTGTCACCCCTGAGTACTCCTATCTGGGGGCGAAGAGCGTAGATTGAGGCACAAGCTGCTCCAACGATGGAGGAATTGCCAGGAAGAGTAGCATTGACCCATGAGGAGAAGCCGTCATCAGCCCTCATGAGGAAATACGCTGTTACATTGGTCCCCACGTAATGAATCTCGTCCGTCTGGTCCTCGTCGTCGTCGAATACCAGCAAGCCGTTGTTCATCGTAGTAGACGGAACCGACTGCATGTCGCTCCTCCAGAAGGTCATATTGTTTCCATGGAGAACCCAGAGCCTAGTGTGCGTTGCATTGTATCCTATTACCACCGGATCCAGAATGTTGTCTGCATCAAGCATACCCGAGTAGACTTCGAACTTGAAGTCCCGTGACGAGCTGAGAATCTCTGCCTGTGTGACTTCTGTACCCTGTGTACTGAAGACTCGCAGAGTAGCTGTGCCCAGTGTAGGCTCCAGCGTCATCGCTAGTAGTAGCTGTTCTCCTGCCGAATTGTTTCCCAAAGCTAGCGCATGCGTCTGGCCCTGCTCTATTGTGGTATTGAAGAAGTGCCCCCAAGCGAAATGGCCCTCCACAGTAAGGGTGTTAGGGTTTGATTCGTTACCGTAGGAGTAGGTATTCAGGTAAGGATCTGTCACCTCTATGTAGTAATCGAAATCGCTTGGTTGAAGACCTGCCATGATGAATAGGTACCTTCCGTTTGGTGCTTTGACCATCTCGTGCGCCTGATAAGTCATGGTCAGAATGGCGCCTGCGGGTTTGATGTAGATAATTGCACCTCTGACCTCCAATTCGTCTGTAGCCGTTAACTCAATTTTGACGTAGCTATCATAGAATGTAGGATGGGCAGGATAGAGAGGTTCGAGACTGACTGATGGGGCCTGAATATCGCTTAGCAGAATAGTGATCTGGTCGGTAAGAGCCACGATGTCGCTTCTGCCATCGCTGTCAATGTCATACGTCAAGACCTGCGCGAACGGCCCGGGTGACCTTGGTTCCTCATATCCTGTTTCACCATTGACTCCTCTTATCAGTGAGAGCTGACTGCGAGGCCCTTCAACTGCGACATCAGTGTAGTTGTCAGAGTCGAGTATCGCAGTGGCGAATGCTCTCCAGTTAGCTCCATAGTACTCCTCAACAGAGGTTCTCACTGTTGACCCATCATTTCCGTCTGCGAACCATGCAAGCGCCCTTGTCCTGGACAAGACGGCCAAGTCCTCCTGTGAGTCACCATTGAAGTAACCCGTCTTGACAAAGGCAGCCCCCGTTGAACTAGGATTGCCTACTGTGTATATCTCTGTCAGATCCCCGTAGTATGTTTTCAGGTAACTCGGATCGCCGGTGCCGGTAGCATCGACAAAGGTGACTGCGATATCATCGAACCCGGCACCATAATGGAATGTGGCAATGTCACAACCAACAACTAGGCCCATAGAGTCGGATCCGATGGGTCCAAGGCCACTGAAAGTCATGACAGCTAGACCGAATACGGCGTTGTACAGGACTGCTATCTCGTCACCCGGGTTTAATGTGAAATTGCCCACACATGCCCGGACCACGTCGCCAAGGAAGTTGTAGCTCAGCATTAGACTGCCATCAGTCATGTTCATGATAACAAGACTACCCACATTGTAGACTGCGAAGTCAGTCACGCCATTCCCATCGAAATCCCCTGTGAGAATCTCAATCGGGTCAGCCACCGGGCAACTGAATTCCTTAGAAGAATGGTTATCGAAGTCGACCACTAGGCAAGAAGCAGGCAGCAGGCCGAACTTCATTATTAGAAACTCAGAGTGACCATCACCATCCATGTCCGCGCTGGTTAGAGTTCGATGTAGCACAGTTTCCGTGCCAATGAACACCGAATCATCAGCCAAGCTAACAGGGTTCTTGAACCTGAGAAGATCCCCGTGCACGTAGGCGATACCAGACCCCTGTGATGTTGTACCCACAGCGATTGATTTGACAGGATAAGGAAGGCTCATCCTGATGAAGTTCGATGCCTCGGAGAATGTTTCGTTCACAAGAACGGGCTCACTCACGATGTCTGGTGAGGACGTGACCGGCCCCGAAACCGGCATCAATATCAGTAGTGCCGCGATTGCGAGCAAAGCAACCCTGAGGAGAGCTGCAACGGGTTTGTATCCCAGACCGACGTTCGGCACATGACTGCAATGGATTGAGGATTTGTTCATGCACTGTCCTCCATATACATCTGACACGCTATTCGCCGGGGTCACAGTACTAGCGGCGGAAGAACGACCTCGCGCGTTTCGCCAATCGGTTTCTATTAGGCTCAGGGACAGTATTTAGCGTTCCTCAGACGGAGTCGGGCTTAGAGCGTAGCCATCGATAGACTTGCTGTCAGCTTGATGCAGAGTGGTCGCTCCTGAGCAAGCGGCGAGCCATCTCATCTTCTGCGCTCGATAGTGAGCCTCGCCTGCAAGGTTGCCCAAACAACGACGTCAGTTCATGAATCATGGCGTCATAGACTTCTCCTCGACTCGGATGCCGCCCTATCAGCTCAGCAAGATTTGCGACAGGCGCTGGCGTGCTCGGAACAGAGTGCAAAAGAGCAGCCATTCGACCGTTTCGTGAAAGAACTGACCGCAATACCCCAAGATTCGAGTCAACCAGCAGAGTGCCGTGCTGGAGTAGACAATCGTGCAGGAGGTATTGAGCGGAACCGGAAACCTTCCGTCCTAGCACGAAAATGCTTGAAGGGGGAATGAGCAACGGGGTGGAGCCGAAGCGAGAGATTACATTCATTATTGCAGAGCAGATGAATCCGTGCATGGCTTGAAGTGTTCGTGGGCCGCGAATCTCCTGAGTTGGAGTGACAACAGTATAGTTGTAGCAGCCTTTGTCAGTGTATACGGTGCCCCCTCCTGAGAAACGTCGAATAACTGGTATGCCCAGTCTTCGGCACACATCAATGTTCACTTCTGCACGTGCATCCTGCGAACGGCCTATGATGATGGAGGGTCGGTTCTGCCAGACACGTATGGTGCTCGGGGCTCCACGCTTCACCAAATTCCTGATCAGCGACTCATCGATAGCCAAGTTCAATGCGGCGTCGTCTGTACAAGAGATGAGAATACGCCATTCCTGTCCATTCATCCTAGCACGCCACCGAATTTCCGCCGAAAGTTTCTTTGGAAAGCTAAGCCGCATAGTCACTTGTCAGTTCAAGCCCAAGAGGTCTTCGGCTCCCTTCTTAAGATGTCATCCTGTAATGGGCAATTGCTCGGGCATCATCAATCATCCTCTTGACTTTTCGGTCGCTGAGACTGTATAGCTTTCTTGTCCCGTCACGCCTCACTCCCAGGACTCCTGCCCTCACAAGTTGGGTGAGATAGGCCGAAACAGTAGACTGGGAGAGACCTATCTTCGGAAAGATGTTGCACTGACATTGCTCTCCATCAGCCAAGAACTCTACAATCCTGAGTCGAACAGGATTGCTCAGAGCTCTGTGAAACTGGACCCTCCACTCCATCTCTCTATCAGCGCTCATTAGGTCTCTCTCCTAGTCCTCTGTCCTGTTGGCCTCGGCAAGAATCGCCTCTTCAATCTGGTCTGATGTGGGATTGCCTTGAAGCAAGCGGCGACCTATGAGTATCCCTCTGTAGGTAACACCTGCTCTCTTGGCAGCCTCACTTCCGGCCGAGTCTTCCCCATAGTCGACAATGTCTGGATGCTTCCGCACTGCCTGGTATGTGCGGGCAATGAAGTCGGTTTGACTGCAGCCGCAGACTCCAACCGGCAGAAACACTCTGACCTTCACTATTCTTGGCATGTTTTTCATCTCCACTGGGATCTCAGTCGGTCGACATGCGAAGCGATATCGCTTGCAACTCGCCGCACAACAACCGAGACTTCACCTGCTTTTGCCACTCCGTCAACCTTGGAGCAGGGGTCGTCCATGTAGTCGCTGACATTGATTCTGACAGCCGGTTCGCTGCTGTATTTGGCGGTTCCTTTCGCGGCGCACATCTTTGCACAACCATCAACTGTGATAGTCGGAAAGCTCTTGGCGAACTCACGCTCCCCTCCACTTCCTGCGAGAAACAGGGGAAGGCATATTGTCACGGTGTCAGTCGGCCTTAGTCGGTGAAGCACTTCTAGAGTGGCCATGCGGGAAACGCCACCGCCAAAGCAGTCCTCGCCGCTGCACGATACAATGCCGACCTTAGGCGTAAAGCTCATTCATCCTTGCCTCCACGTTCAATGATTATGCGAACGATGTCCTCACAGAGGAGGCGTCCTCCCTCACCGATGTCAAGCACAGTGGCAGGTCTGTGGTCCTTATTGACAGCCAAGACTTTCGGTACGATGATCTCCATCACCGGCTTGCCCCCAGCATGTTTGACCACGACAGACGCGCATTTCATCGGGCAGCCATCGACTACGTAGACTTCCGACTCCTCGATGACTTGCCTGGCTTCCGTATCGTCGGTCATGAGGAGAGGAAGGCATACCGTTCGGTAGTCGGTAGAATGCATTCCCTGAGTCAATAGATGTGTGGTTTCCCTTGATACTGCTCCAAACGCTTTTCCAATCCCACTGCAAGGAACAACGACTTTCTTCATCGTCTAGTCCTTCACCTTCTTTCCAATCTCCTTCTTTGCTTTTGATAGGGCATGTGTCATGTATTCGGATGCATTCTTCAGCAACTCTAATTCGGTGATGTCGTCAGGATTGACAACGTACAACCATCCTCTTCCGTACGGATCCTCGTTGATCAACTCGGGGCTGTCTTCTAGCTTGCTGTTACGCTCCACAATAGTCCCCGACACAGGGACTATAATCTCCAGCAATGTCTTTGTAGACTCCATTGCTCCAGCTTCGTCAAACATCTGTATGTGCGTGCCCACTTCGGCCAGTCGGACGTAGTACACATCGGACATCATCTGCTGGAGAAAGTCAGATACACCCACGCGAACATTCCCGTTTTCGACACTCACCCAGAAATCATTGTCAGAGTATCTAAGGTCCCCCTTGACACGAAGGGTGAACTTGTCGAACGTTTCTTCAAGCAGCTCTGGACCCGCTTCTTCTTCAGGTGCTTGAGTTTGCTTTTCGCCAGCGGCCTCACGGACGAAGACCGCTTCTACGGCATCGACCACTGATTGAGCTTTGTCCTGATCACCTTTGACGGCGGAGGACACCTCAGGTATCGAGATAATCAAAGCGTCTTTGACACCTCTCGCATCGGCGAGTACAGAGGCGCACTTCGTTCCACATCCATCGATGCAGATCACACGTGAAGACCTCAGCTCCCGCATCTCTCCAGGCCGCTGTGTAAACAACGCGCCCATGCTGCCGATGGTCACATCACCGTGATGAGATGCGAGTTTCTCGGCAGCCCTCCTGCTTGTGTTGCCACCTGGTCGGTCGTATCCGGCACATGGTAGGATGTACTTACGGACCGCTGTGCTCACCTCGCTTTTTCAGTTCCTCTTTAATCACCTTCAGAATCTCTCCCTTTTGCGGAAATGAGATGGCGTCTTTCGGGCACATCTTCCTGCAGGCTTGACAGAACACAACGCAGTTGTATCGGTTTTCGACAGCTACCTTCGCGGGGCTGGTCAAGGGCCTGTAGACCTGATGCGGGCAGAATTTGAGGCAGTCGTATTCCCCGCTACAGCCATCACACCTCTCAGTGTCTATGCTTGGCCACCAAGAGATCTTCTCGCGTGCGACGCCCATGAAGGTGGTTCCGTTTCCGGATTCACTCGACATCGTATCCAAGCCTCTTGAGTTCCGCCTTGACTTTCTCCAAGGCCTGCTCAGTTGTCATGTCACGGATGTCGATTGGCACAAGATCCCTCTTCACGTCCATACCTTTTCTCTGAAACGCGTCACGAAACAGCTTGACCTGCATCGCTGGGGCGCATCCAGCGACGATGACCTTTTGTTCTGGCCTGAGTGTGTCCTCGAGGTATCGGTCTCCATCTTGCTCGCAGAGCTGAGGGTGAATGACTGCATGGTTCACAGGGAGAGTCATTCGGACAGTGTTGATGAAGTCCCATATGTCCATCTTAGCAAAACCTGGACACTTGCCTGTACACACACACATTATGAATCTGGGTTTCTCAGGATTCACGTTCTATAGCACCTCTGTTACGCACAGACCGCCGGCTCTCTCGTTGAGCCCGGTATCAGATCCTATGATTCGCATTGGATTGGGTCACCTGGCCTACGAGCGTAGAGCTTCCGACCTAGCCACAGCGCGACATAGACTAGGCCAACAAGCACTGGCACTTCTATTAGCGGTCCTACTACCGCCGCAAGTGCCTGTCCAGAGTGAATTCCAAACACTCCGATTGCCACAGCAATGGCAAGCTCGAAGTTGTTGCTCGCTGCTGTGAAGGATATTGTCACGTTCTTGTCATATCCGAACTTGAAGGCGTAGGATATCGCAAAGGAAACGAAGAACATGAGAATGAAGTAGCACAGGAGCGGAACTGCGATTCTCACAACGTCAAAGGGCAGCGAGAGGATAACATCACCCTTCAAGGAGAACATCACAACGATCGTGAATAGGAGACCAATGAGGGCATAGGGTCCAAGCCTTGGCGCGAAATCCTTGTCATACCACTCTTTCGAGCGACGTCTAATCAGACTGAACCTTGTGATCACACCTGCAGCCAATGGAATGCCCAAGAAGATGATAACGCTCTTTGCAATGTCCAGTATTGACACCTCGACCACAGAACCTGCTCCGGGAGATACCACGGACGGCAGGTACGTGACGAAGAACCATGCCTCTGGACTGTACATCACTATCTGAAAGATGGAGTTGAGTGCCACTAACACTGCACAAGATTCGCTGCATCCTCCTGCCATCATGTTCCATATCAGAACCATGGCTATACATCGAGCGAGTCCCACAAGTATAATCCCGGTACGATAGTCAGGCAGGTCTGCGAGGAACAACCATGCGAGAGCAAACATGAGAAACGGACCGATCAGCCAGTTGAGAAAGAGCGATACTCCGAACATCTTCTTTTGGCGTTTCAGCTTGCCTAGTTCTTCATACTTCACTTTGGCCAGCACGGGATACATCATCCAGAGAAGTCCTATCGCAATGGGGAGCGAAACCGTGTCGATCCTCCAGAAATCGAGTGCCTCTGCCATGCCCGGAACGACATACCCCAGCAGCAACCCCAACACCATGGCTAGGATGATCCACACTGGGAGGAATTTATCAAGAGTGCTCAGGCCCTTGGTCGGGCCAGTCAGCGTTGTCTTTGCACTTGGTTCTGCTGATGAACCGCCGCTCGAAGAACCGGAACCGTTCATCTGTTTCTACACTCTGAAGCTGTTATCGCCAATAGATCTCGTAGTCCTGCTGCATCGAGAATCATCGAATAATCTCGATATATAAATAATCGCCTAGGTCCCTAGAAGACCACGATTGTTGGCCGCTGAGATGCTTCTTGCGTACGAGGTACGTTGTCCGAAGGGCCGTGCGGCAATTCTGTGGCAGTCCTCTGTTAACAGACAAACTTGCGAGGACCTATGGCGAACAAGGAATCATTATAACTGGCGGTAAACCTGCCCAACGAGCACTCATCAGTCAAGAGGTCGTGACGATGCGAGTCCCAAGGAAATTGCTTGATGGAATGAGAAAGATTGTCGGACCTGAGAATGTGTCTGACGACCCTTCCAGGCTGAGAGAATACGAACAGGCGACGCTCTTCGACACTGTATTTCCAAGCGCTGTCGTGATGCCCGGGTCAACAGAGGAAGTTCAGCAGATTGTGGAACTGGCAAACAGAGAGTCAGTCCCGTTGATACCCGTAAGCTCTGGGAAACCGAGGCTTCGTGGGGAGTCGGCACCCAAAGTCAGCGGCGTGATTGCTGTCGATCTTAGACGCATGAACCGGATTCTTCGAGTTGACAGAAAGAACAAGGTTACCATGATTGAGCCTGGAGTCACCTACTCCCAGCTGATTGATGAGCTGAAGGAGCATGGTCTGAGGATTCTGATGCCCCTTCTGCCGAAGAGCCTGAAATCTGCCGTAGCCAACTGCCTAGACAGGGAACCCATCACAATGCCTAGGTTTCACTGGGACTCATCTGACCCTCTTCTATGCACGGAAGTTGTATTTGGTTCGGGCGACCTTTTCAGAACTGGAGCAGCAGCGGGTCCGGGCAACTTGGACCAGCAATGGGCTTCGGGTCAGGCACAGAAGAACCCCATGGGGCCTTCGCAGTTCGATCCGTTCAGAATAATCCAGGGCTCGCAGGGGACTATGGGAATCGTCACCTGGGCCACTGTGAAGTGTGAAGTGGCTCCCGATGTTCAGAGCGTTCTTGTTTCTGGCTATGACACTTTGACCGGATTTCAAGACTTCATGTACTCGATCTTCAGACGCAAACTCGTAGACGACCTCTTCATACTGAATTCCACGAATCTAGCATGCGCCTTGGAAACTAACAAGCCGAAGATCGAAGCGGTTCGTGATATCCTGCCTAAATGGTCACTCATACTGAGTGTTTCGGGCCATGGCATTCTAGCAGAGGATGAGCTGGAGTATAGACTAGCAGACACGCTCGACGTGGCAAGGGAATCCGGTCTAGTTCTTGCGAGGGAAACAAAGGGTGTGACCTCGGCCGGGCTTGCTTCCCTCTTGGAAGCTCCTAGCAAGGAACCATACTGGAAGCTCAGACTCCGAGGAGGATGTCAAGAGGTGTTCTTCATTACCACTCTAGACAAAACACCTGGGTTGGTCGAGGTCTTCGAGGAGACTGCGACTGAAGAGGGCTTTCCACTCAGTGATGTAGGTGTCTACATTCAGCCCACTCTCCATGGAGCAAACGTCCACTGTGAGTTCGACATCTACTATGATGCCAAGCGTAAGGCGAAAGCAGACGTAGCGCGGAGCCTGTACTCAAAGGGCTGTGAGCAGTTGATGGACAAGGGTGCATACTTCAGCAGACCTTGCGGACCCGTGGCGGAAGCTGTTTACAGAAGGACCACGCCCGAAACCATCACCGCGATGAGAAAAGTGAAGGCGATATTCGACCCGAACGCCGTGCTGAACCCAGGCGCTCTGTACTCCGAGGAGGTGAAAGAGTGACACTAGCTGACTTTGAACAAATGATGGACCGATGTGTCCGCTGCTCTAAGTGCAAGTTTCTGGACGGGATTCTTGTAAAGAGCAAGAAGTACTCTCAAGTCTGCCCGTCTATTCAGATGTACAACCTTCATGCCTACTCCGGTGGGGGCAGAGTGATCATGGCTAATGCCCTCTACAAGGGCAGAATCGGCTTCTCCGATGAGATGCTAGATGCCCTATACAAGTGTACGAACTGTGGAGCATGTGAGGTTACCTGTAAGATGTACTATGACATCGAGCCCAATGAGATCATCAGCGAATTCAGGGCGACGGCTGTTGAGTCTGGTGTCGCGCCGATGCCCAAGCATAAGAAGTACATCGAACTCGTAGACCGAGTTCACAACCCGTATGGCGAGGAGGCAGAGAAGCGGCAGGCATGGCTGCCAAAGGACGTTGATGTGGATGAAGCCTCTCAAACCTTGTACTTCGTGGGTTGTACTGCAGCTTATAGGAGACAGGAAATAGCGGAAGCCACTGCAAGGATACTGAATGCAGCTCACGAGCCGTTCGCCATCCTAGGATCGGATGAATCCTGCTGTGGCAGTCCGGTGTATCGCGTCGGCGACAGGAAACGAGCCATCGACATAATGAAGCAGAATGTTGAGAGGTTCAAGCAGCAAGGTATCAAGAGGATCGTGACGAGTTGTTCTGGCTGCTACAATATGCTGAAGGTCGAGTATCCACGCTTTGTGGATTTTGACTTCGAAGTCGTTCACATATCCCAGTTGATTGAGAAGCTTCTTGCTAAGGGCAAGCTCAAACTGGCTAATCCTGTTCCTCTGAAGGTCACATATCATGACCCATGCCACCTCGGCCGCATGTCAGAGCCGTATGAGAAATGGGAAGGAAAACTCGTGGAGGTTTTAGCTCTAGTGTATATGCATGATCCTCCAAAACCGATCAGAACTGGGGCGCGTGGAGAATACGACGCCCCAAGAAACGTGCTGCGACAGATACCAGGTATCGAGCTTGTTGAAATGGAACGCATCAGGGAGTACGCATATTGCTGCGGAGCCGGCGCAGGTGTGAAAGCCGCCTATCCGGACTTTGCATTGTCCACAGCACAGAATCGGCTTGAGGAGGCAGAGTCGACAGGTGCACAGGCGCTTGTGTCATGTTGCCCCTTCTGCTCCACAAACTTCCGTGACGGGATTAGGGAGAGAGGAAGTCCCTTGGAATTCTATGATCTCACAGAGCTCGTGGCAAGAAGCATTGGAGGTGGTGAGTAGATGCTCGAGGAGAATATCTACAGCGCACTGACGGCAATCGTTGGGGCTCAGAACATCAGCAGGGATCCCGGGATACTTGAGACTTACGCTT
>PRDI01000020.1 GCA_003345595.1 Candidatus Thorarchaeota archaeon | reverse complement strand
GACTGAACTCGGGATGAACAGCCAGCTACTCTCCCTTTGGGAGGCACGAGGGCCGATCATTTCGTTCGGCTTTGCCAAAGTTCGAATCTCGCTCCGGGCGCCACAACCAAGTTGTTGTCTGGTTGCGTTTGGATCTCCATAACCGATATGGGAGTGTCAGATCTCACTCAAGAGTGGTTGTGGAACTCTGAAGTTCTATCGGCTGGATGATAACCGTTATAAGCCGTTTCCAAGAAGCGAACAAAGCCTCAGGTCAGTAGGTACGAGGTAGCACACAATGTCCGAGAGAGAATACCGGCACATTATTCGTATGGCCGGCACAGATATTGATGGCCAAGAGAACCTGTTGCAGGGCATAACGAGGGTCAAAGGAGTCGGTATGAGGATGTCGAAGAGCGTACTGACACGACTTAACATGGACCCTACCTCTCGTCTAGGTTACCTGACCGATGCTGAGATACAGTCGATTGAGAAACTCTTGGCTGACATTGGTGCTGCTGGTTTCCCGGTCTGGTACGTAAACAGGCCGAAGGACCGGTCGAGCGGAAGGAATCTGCATCTAACAGGTCCGGACCTGGAATTCGCTCGTCGCACAGACATAGACCGTCTGAAGAGGATTAAGGCTTGGCGCGGGATCAGACACTCATTCAACGTCAAAGTAAGAGGGCAGCACACCAGATCGACGGGGCGCCGGGGTGTGGCCGTGGGTGTGTCGAGGAAGAAGGAATAGATGGAGGCAATGAGCGATGGGTGATCCGCGACGACAGAGAAAGCAGTACACAAAGCCCAAGCGTCCGTTTGAAACAGACCGGTTTGAACAGGAATTGGAGCTGATTGGCACCTATGGTCTGAGGAACAAGAGGGAGCTCTGGAAGCACAGAAACGAGTTGTCGAACTACAGGAGAGCGGCACGTGGTCTTCTCGCGCTGCCGACATCCGAGCGAGCCGCCCTCGAGAAGGAGATCATTGACAAGCTCACAAGACGTGGCATTCTGAAGACGGAACCCAGCCTCGATAGTGTGCTGGACCTTACCCTCAAGGACGTTCTGGAACGCAGACTGCAGACGATTGTCTTCAAGAAGGGTCTTGCAGCTTCACCATATCACGCCCGGCAGCTTGTTGTTCATGGTCACATCGCACTGAATGGTGCGAGAATCACAACTCCCAGCAGAATAGTCACGATTGGCGAAGAGGAAGGAATCGGTTACGCAGGCAATTCACCCTTGGGCGACGCATCCCACCCTGCTAGAGTCGCTGCCTCGATGGCGGCTCAGAAAGCGACCGCACCTCCTGAAGAGGCAGAGGAAGAGGAGCCTTCAGAAGGTCTCCGTCGGGGGCCCCGTGATAGAGTCAGTCGAGTCAGACGAGAGTATGTAGAGGACACAAGGGTTAAGGTCCCTGAAGAGGGCGTTGATGAAGAGGAAGGTGAAAAAGGAGGGTCAGAGGATGAGTAAGAGGGATGAACCCCAGAGATGGGGCATCGCACACATATTCGCTTCATACAATGACACAATCGTGCACATCACGGATTCTACAGGCGCAGAAACAATCGCCCGCTACACTGGTGGGATGATGGTCAAGGCCGACAGGAACGAGTCATCTCCCCATGCTGCTATGCAGGCAGCATTCCAAGCTGCCCGTGATGCAAAGGACAAGGGCCTCTATGGCATACACATCCGAGTACGTGCTCCTGGTGGTCATGGCCCGAAGACGCCTGGTCCCGGTGCACAAGCAGCGATACGTGCACTCAGCAGAGCCGGTCTGAGGATTGGCATCATAGATGAGGTGACACCACTTCCTCATGACGGTACAAGAAAGCCGGGTGGACGACGCGGGCGTAGAGTCTGAGTTCTAATCGACCGTATGAGCAGAGAGGACATGACGGTCTAGGGGTAGTGCCACTCGTGCATGAGCCGAGTAGGTACACCTGAGTTTCTCTTGGTTGTCCTTGTCTTAGGACGAGTAAGGTGTCTTTGGGCCCGTGGAGGGGGCAGGTAGAGCCCTCTTTCCAGACCCCTCGTGACTGAGGTTTCAGTCTTCGTGCTGTCACGACCCTTGAAGCCACAAGCCGTGCATTTGAACCCCTTGCCTTGTCCTGCGCTGGTCATCCGCTTTCCGCATTGTGGACAGACTGGATTGCTGAACACCACCGTTTCAGACATCTCAAGTACCTCGAAACCTTCAACGTTCAAAGTGAGACCGTGGTTGCTCGCGGCTGGTCGCACCCCGGAGTGAAGTGTGACATCATCGTTCGGGGCAAGCATTAGAGCATTCTCTCTCAACTCTCCAGCGGGCTCATAGATAGCACAGTCGATTTTGCCCGTTTCATCTGCCACAGAGAATATGACATGACCACCCTCAATCATTCTCGGTGGTGACACTACTCTTCCTTGGATTACGGCTGCCATATACGGACGAAGGTCACAGACACTGACACGGTGGGTCAGGTGTTCGCCTGTGCCCTGGTTTGTCCTCATAATCATCCACCGATCCTTCGCCTGAACGCTACGGACATGCTCGGCCGCCTCTGTGACATAGTAGGGCCTTTCGCCCCGGATCCCGTAGATCACTGGGTCGGGTCCTCGAGGCGCGATGAGTACTTCTCCGGTCATGGGATCAATGTTCGAGAAGAGCTTGTCACCCATCATCTTGTCCATATCGAAGACAGACCTCGCATCCACGCCTCGCTCTTGAGAACAAGCATCGATCGATCGATAGGCCAGATACTCGTATGTGTGATCATCCGTGAGTTGGTTACCAATGGCGGATAGTGAGCCTATCAAGCCACGTCCATTCCCCATGCTGAAGTGTTTCAATGAATTCCTCTGGATGATTCGCTGCGCAAGTGCGATAGGCACCGTTCTCCAGAGTGTCCTTCCTGCGAGTGTCATTAGCTCGTCAGGCGGTTCTCCTGTCACAACAACGAGGCCTGGATTCGTGTTGGGATATCCTCTTTCTACGTAGTTCACTGTCATGTTTCTTGTCATTGTCAGGATTTGTGCTATCATCTCTGATCTCACGACGAACCGCAGTGCGACCGCGCCATTCCCACGCGTACGGAATGGGATGTTCGGGTTCAGACGGATCAGGTTTGGATAGTCTAGCCACTGTACATGGAACTGCTCTAGCTTCTCGGCGAGGATACATGCGAAATGTGTCGTGCAACCTCCTCGGGGGCTGTCAATATCGTCCATTCCGAGATGCACGGTCGTGTAGCTCATTCATTCTCCACCTTGCAGATATCACAGATAGTCGCCTCTCCTACCCTAGTTCCGTGATCCTCACAGACAAGCCTTCCACAGATATTGCAGGCCCTTGAAGAGAGGTATTGTCCACAGATTTGGCATCTCGCCTCTGTGCAGACTAGGCAGACCGATTCCTCGATGGACATACAGTCATCGCAGACCAATGCTCCACACATCTGGCACTTACTCAGTCTGACTTGGGCTGCCCCACAGATCTCACAAGACTGATCGTGCTTGGACATTATCGCCTAGATCCTCGCTTCCTGAGAAACGGGAACGTTGAAATCCGTTTTGTAGCGAACGTTCTCTGATGATCTCCGTGAAACCTGACCCTGCGTTGAGGCTTGTGATATTCAACGCAGGCCAATGTGACCCAAAGAAGTGTACTGGGGTCAGGTTAGGACGGATGAAACGAGCAACTATCATCACGGACATACGGCAGATCCCAGTTCACGCAGTGGTGCTAAACCCGACATCTGAAGTCGCATTCTCGCCTGCGGACCGAAGCGTAGTCGAAAGAAAGGGGCTTGTTGCGCTCGATTGCTCATGGAACCAAGCTGAAGAGATCTTCAGAGAAACCAGACTGGGAGTCCTCCGTGCGTTACCCTACCTTCTCGCTGCTAATCCGGTCAACACGTACAAACCAATTCGACTGTCTACTGCAGAGGCAATAGCGGCAGCCCTCTACATAGCTGGATTGAGGAAGAGCGCCGAAGACATAATGTCTGTCTTCAAGTGGGGTCCTGCATTTCTAGCACTGAATCACGATTGGCTCGAAGCCTATTCAGAGTGCAAGACCAGCACTGACGTTGTGAAGGTTCAACAGGAGATAATCAAGAGTCATACAAAGGCCAGTGACATGGGTCCGGGCGGCAGGGACACTGCCTAATGGTTAGAGTGAAACATATCAGAGTAGGTCGAAAGTCGTTCTATGCGAGAAACAAGGCGGCCTTGGTTCGAAGAGTAGCCCCAATTCTGTTGTGCCCGTCCGCGTCACCGTGGAGGACTCCGCGACATCAGACTAAGCCTCCTACCCTACGCCTCAGGTCGGCACGTCATAGGCGTATTCTTGGAGTTGCTACCCAGTGTTGGGCCGTTTCAGCAATCCTAGGCAGGTCCTCAGCGGACCAAGACTGTTCCGCATCATTGTCATGTCCTGTCCGGACGTATCGTTTCTGTTCCCAGAGCGAGGTTCTCGCCTCCCTGTTCGCACAGGACTGGCGTCGACACGTAGTTGGGAGCTTCCTCAGCCCTGGCCCCGCAAGGGAGCCAGTACCGTCAGTCGCGCTTTCGCTCCAAGGCCACTTTATACCCGCGCAGAATCGTAATGAACTTCTCGGCGGCACTCTGCGACAGCCACAAGAACATGGTTAAGGTCCTTTCATTCACTAGGTGGCCTCTTCTTCCACATAGGAGGATAGCGGCCCCTCTCCATCAGTACTCTGTCGACCACTGCCACGATGCCACTGCCAGCTTTCACGATTTTCTCTGTTGTGTCATTGCTTTTGCCAATGGCCACAGCCTCGCCCTTGATCGTCTTCACTGCCACAAGATCGCCCTTTTTGATACCAGTGCTCAGGCTGACAACTCCGTTTGCCGCAAGGCTGGCCCCATGGCATATGGCATCTACTGCACTATCACGAATCGTCATTACAGGCAAATGGCTTAATGCAAACTCAACGGGGAGCAAGTACCTCCTCAGTTCGGTCTCTTCGCCGTCTTCGATCCAGAACTGGTAAGCGTCCTTTAGGTCGTGCAGAGTGCAGAGATGCTCGTCTTCTCTAAACGAGCCTACGCGAGTACGCCGCAGCTCCTTCATGCTAGCCCCCGTTCCCAGCGCTTCGCCAATGTCGAAGCATAGCTTTCTGACGTAAGTGCCAGCTTGGCACCCCACATGAAACAAAACGAGTTTGCCTGTCATTTCAATAATGGTGATGTAGTATATCTCGCGTATGCGTAGTGTTCTCTTGACAGAAGACTTGAGCGGAGGTTTCTGGTATATTCTCCCAACAAACTGACCCATGACCTCCCTAACTTGGTCCTCGCTGGCCGCAGCATGCAGTTCCATCACGCAGACGTACTCCTTACCGGCTAGGAGCAGTGCCTGCATGGCCTTTGTTGCATTGCCAATTCCCAGTGGCAGTATGCCAGTGACTCCTGGGTCGAGGGTCCCGCCGTGACCCACGCGATCACAGTTGAGGACTCTCTTTACCCAAGTCGCAACCTCATGGCTTGTTGGTCCTGCGACCTTGTCAAGGCAGATCACACAATTCTCTAGCAGGTACTTTATAGGCAGAGCGTCGAGCGATGCAAATCCAAAGGCAGGATCTGTGGAATCGCTAGCCCTCAAAACTACCTCTCGGGGTCTGTCGGCAGGCAGTAGTTCAGGCGTCTTCGAATTTCCTCCCAGCAGTCATCTCAAAGGCAGCCTGCGCATCGATGAGCTGGTTGATAGAGTCTTCGAGGCCGCACGAAACAAGCCACATCAACCAGAGTTGTTTCTACGGCGTAAACCTGATCTTGCTCCTGAACTTCTCTGTCAGGCCCGCATCTGAGATTGCCTTCTCGACAGCTTCGTCATCGGATCCCTTGGAGATCGGAAGCACAGTTTCAAGTGGTTCAAGATGCTTGATGTTGCATGGACGTCTTCGGACTCCACTCAGGTTCTTGGGGCCTGTGATAATGACGCGTGTTTCGTCCTCTATGCTCACAATGACGCAGTAGCTACCAGTTTCGCGACCCATTGTCTTCACACATACTCTTCCAGTTTCAAACAGTTTCATTATTCTTCACCTCGACCTGTCCTCAGTCACGCGAAGCCACGGAGTCGCCTCCGAGTTTCATCCCTTTGGACCGACTGGAGATTGCGGGTCCGGCCACGCCTGCTGATATCAGTCTTCCGCTTGATGCGCTTTTCCCTCAACCGAAGCAAAGTATAACCCGATAGCCGCCTTGAGAACCGCCACGACACCCTCTAGGTCGTACTTGTCTGTGTTCAGGACTATGTCATAGACCGTCGTGTCTGCAATGTTGATTCCATACAGCTTCGTGTATCTGGCCTTCTCGCTTCTCTCTCGCGCAATGGTTTCACGTTTGGCGAACTTGAAGTCACCACCATCACGATCGGCAATGCGCTTGACCCTGACGTCCAATGGCGCAGTGAGGAGTATTCTGAGGTCGGCATGTTCACCAGCCATCCACGCCGCGAGCTGGCCATCAAGGACAACAAACCCTTTCTTCGCTTCCTCTTTGAGAGTGTCGTCCAGCATCTTGTCAATCTCTGTATCGCTTTCAGCGGCCTTGCTGAACTCCTCAAGAGTCAGCCCTCTCTCCTTGGCAAGCGTCCTGAAGATGATTCCTGCAGAAACTTTTCTCAGGCCAAAATCCTGAGCAAGTCTGTCGGCAACGGAGCTCTTGCCTGTACCGTGGAGCCCGCTGACAGTTATGACGCGCGTCATCTCACAGTTGACGGGCATTTCTGACGATGCCGCGCCTGACGGCCTTCGATGTAGCGAACCCACCATATGGTCGGTTGGGTCTCTTGGACGAAAGGCTTGCCTTTCGGCTAAGTCCATGTTTCGCCTCTTTTGGAAGAGACATTATGGCACCACAGAGAGTGCATGTGCCCTCTGCCCTGTATATCTTCCGTCGATGAACCACGGTCCTGCCGCCTGGGGTCCTCACCATGCGGTTCGCCCTTGTCCGTGTCAGCTCGCCGTGTCGCATGCTACCTTCTCAGTCCTCTTCTAAGTCAGTTCTCGGGGAACCCGTCGCACTTCCCTTTTAAACAAGATGGTGGGTTCTACCCCGACAGGCAGTCTATGACGGATATGCTCTGGGAGGGACTTGGAGCTACTCAAATTGTGTTCTCTCATGCCAGGCATCTATGACGGCAACTTCTTCGCCGCTCTCTGGGTGAACGAAGGCAACGCTCAGACCTTGACGCCGACATTCATCCACCAAGAGTTCCTTTGCGAGAGGCGTCCATCCTTTTGTTTTGATTTCACCGGGCATGATGAGTTCTCTGATCATTGCAGTAAATGGTTTGGCTTGGTTGCCTGTGACAAGTTGAGCGAGCCTGCTGAGAACGATAGCACGGTCGTGAACCAAACAATCGAGGCAGAGCCCAATCAGTCTTGTCACTGCATAGTTGCCACCAAGCTGAGCGAGAGTGTCAACAGCAACAAGGAAGTCGTCAGGATCTCCAGACTTCAAGAGGGCCTCACAAAAGTCGGCCGTTCTGCTGTCTCTTCTTCTTGCGAGTTCACGAATGGCAGGCTCTCTCAGAAAAAGATGGATGTTACGATCCACGGCGCGGGTCCATAACTGGCCGTTCTGAATCCCGGCTCTAGCTTCAGCCGCATCATTCTCAAGAACCAAGCTGAATCCCGGACATAGACGCGGCTTCCCCATGCAGTCTGGTCTGGCAGCCTCTATTTAAGGTCACCAAGGCTAGGTCAGGTTGACTCCCATGGCTCTCTGCACAATCTGCCCAACTCCGAAGCCGACAAGCATGTAGAAGTAGAAGAAGTACAGTCCAAAACCTCCTGCCGTCGGTTCACCCACAAAGCCTACGAGAAACGGCAAGAGCTTGTGCGCATTAAAGGGAATCACAGCGACGATTTGGGCCACACCGCCTACGTTGTAGAAACCAGACAACAGATAGAAGATCAGCATGAACGGAATCATGAAGATCAGCAGTGGCTTGCACCGAGCCCCCAGCATCTCTTTCTGGATTCTGTCGATGTATGCCTTCCTTCTTCTCACCTTGCGCAACAGCTTGTCATCTTGTGTCTTCTGTGCCTTCTTCTGCATCTCTTGGTACTGCTTGATTTCGATTTGGTACCTCTTCAGCCGCCGAACGTCTGAGAACCGTTTCATCGCAAGGTTGCTCAAGAGCGTGACACCCAAGGAAACTGCTGTTATGAGCAGGCCCGCGTACGGAGGATATCGAAAAACCTCGAACCATGCTAGGAATACGGCGAACAGGTCTTGCATCCGATGTCTACTCCATTAGCGTCTGATAGAGATCTGCAGCAGCAGCCTCCACCTGGCCCTGGCGGTTCTTGATGACTCTCACAGTAGCCCCGGTGAGTGTGCCACCAGCGACTGCAGCAGCCCTGCACATCTGTTGATGAACTTCTATGTCTCCAACATCTTGGCTATCACGGGTCCGGGTGGGGTCTTCACTTCTGCGGGCAGCAATCTTATCTGGCTCTGCCTCAACCAACACAATGGTCTTCGGTTCAAGAGCGGTGACGACCCACTCGGGGAGCCCGATGAGATAGCCGTTGCCCGTCTGAATCAGTGTGTGCGTGTCCACTATGACTCTGGCCGACCTCGCTTTCTGGGCGATTGACTTGCCAGCAAGCTTCTGAATCTGCCTCTGCGTCTTTGTTGGCAGTCTCCTCATCTCGTCTCGGTCCTTCACCAAGCCCTTCTTCGATGCGACTTCGAACATGGCTGTCCCAAAGTTGAGCACTATGACAGTCTCATTGTGCTTCTTCTTCACCATGTCAACAGCTGTCGTAATCACGGTCGTCTTGCCAACACCAGGGATTCCAGTGACTATGACTAGGTTGTTTCCTTCGCCCATCGGCATGAACCACCAGTATTGAGGCTGTGCCCGCCTTCGTGTGTCCTCGTTATATCTCCTTCTGTGGAAAACCGGGTTCATACGGATTGGTCTCCTAACTGTCAAACGAATGCTAGACCGCTCAGACCCTGAGCCCTCCAACAGAATCCTCATTCACGGTCAGCGGCTCGCCTGTGTGAATCGGGGCGCTGCGCCAAACTAGAGTGTTATAACAAAGTCAAGTTTCACACGCCGAACTGTGGTGACAAATACGTACACATGGCCTTCTGTCAGTATGAATTCCAGAGCAGCTTGCTTGGCCCTAGTTATGATCGCATCCGCCATGATGCTCTTGCCACCAGTTGTAGCAGATTCAGGATATGCAACGAGTACTCGGAGCGACCTCAACGGCGTTCGCGTGGCTGTTTATGTGGGTCCTGATGCTTTGAATCACAGCGGCTTGGCATTAGCCCGGCTGTTCGAATGGATGAATGCCACTGTTCAGTTTGTCACGCCTGCTGAGGTCAAAGGCAGCGTCTTAGATAGTGTCGACATCATTGCTTTTCCCGGTGGGTACTATTCCAGCTACAGTCGCGACTTGGGCGAAAGCGGAAAACAGAAGATCATCGACTTTGTTAGGAACGGTGGTTCATACTTTGGAATCTGCGGTGGCTCTATCTTTGGAGCGTCCTCACTACGCTTCTTCAACGGGTCAGTGAGACTCGTGAATGAACCCGGAAACCCGATGCATTTGACAATCATGCATATCAACCGAACGTCCGCAGGTCCCGATCTCTCAGATTGTCCCGAGAACGTTTCAACAATGTACTGGACTTCATCGTACTTCTCTCCACGGGAGGGAGCTGCCATCATTCCCATTGCGCTGTACGATTACAATGACCGCCCTGGCATGATAGCCCTCAACTACGGTCAAGGTACAGTGTTTCTGTCAAGTCCCCATCCTGAGTATGAGGAGGGAAGCAATCAAGACGGCACCACATTCGGCGATGAACTGAGTGATCCCGAGTCTGAATGGGGCGTTCTGCTCAGGGTTTCTAGTTGGTTAATCGATGCGTCGGCCGTTCAGCCCACCACAACCAATGTATCTCCAAGTCCATCAACATACACTTCTCCAGATCCGTTGACAATCGGCCTGTTGTCCGTTGGATTAGTCTTTGTGACTGTAGGTTTCGGTTTCTGGAGATGGAGAGCAATGGCCAGAGGGAGTCCACACTCGGCGTAGGCCCAAAGCGAGCATGCTGGCTATCAACACGGACGTCTGTGAACCACCTAATGATGGGTATTTGCGTCCAATTCCGAGCCGGGTCGAACATGTCAACCCGGCTGATTGGACAGGCCGCTTATTCTAGACTATGCCGAGCAGACCCTGTATTCCTTCGCCACCCATTTGTCTAAGCTGTTCTCTTGCGAGCTGCTCGTAGTATTGTTTGATGATTGACACCATAAGCAGTATCCCGGTGCCGCTCGTCAGCGCACCCATCACGTCTGCCGTAGCTGCGAGGATACCAATCAGTACTCCTCCGAGTCCTGCCACCACTGGAATGTATCGCTCAAGCAGTCTCTCCAGAACCTTCTCACTCCGCCTGAAACCCGGCACAATGTAGCCTGACTTCAGAAGCTGTTTTGATACGTCTCGCGGGGCGATGCCAGCAATATCTATCCATATGCGGCTGAAGCCCCAACACAGGAATATCATGAACAGGGAGTAGAAGATCACGTGGAACCAGCCATCATACGGTTCCAAGGTAAGGACCGAGAAGATGCCCTGTGGAGGTGTGATGTATCTCGCGAGACCGTATATCGGCACCAGCCTGCCGCTCGCCGTGTCCTTCTCGAAGACGCCTAGCAGGTTGAGGAATGGGTTGTTTCCCGCTGAATTCCAAGTGTTGTAGATAATCTGGGTGAAGAAGATGATGTTGGCGTAAAGTGCCTGTGCGAGAATCACTGGGATATTTGATGTGTAGAGTAGCTTGATTGGGTACTTCGCTCTCATTCCTCTGTATTTGGCATATTGGAGGGGTATCTCAACCCGCATGGACTCCATATATAGGACTGCGAAGAATATCCCGAAGGTCACTGTTAGTGAGAAAATGCTCGGGTTGATGCCGTCTCTAATCAGCAGCCAAGACGCATCTACTGGAGGTGCGCCGCCTATGCCAAACCATCTTAGGAGGTTTGACACCATTGCTGCAATTATGCCCTTCGGAAGACCGGTACTGGCCTCTGTATCGACGACGTTCAGCATGTTGTACATGACCTCGCCGGCTACGTTGGTCATAATGAAGAGTGATACACCTGAGCCAAGTCCCCAACCCTTCTGAACAAGCTCGTCCATCAGGATGACAACTAGCCCTGATGTGAAGAGCTGTGCGAACACAAGCACTGCATTCTCCGGCGTGAGCGAACCATAAGCGTTTCCGGCTATGTATGCTGCTGCCTGAAATCCAGTCATCAACATTGCGAGCACCTTCTGGCCGCCTGTGAACAGTGCTCTGTCCTCGGGATCACTGAAGTCAACGTTGATTATCTTCGAACCTGAGAGGAGCTGCATCACTAGACCTGCAGTGACTATTGGCCCTATGCCGAGCTCCATCAGAGTTCCCCTCGTGCTTGCGAGGATTACTCGCATCGCCCAAAGGTAGTCGGTGATTGCTGCTTGATTCACACCGTAGAGGGGCATGTGTGACATGATCAGGAACACGACAAGCACAAGAATGGTCCAGATCGCTTTCTCTCGGAATGACACCTTGCGGCCTGGCGCCTTCACCTCTGGCATTATCCGGACCATGGGAGATAGGGCCTTCAAAAATGTCGATGGCAACTGACCTATGGTCTCCTGCAGGTTTTCACCGCGAGCATCCGGGCTAGGCCTTTAAACATAGTGGTGGCCCCAGCACAGCATGGGCTGCTGAACACAGATGTCACTCATTTGCACATGTGCTTGCTCGCCGGTCGCTCCTGAGATGAGCTCTGGTCACGTGATCATATGATACTCACGCAACACGGGAACCAGAACATGGTCTGTGGGGACACCCGGGTGTGTTTCTCATTCTTCCGGTAGGTCTACTGAGCCCCCGACACTGGTGAGCTTCTCCCTTGCGCCAGAAGTGATCACTTTGACACCTGTGAGGTTGAGCTTATGTGCAACCTTCCCTGAGCCTAGCACCTTATCAACGCCCAGACGTCCCATGTCGATCGTGTATGCCGTGCCAGACTTGGTCGCAAGTCCCCTGGCCACAAGCCTGTCTACAGCTTCATCCAGGTCGCCTACGTTGATAGTCTTAACAGGACTGACAATTCCTTCAGGACGCTTGAAGCCATGCTTCCCGAAGTAGTGTGGATCGAGCTTCATGGTGCGTATCCTGTCGCCCTTCTCACTCCCCGCCATGCCTTGGCCTCCTCTCTGTCCTGAGGCTCGGTGCCCGGCGCCATCCCCATAGCCGGCGTTCCTCCGTCCTCTCAGATCGCGTATCCTCTTTTCCTTTCGTTTGTACATCGTGGGCCTCTCCAGTCCTATGCTTTTTTGAGACGTACCTCAAGGACTCCGTTGCGAAGTGCTGACTTCGCCTCATCCTTCTTGACCTTGGCCGGAAGCTCCACCTCTCTGTGGTAGGGCCGATCAGGATTGTTGACATCCAAAGTGAGTATCTTTCCCCTAACACTGACCTTGACCTGATCCTTCTCAACACCAGGTAGGTCTGCTACGACTATGACCTCTTCTTTCTCATCAATGACATCCACTAGCGGCTCGAAACGAGGAGTCATTCGTTCACCCGGCTGTTCCGGGATTTTGTTGCCGAACTTCTGAATCACGGGCTTTCCGTCCGGACCGATTCTGACTGAGAATCCGAATACAAATGGGTTCACCTCATGTGGGTTCTTCATGAACTCTTCTATGAAGCGTTGGTCAAACATGCTGCCATCACCCATCTGGTGGAGCATCTTCTCCATCATGTCTTCGATGTTCTTGAGCGCCTCTTCGGGCAGAAACTCTCCGAGCCATCGGCGTAGCTCCTTGCTTGGCTCGTCGTCATCATCATCGTCGTCATGGAAGTCATACGGTTCGTCCGGTGACATACCTTTACACCTCAGCAGTACTCATATCATACGTTGCGCAAACTCGTTTATGGCTTGTCCTCTGTCCCCTGTCACCCCACCCATTCTGACAGGGAGTTGTATCCGACCCTTGAAACCCTTCTTGGGCGGTGTCAATCTGAACACCGGTTTGAGTCCCTCAATCTCCGGGATGCTTGCGGCGCCCGATGCCAGAGCCTTCGCAAAAGCTTCCATGGACCTGTAACCGGAGTTCTTCTTGACGTACTCATCAGTGAGGTGCTTATTGCCCGGCAAGCGGCCCCGCTTTGAAACAAGCAACACAGCAGTTTCCTCGGATATCGGCCCCCAGGTGATATAGTCCTTTGCTCTGACTATCATGCCGCGAAGGCTGGGCGTCAGTTTGAGGACCCTTGCCTGGTGCACCCTTCCGAGTTTCAGCTTTCCGAGAGTGTCCTCTATCTCTGGTGCTACCCGTGGGAGTCCTCTCAGTCGTATTGCCAGAATCACGCTCTCTTTTCCACTCATGTGCCATACACTCCGGCGGATGCCCACTCTTGGGGCGGCAGCATCCGGTATGTCTTCGTGAGAGCATACACGAACGCCTTGGCGAAGTTAGAGGATGTGCGAGATCGACCTTTCGTTATCGACCAGACGTCCTTTAGGCCAGCAATTCTCAACACCAGTTTTCCGACGTCCGCGGTCACAAGACCTGTCCCCTTTGGTGCAGGCTTCAGTTCTACCCATACAGACCCTGAAGCTCCACGGACCTCGAACGGGATGCTGTGAAGGTCGTCACATCTACACTCCCATGACCCGCAGCCTCTCCGGAAGACGGTGATGTTCAGCTTTGCCCTGGCCTCTGCTGCTCTGACTGCTGGGACAAACTCTGGCGCTTTGCCCACGCCAACTCCTATGACTCCTTCGCCATTGCCAACGACCACGGTGATACGGAAGCTCCTCAACTCACCAGAGTCCGACTGTCGCTGGACCATGCTCACATCAACGACCTCCTGTCTGAGCTCTGGAAAGAGGGCATCCACAATCTGTGCTTCCCGTATGATGTAGTTGTTGGCGAGGATCTCCTCTAGGCTGTTGACGTGGCCTTCCTTGACCATATGCCCCAGTCTTGTTCTTGGAGTCCACTCCTGTTGAGGTTCTTCCTCGGCACGGGGTGCTCGACGTCTTCTTTGCTTGCTACTCATTACTGCTCATCCCTTGCTCTTGGTTCCTTTGCCTTTCTTCCCTTTGCCCTTAGCAACCAGCTTCTTCGGCTTGGGCTTTGTGGGCTGGGCACGAGGGGCTCGTTCAACGACCTTAACCTTCTTGACTTTCCCAACTGCCTTCTTTGCAGGGGGCGCTCCTGCCTTCGCCGCAACATGCTTCTTCTGTACCTTCAATTCACCTGAAGGGATTTCTAGCAGCCTCTTCTTTACTGTCTGGAACTGCTTCGGGACAGACCTGATGTCTGCCTTCTCTCCTTCTAGCCGAGTGAACATGTGTCCTGTTCCCGGGTCCTCCCTGAAGTGCTCGTACCCTGCGGCTATGTGCTTCCCAGTTACTCTCTCTTCGTCTGGGAGCACTTCGGGATTGTGAGGCACTTGGAGACCTGCATCGATTGCTCCCTTCAGGGCCGCATAGACTCTTGACCCCTTCACCGGAGGGTTCAGACCTATGTCGAGTACGGCCGACTCCACTCCTCTCTCTCGGGCTCTTCGTCCCGCCAGGAGGCCTGTCAAGTATGCGGCAGGCAGATTAGCTGTCGCATATGACCATCCGTGGTTTCTCAGTTCCTTCGACACTGCAGAAGCCAGTGTCTTGTCCCCAACCATTTCCGCATTAACGACTTGAACGATAGTGTTTGTGTTTGTCTTCCTGACGACAAGACGCGGTCGTCTAGAAACGAGAAGGCGACGTCTCCTGTAGTAGTCTGTCTTACCCTCTCGGCGTCTTCGGAACTTGACCCGATATGTTGGACCTTCTGCCATTAACGCGACACCTCCAGCTTATGCTCTGCGATGTGGGCTTTCAGGTGTGCCGTGTTCCTGAATGAGTTACCCTTGGCCTTTAGGTACAGTTCGCGATAGACCCTGGGTGTAATCTTGCCTTCTGCTCTGAGCTTCTGTAGCTCACGACGCATTGGTCGGATCTTCATCATCCAACGGTCCTTGCCTGTCAGGACTGCATGCTGGCTGCCTTTCTTTCCTCCCGGACCACTTCTTCGACCTTTGCGTTTCTGCTCTATACGGAATCGCGCACGTCCTCTGCTGACTCCTATCTTCTGGTGAGGCTGGATGGCACCCTCTTCGACAAGACGTCGTACGTCGTCCTTGGTTATTGCGAGGGAAACTTCATCCTCAAAGTTGGGGTCTATCCACACTCTAGTTGTCCCTACTTTCATTACGTCAGCAGCGAGTCGTTTCTGAACGGTGAGCTTCATTTCTTCTCAGCCTCCGTGTCAAGCTCGGAGAACAACTCCTCCTCGCCCACAGCCTCAGGAGTGCCGGGGTTGAGGACTCTGAGAAGCATTGCATCTGCCTTCTTCAGGATCTCCTGACGCTTTCTCAAGCCAACAGTGCCACCAATGCGTATTGCATGCATCTGAGGGTCTAGCCCTTCGAGTTCCGTAGCACGACAGACAGGCACTTCGATGTACATTGACGGATGAATGTTCCTAGCCAACCTTGGTGTACGATATCCCGCAGCAACCATGGCGATACGTCCCTTACGTTTCTGTCGTGTGAAGCTGTCATTGCCTCGTACGTTCCTCCAAGAGTTGTTCAGCTTCATCCAACGATGGGCATTCTCGCGGCGGAACTCTGGAAGCCTGCGCTTCTTCTCCATAGCGATTCTGAAGATCCTCTGGTGGACTAGGCTCCTTCTTGCCGGGACTTCCGGCTCGGCCTCTTTCTTCTTGGTCGCCTTAACCTTCGTAGGTTTCGCTGCTATCTCTTCTGCCGGCTTACTCTTCCGGACTGGTGGTTTTGTGACCTCAGCTTCTGGCTCGGGGGCTTTCTTCTTGGCAGGTGCCTTCTCGGCCACTTCGACCTTTGCAGCAGCCTTCTTTCTAGGAGCTCTCTTCGGCTTCTCAGCCCCGACAGCAGTCTTTTGGGTTACAGTTTCGGTGACAGGCTTCGCTTCATCCTTCTTCGAAGCTGCCTTCTTCCGGACTGTACTGACCTTCTTAGGCTGCTCCTTCGCTGGTTCAGTCTCTGAAATGTCTTCAGGCTTCTCTGTCGGGTTCTCCTTGTCAGTCTTTGACGCTCTTGGCATGACCTCGCCTCCTATACAACAGACTTCTGGACCTCACCCTTGCGTTTCCTGCTCACGTAGATACCGTCCAAGAAGACACGTCTGTCCTTCTTTCTGAGCCGAGTGGCATTCTGAATATTGGCGGCACTCTGTGCCACCTGTTCAATGTCGATTCCCGTGATTGTGATGTCCTCCTCGGTCACCTTCGCTTCAACATCTCCAATCAACCTGGTCTTTCTGAGACCTCGTTCTCCGATGAGGTTCTTGACGACCACATCTCTGCCCTTGACCTCTACGGAGATTGGGAAGTGGGAGTAGACAACCTTCAGCTGATACTCATACCCGTGTTGTACTCCGACCAGCATATTGCGTACATGTGCAACTATTGTTCCCACCAACGCCCTTGACCGCTTCCGGGCCACGTCTGTGCTGGCTACGAATTCACTGCCTTCCATCTTTATGTGGGCGTATGGCTCGGGGAATGTTCTCTCAAGTGTGCCCTTAGGGCCCTTAACAGTGATCGTTTTGTCACTTAGAGTGACTTGGCAAGTACTTGGTATCTCTATGCGCTTTTCGTAGACATCATTGACCATAGCTAGGCCTCCTAGTACACAAATGCGAGCAGTCTTCCTCCGATTCCACGGCTCTTAGCATCGTCATGAGTCATGACACCCTGAGGTGTGGTCACTATTAGTATGCCATAGTTGTAAGCCGGAAGGAATCTCTTCTCATACTTCTCGAAGCCATCACGCTTGACAGGAAACCTTGGTCTGATCACGCCGCACTTGTTCGTCCTTCCCATGAGTTGTATCCGGTACCTGCCTTCCCTACCGTCATCGATTCTCTCGAACTCTCCGATGTAGCCCCTTGTCTGCATGACTTGCAGGACCCTCCCCAGCAGGGCCGATGCCGGTGCGATGATGATCTCCGGCTTTCCAATGAGCTCACTGTTGTATATGCTCGACATTGCATCAGCCAATGGATCTAGCAGTGTCATTCTCTTCATGACCCCCTAGGAGTACTTGCGGAACCCGAGCTTTACGGCTGTTTCTCTGAAACAGCGTCTGCACATGTATAGTCCGTATGAGCGGATGATAGCTTGATGCGTGCCGCACCTGAAGCAGGTGCGGGAGCCTTTCCCAGCTCGCTTTCGCTCAACTTGCTCCTTCTTTGTCGTACTCATCTTTGCTCACCTCAGAACAGATACGTGCGCTCCTTTTCCTTCTCCAGGATTTCCACTGCAAAGTTCCTCTTCATGAGGACCATACTCTCCTCCGGCGTCACTCTGTGACGATAGGGCACCTTGGACCGCCGAATTCGGCGTCGTTTCACTCTGAATCCGTTGCGTTCAAGGCAGACGGTGATGTTCATGCCATGGACTCCGAGCTGTGGGTCATACTTGACATCAGGAATGTCGATGTGTTCGCTTATGCCAAAGGCGAAATTGCCATCGAGGTCCCAGTTCTTTATCAGGAGGACTCCTTCCTTCGCCTTCAATGCCCTTGTCAGGAAATCTGTGGCCTTCTCACGCCTCAGCGTGACTCTCACCGCGATGGGTTCCTTCTTTCTTATGCCGAAGTCTCTGATTGTCTGACGAGCCCTTGACTGAATGGGCGTCTGACCAGTCAAACTCTTGAGTACAGTGCTGGCACGTTCAAGAGTTTCACCGCCACCCGAACAGATGTCTACAACTACCTTGGCGATGTAAGGCTGGCGCATCGGAAAGGCCTTCCACTCGTCGAGTATGAGCTGTTCATTGGGTGTGGTGATCAATTCGCTGGAAGTGCTCAACTGCTTTGACCTCCTGCGGTGCCCAGACTCACCTCGGGGCTCTGAGCGCCAAGAACAAACACATACTCAATTGCAGTCTGAATCTTGGTACCAGCAGAGTCCTGTAGTGTCACTGTGCTGGCGTGCGTTCCGAATCGCTTGTCAATCGCGAGTACCTTGCCCTCAGCGCCGATGTTCTTTCCTCTGGTCACGACTGCGTAGACCCCCTCAGCGAGGGGCAGAGTCTTGATGATTTTCTGCTCGGGTATCGAGATTTTGACAGTCTCTAGAGTCTGGTGTGCCGATGGCTTCTCTCCCTCTGTGGACAGAATACTGCGGCCATCATGCAGAGTCATCTGGAACCTTCCTCCTGCGACCATCTTCTTCTTCTCGACCCGACACAGCTTGAAGCCTGCTTCAGATTCATCGATGCTCACGAGGCGTAGTCCTCCACGCACCTTGGGCAGCAGTCTGTACTTCTCTCCCGAGGACTTCATCTCTATGACATCCATAAGGCCAACGGGGTAGCGAGGGTCTCTGCGTGGTCTGCCATCGACGAACAGTTCGCCCGCTGACAGAATCCTCCTCACTTCCTGCATGTTGTCTGCATAGCCGAGCATCTCTCTGAGGAGAATGGCGAGAGTGAAACAGTCTTCCTTTGGATGGGGCCCCGGAATGGGTCTCGTTGTAAACTTCGATTCCTTCCTCTTGATTGGCCAGTGTGCTGGTGCTGGCAGACGCTTGAGGTGCTTCTTCTGACCTCCTCTTGTCATCTACTCACTCTCCGCTGTCTTGGCGAGCTTGCGCTCGATGTACTTCTTCCTCTCATCGTTCAGTTCCAGCTTGACGAGCATCAGGTTCGAAGGACTGACTGGCACGCGCGCCTCCTTGCCGTCAGACTTCGTTGTGGATGCAGCGTCGACATAGACTCTGACTGCTCGATAGTCGACACCCGTCACCTTGCCCTCAGTGTCTCGGAACTGTCCTCTCATGATGCGTACGAGATCTCCTTTCTTCACTGCCAGTGAGCGGAATCCGTACTCCTCTCTGAGCAGATCATCGAGTCGGCACTTGAGCATCCTCCTGTGCACATGTTGTGGCGACTCACGCTGGAAGCTACGCTGCTTTCGCGGCGACTTTGAACTCACCCTGTTCGTCATCTTGACACACCTCAGACTATCTTTGAAGCTATGGCTGCCACTCGGGGCCATTTCAGGGTGACTTCTCTCGCCATCGGTCCCCTCAGCTCTGAACCCTGAGGCTCTCCGCCAATCTTTACCAGGACCGCCGCATTGTCTTCGAACTGTATCCACGTCCCATCAGGTCTACGGAAGGGTTTCTTCTGTCTCACCACAATCGCTTGGAGAACCTGTTTCCTCAGTTCTTGCTTGCCCTTTGTGACTGAAACGTTGATGCGGTCTCCAATGCCTGCCTTGCCTATCTTTCTCTGCTTGCCCTTGTAGCCAAGGACTGTGATTACTTGCAGTTCTTTTGCACCGGAGTTGTCAGTACAGAGAATCTTTGCTCCGATGGGCAGTCCGCGTGCGATTCTCGGAATGAACTTCCTGATTCCTCTTGTGAGCTTCCTCGACACCATCTATTCCTCCTCAGTGGTTCCCGGTCGCGTCACTGAGATGACGACACATCTGATTGTCTTGCTCAATGGACGGCACTCCGCCACCTTCACGATGTCTCCCACTTGTGCTTCCATGCACTGTGGGAGGTGAGCATGCTTCTTTGACCTACGACGCTCATACCGTGTGTACTTCTTCACAAGGCTGAGATAGTCCGTTCTGAATGTGAGTGCATCGTGCATTTCAGTACTGGTTACTACGCCCTGCATGAACCGACCTCTAATCGGAAGGCTCCCATGGAATGGACACTGCTGATCCGTACAAGTCTTCTCAGGTGGCTCTATCCCGGCGACGCCTATGTTACGTACCTTCTGAGTGGTTTTTGGCATCTTCACAGCTTCCTCCTTGGGGACCTCTTGACTCGCTCTTCGGGCCGTCCTCTGAGCACTCTGCCATCAACATTGACGACTTCGCCGCTAGGCAACGTCATGCTCAGTACGCATACCCTCTTTGGCAGAGTGATTTCCTGTGTACCCGTGTCAAGTCGAATGGTTTCCTTTGACTCATCGATTACTGTTCCTCTTCTGCACACAAGGCCCGGGTCACTCGAGCTGACAACATGCACGCTCATACCTACGAGTTCGTGTCGGACTAGGTTTCTGGCCGTGATTGTCATTGTCTGCCCCCCATCTCCTCTTCGCGTTGGACCGTCTTGACACGTGCTATAGCTTTTCTCACAGAGCGCGTCCTGTGTGGGTTCTCAGTTCCACCGCCAGTCGACAGCTGGATTCGAACGTTTGTCAACTCGTTGTAGAGATCATCGAGTTTCTTCTGGCGCTCCGGGAGAGTCAGCTTTCTGATGTCCTTGGGTGTCAGTCTTGCCATCTTTCACCCCTCCTCTTCGTCAAGGGAGTCCAGCTCATCGAGGTCGTCTACTGTTTCATCCTTCTCGGTGCCGGTAGTGGTTGCCGGGGTTTCCTCATGGACTGTGGGAGGCTTCTCCCGTTCCGGTTTTGGCGGTTTCTTCTCCTTGTCCTTCCCCTCGACCAGTTCCAGCCCATCGAGTTCCTCGAGTTCGCGCAGTTCCTCGATGTCTGTAATTCCTTCTAGGCCTTCCTCAATTGCCTCGGCCTGTTCTTCCGCACCTTCCGCTCTCTGTCCTGCGGCCGCGGCTTCCATTGGCTTCTTGGCTTTTGGCTTCTTCACATGGATGATGCCCGGTATCTTGGCATCTGGACGCATTATTCGGACCTTGACGCCAATCGTGCCAGGCTTGAGAACTGCAAAATCATTTGCCTCATCAACGAAGAGCTCTGAGGGTCGTCCTGTCTTTGCGACAGTGGCCTCTCTGAACTTCTGGTATCTGGCTCGTCTGCTGCCGAGTTTGCCTTTCACGATTATCTCACAGCCGAGTGCTCCTGCTCGCATGACTCGTCTGAGAATCCAGTAGGCCATTCTACGGTAACGCACTCCGTGCTCGAGCTGCCTTGCCAGTTTCGATGCCATTACCTGAGCATTGAGCCATGGGTTTTCGATCTCAGTTACTTCGACTTGGACGTTGTCGATTCCATACTCCGTTTCGAGTGCGTAGCTGAGGTCTCTGATCTTGGCCCCACGGCGGCCAATCACGACTCCGGGTCGAGACGCCTGGATCACAACTTCTGTTCTCATCGGCATTTTTCTGATCTCGACACCACCGTACCCCGCAGCGTTGAGCTCCTTCGCCAAGAACTCGTCGATCTTGAGCTTGCGTGTGTTTTGTTCAATGAAATACTTGATTGCAGACACTTATCCTACCTCCTCAAGCACAATCTCGACATGGGACGATTGTTCGTTATAGGCGGAGCTCCTTCCGAAGGCCCGCGGTATGAAGTTCTCGAATACCCTGCCCTTCTGGGTGACTGCATGCACGATCTTGAGCCTGTCAATATCGAGGCCCTTGCTGTCTGCATTGCTCTCCGCATTCTTCAAGACTCTGAGAATCTGAGTTGCCGCATTCACCGGGTGTCCTCCAATGGGCCACTTCTTCATCGCTGCGTGATGTCCCCTTCCCTTGCTGAAGCGTCTATATGGAATCCATGCTTTCTGCTCGGCCACACTCTCAAGGAGTTCGATTGCCTTATCGAGCATCATGCCTCGGATAGTCTTGCAGATCTCCCTAGAGTGCTTCGGGGAGCATCGCATGTTCCTACCGCTAGCTATAGCTGTCTTGTCGGGGTCAAGCCCGAGTATGGAGTATCGATAGGTCGGCATCGTACTTCACTTCCGGTGTGGCGATTACTGTCAACGCATCGCAGTCAATTGCCTGCACGTTGTCAGCGAGTTTGCGCGCTCAACAGACCACTCCAAGACTTCACCGGCACACGTCTGCAGACCGTTCTCGCGAGCAGAACCAGAGGCCTGCACTGGCTCCGAAGCCCCGAAGCAGTCGTTTCAGAGAGCGACTGACAGTCCGCGACCGGTTCATCTTTTAAACATTGTCACTTGGCGAACTCCTACTTGGTCATCCTGTCGGTTCTTGGACTGAATGGTCAAGGGTTGTCGCCAAACTCCGCTGTCACTCTACGCAGGGCTGAACGTTTCACTGACTTGTGAACCAGATCAACACCTGCCTCCGTCAGTGTTGCCTTCACAAAGTGGACTCCGGCAGACAAAACGTAAACGAGGCCATGCTGTCGCAGGTTCTGAAGGCTACCCAAGACAATCTGTGTCAACTCCTCGTCTGACATCTCAAAACCCTTCCCCGGCGTCTGCATTGCCTCGCACATTCTGAGGACTGCCTTCATGCTGCTGAGCTGACGGCGATTGCTATCATAGGGATTGGTGAACAGCCACAGAAGCACGATCAGATCAACGATACTGAGACCGATGTCGGGGTTTGATTCAAGTGTCCTTTTGGCGACAAGTTCAACAATTGGCATTGGACTCACAACCCACTGAATATGCACCATCTGACTCCGGCTTGGCTCTCATACAATGCTCACCACCCCCGGTCTGGGCTCGAAGATGGCTCCTGACTGCATCAGCTTGTCAAGAGAGTCCTCGATTGACGTCTGGTTCACTCCCTTTGCCCCAAAGTGGCTCAGAATCTCTTTGACGGAGGAAGTGCCACCCGCTTCTCTTATGACTGCAAGGATTTCATGACTCACGTCTGTCTTCTTAGGGGCCTCCTCCGTCTTCTTCTCTGACGACTGAACGAGCTGCACTGTCCATGGGCGCGGGAACACCAAGAGCCCACTATCAGCGAGTTTCGCCAGTTCATCTTCAACCCAGAACCATTCCAGCCTGTATTCTCTGCAAAGCTCGGAAATACGGTCGAGAGAGCACGGCTTGTCCCTAGCCTCCTTTTCCAGCATTTCCATGAGCATCTTTCTTTTCCCTACATGCATCGGGGCCTCACCCTTGGAAGAGATATGCTCAACGCCCAAGACTGTGCTAGGCATCAATGCTCTGACCCTGTCCCTAGATCGTTCTACGGCTGCCTGAAACTCGTTGTCACCTCTTGCATTAAACTCCCTCACCGCGGCCGCTGCTGCATCAGGGGTGTCGAATACAGCACACACAGCCTTTGTGATGTCGATTATCTTCCCGCAGTAGCTACATCTTCGATGCCTTTGACCTGCAGGAGCGTTTGTGAAATGCTTACACTGAGGGCACGCAAAGACGAGGAACGATATCACCAGTCGAACACCTGCTCCCGCCTTCATGTTCTCAGTTCGCTATATAATGGATGCTCTTGGACGGATGAATACGATTATATCACGACAGGGCGAAGTTCTCCAGTTGGCGACCTGTCATGCCAAAGAAAGCTCGGCGGATTATCATCAACCCAAAGCTATGCAAGGGATGCCATATCTGCATTTCAGTCTGCCCGCAAAAAGTTCTAGACAAGTCTAAGAAAGTCGACAACCGTGGCTATGTGCTCCCGATTGTGATTGACCTAGATGCATGCCGTGTCTGCCGCCTTTGCGAGATCGAATGCCCAGACTTCGCTATCAGTGTAATCGCTGACTAGCTTTCCTATTATGTTGACTCGTCTTCTTCCAACGTTGCTGGAAATACCCCCCATCTCCGTAATCCCATAATACACGGAAAGATATACATACAGTACAGGACTTATTGATTACTGAGTCAAGGTTAGCGGTGTTACACTTGGAGGACCCACGGATAAGGACCCTTCTTGAGCTCAGGAAGGATCTCGAAGAGGAAGTCGACAGGCTCAGGGATAGAGCTGACAAGCTGGAATCCTTCATCCAGGCGCTCGATGCGACCATTGGTGCGGGCAGTTTCGCGACTGCAGACACAGCATTGGGACGGACTGCGGAAGTCCCAGCTGCGGCTCCTGCAGCTAAGGTAGCTCGTCCGACACCTCACGCCGCGCCGGAACCGCCGAAGTCAATCATCGTGATGAACAAGGCACGGGACCTGGAACTGGCGAGGATAGAAACCAGTGACCGGGACCTGAGGATAATCCCTGCTGCACATGCGTCATATGATATCAAGAGGGGTGCATTTGCTCGTTTCTTTGTTGAGCGGATTCTGGGTCTCTTCCAGCAAGAAGACAGACACAGGGTTGAGAACGAAGAGATTGAGTGGGACGATGCCTTCGACTTCGAGGTACGAGCAGAGGACGGCATCCTAGAAGAGGTTGTCGTCAAGAACTATGGGGGCGAGAGCCGGCTCGCCGAGATTGAACGTGCCCTGCGATGGGCTTTGGAGAAGACCTATCGCGCGCGCTAGAGTTCCAAGCGCGCCTCGTCTACACACCCCGGCTTCTCATGCACAAGCGATATATCTAACTGCCTCTCCACACTCGCCAGAGCCATACCCACGGCCTGGAGTTGTTCAACTATGCTCGATGCCAAGAACGAGAGCGTGATGGTCAGCCCTCAGGTCGTTGTTGACCAGGTGAGAGAGGCGCACGAGTTCTACGCCGAACACAGGGTCGACGAAAGATACGAGCTAATGGCACTTGATATTGTTCGCAGGTATGTTTCCAAAGAAGGCCCGGCTCGTGAACCCGAGCCCTTACACGGGGCGGCCCTCTATGTCGTTACTAGACACCCTTGGAGTCACCCAAATCCTCTCACAAAGACTGAGTTTGCGGCCAAGCTACGGATGAAGGAGTCTAGCCTTGAGTGGTATACTGACAGCATAGTGGAGAAACTAGGCTTCACTATCCTTCACGATAGGGGACAGCTGCCATTCTTCATAGACCCATTGGGTACCATCGCTAGTGTCGTTGATTCCGTTGTCAGGACGAGCGTGAGCGAGGAAGTTGTGAGAAGTATCGTCAGGGGCACTGTCGTTTCGCCGCATGAACTAGCTGAGAGGATTGTCGACCGACTCTGCAGCGTTGTCAAGATAATCCCAGACGTCTTCGAGCAGGAACTGTATGGTGTGATCGAACGAAGGATAGAGGAAGAGAGCAAGAGGTTGCTCCACGAGCTGGGTGGTCGTGGTCAACCAGTCTAGGGATCGACGTGACCAACAAGTAATCCGCGCACTACATTCCTGTCGTAGCGATCTGGCCGACTGATTGTATTCGTGAACTCCCACGTTATTTCTGACGGGTAACCTGACGGGCGCTGGATGGCTCAGACTTCGAGCACTGTCAAGACGCGCGCTTTGTCGAATGAAAAGATAGACTTCCCGAATCCTTATAATGGAAATCGGTCAAGCCATGAGCGACCTCGGTCGAGGTCGCCGGGAAGCAATAAGGAAGGGACGCGAAGATGAAGCAGGCGAGGCTGACAGACCGCCCTGTAGCATCCACATCAGGTTCTGGTCCTGACAAGGTTACTCAGAAGGCGTCTGACACATCCACATTCCGAATTGACATTGAAGGTATTAACTTCAAGAACGATGCTCTGTGGCCATTCCTTGTTGAGACTGTAAAGAGGAACCCACTGTACGCAGGTCTGATTGGATACACACGCGACAAGGTGCTTCCCAATGAGCCGAATATCACCGTGAGAGAGCTGGCAAGCAAGCTGTCGATCTCCCCCGGTGAGGCCATGGTCCTCTTGTTTGAGTCCCAGTCTGAGAAGTGACTATCTAGTCTGCATGTACCGTTCATTGTTTGTTAGACGGAGCTGGACACAGGAGTCTTTGTCCTCCCAGAAACGGCACTGGGGTCGTACTCTTTGAGGCTGAAATGTGTCGAGTCTCCCTCAAACAGATGTCTGGCTCGAGCCACTTAAGCCCCTACTCAAAAAAGTCCAAGATTGTCCGACTTCTACGCGGCTGTTGCATGTACTCTTTGCAAGCTTTATGTGCAAGACCTACATTCTGCTCTTGGGAGCCTAATGATTGACCAGAGTGAGTTCAGAAGCGCTCGATACGCCGAAGCAGTCGTTGGAGAAATAGGCCATCTCGCTGATGGTCGCAAGATCAGAATTGTCCATGTCTGTGGTACACACGAGGACACGATAAGCCGCCATGGACTAAGGTCACTTCTGCCGGAGGGCGTCACTCTAGTTGCAGGTCCGGGGTGTCCAGTGTGTGTCTGTGCGGCTGAGGATGTTGACATGGCTGTTGAGCTTGCAAGACGAGGACATATTCTGACCACATTTGGCGACATGATGCGGGTCCCGTCTACGACGTCGTCTCTGACGAAGGAACATACAAACGGTGCCGATGTCCGGGTTGTCTATGGCGTGAATGAAGCGGTCGAAACAGCTCGAGCCAACCCTGATCGAGAGGTGATCTTCTTGGGCGTGGGTTTCGAAACGACAGCCCCGACTCTGGCTGTCGAGATGTTGAAGGGTCCCCCACACAACTTCTCCATGCTCACATCTCTCAAGGCAATTCCACCAGCGATGGAACTCCTACTGAACATTGAGGGGCCTCCAGTTGACGGTTTCATAACGCCTGGGCATGTATCGTCGATAATTGGCACTAATGCATTTCAGTCTCTTGTCAAGAAACACCATGTTCCATGCGTCGCAGCCGGTTTCGAGCCTCTCGACGTCCTCGAAGCGATACGGATGATACTACTTCAGATTGAAGAGGGGCGTGCTGAGTCCGAGAACGAGTATAGCCGTGTTGTACGCCCAGAGGGCAACCTGCAAGCTCAGAAGGTGCTCAAACAGGCCTTTCGCCTTGACGATGGACCTTGGAGGGGGCTGGGTGTCATCAAGAAGTCCGCATACTATCTCCGAAGGAATCTTGCAGAGTATGACTCTCGCCAACGGTTCAACATCCCGGCGACTCACTCAGTTGACATCTTACCCGGGTGTGTCTGCCATAAGGTCATTCTGGGAATGATTGACCCAACCGAGTGCGCACTGTTCGGCAAGCGTTGCGTTCCGGATGATCCCTACGGACCATGCATGGTCGGGCATGAAGGCACGTGTAGGATCAGACACGAGAATCTCGGACTTTGATCCCTGCGACGATTGTAGGGCCTTTCTCAGTCGATGGGCCTATTTGGCAAGGAGAACGACTGATGTAGACCGGTCGGGTTAATTAGCTCGATCACTCGAGCTCTTGCTTGCTTCCAAGCGACGAAGTTCTGCTTCAGTGTTGAAGTTGACGAATGTTTTCAGTTCCGGGTCAATCGTCTTGAGCACAATAGTTGACACATACAAAACATTGTGCAACGCATCTAGTAAGTCCTGCATTCTGTGTTTGCCTTGCTCCAGTACTCTGAGACCGCTTGAGTATGCATGCTCTGACAGATAGACGGCGTGAAGTGGCTCCACATTTCCTGACGGCCACGAAGGCACAACAGCTCCATGCCCCTGCCTGAGATCAACCAACATCTGCAGCAATCGCACATTTGTAAGCGGCGTGTCCACAGGCAACAACAGCACATGCCGCGTCTTGCAGAACTCGAAAGCAGTGACAGCTCCAGTCAATGCACACCTGACTGCGTCATCAGGGTCAACGACCAGCTCATTATCACCGACTACGCCCTTCAGACCCTCTGCCTGCTTATCGCTCGAAACCACAACCAGCGTTTCGGGAGAGATATGCTTGGCGATGCCAATCATGTGCGCGAGCATTGGACGGCCCCGAAAGACTGCAAGGGCTTTCTCAGACTTGAAGCGTTCGGAGTTGCCGCCGGCGAGTACTGCCACAGTGAGGTCGGGATTCTTCATGCAGGGTGTCCCCATTATTGGCTCTGTCTGGCCGCTTCTTTCTCATATAGCTAATTGATGTTGGTGTGGCGGCAATCAGCCAAGTTTTTAGAGACAGGTCTTAAGTTCATATGCTGGAATCGTACAAGAGGATGAGAGAACAACATGAAGGAACTGCAGGTCAGAATCGTGAAGCTCAAGCCAATGCGGGTTGCAAGCGTCAGGGTTGTCAGCGAAACTCCCGAACGTGATGCTTGGGGCAGAATGAAAGCGTGGGCTGAGCCAAGAGGCTTGCTTGCTAACATCCAAGAACACCCGGTGTTTGGGTTCAACAATCCCGACCCGTCCCCAGATAGGAAGGACTATGGGTATGAGTTCTGGGTTCCCATTGGAAAGGACACCAAGGTCGAAGGAGAGGTAGAGGCGAAGGACTTCCGTGGAGGGCTTTATGCAGTCACCACATGTGATGTCAGGGAGTGTAAGCTAGAGGGCATCCCTCATGCTTGGGGCATGCTTGCGAAGTGGGTTGAGTCAAGCAAGTACAAGTTTGGCAAGCATCAGATGCTGGAGGGTATTCATAATCCTGATGCCTCAGAGTCAGAACTTGTCTTGGACCTTTATTGCCCGATTGAACCGACGCGCGCAAGAGGGGCGTCTGTTCCAAAGACTCACTAATGGACTGACAGGTACTCCTCAATCATTGAGGAAATCTGTCCATCAGTGTAGTGCTGTGAAACAATCGCCGATGAAGGGCACGATGAAGTGCAGGTCCCGCATCCCTTGCACATAGCAGGATTGACATGGGCGCGACCCTCTTTGGTAATTGTCACTGCATTGTACGGACACACTGCTACGCAGATTCTGCAGCCTGAACACTTGTCCTCATCAACAACGGAGAAGTAGGGCTCAACGGTGATCTTGCCCTTGCCCATGAGCGCCATCGCACCCGACGACGCCGCCTTTGCTTGAGCCACTGTGTCAGGGATGTCCTTTGGACCCTGAGCCATTCCTGCCACGAAGATGCCATCATTGAAGGAGTCAACGGGTCTGAGCTTGGGGTGGGCCTCAAGGAGGAAACCATCGGGCGATTGACTGAGATTCAGGACGTGTGCGATGTCCTTGGTCGAAGGCGGCGGCACAACACCCGTGGACAGGACTACCAAGTCGACATTGTCAAACTGCATTGGCTTGCCCAAGAGCGTGTCCTCCCCTCGCACTATCAGACTCTTGGTTTCGTCGTCCTGAAGGATCTCGCCCACGCGTCCTCTGATGAATGTCACTCCAGCTGATGCGGTCGACTCGTAGAACTCCTCATAGCCCTTACCAAACGTCCTCAGGTCGATGTAGAACAGAAAGACCTCAGCCCCAAGTTTGTCCCTGATCATCCGTGCCTGCTTTATGGCTGTCATACAGCAGACTCGAGAGCAGTACTTGTTCGTACGCTCATCGCGGCTTCCGACACACTGTATGTAGACGACTCGTTTGGGTTCTTGAAGGTCCGAAGGCCGCACTACATGGCCCTGTGTTGGACCGGCTGAGCTGAGCATTCTCTCGACCTCAGCGAGGTTCACCACGTTAAGGAACTCGCCATAGCCGTACTCCTCTTTCTGCGAGGCATCAAAGACCTCAAAGCCCGTGGCGACTATTATGGTACCGACCTGCAGCTTGATGATCTTCTCATGGTCCTCATAGTTGATGGCACCGGGCTCGCACTTCTCCTTGCACTTTCCACACCTTATCACATCAACACCCAGACAGTTCTTCATGTCTATGAGATAGGATGAGGGTACAGCTTGAGCGAATGGTATGTAGACAGCTCTTCTGTAACTCAGGTTGGCATCGAACTCGGCAGGGACGTCGACCGGGCATACCTTCGAACAGTCACCACAGGATGTGCACTTCTTGACATCAACGTATCTTGGCTTCTGACGGACAGTCACTTCGAAGTTGCCAACGAAGCCATCGACTTTCTCCACTTGGGCCATCGTGAACAACTCGATGTTGGGGTGTGCACCGACCTCGGCCATGCGCGGAGTGAGGATGCATGATGAACAGTCCAAAGTCGGGAAGGTCTTGTCCCAGCGACTCATCTTGCCTCCAATGCTTGGCTCCTTCTCCACGAGATAGACCTTGAATCCGGCATTGGCGAGGTCAAGGGCTGCAGAGATGCCAGCGATGCCCGCGCCAATTATCAAGCTAGCCTTCTTCACCTCGACTACTGGTTCTTGAAGCGGTTCCAGGAGTTTCACACGGGCTACTGCCATGCGGATTAGGTCTATCGCTTTCTCTGTGGCGGCCTTGGGGTCATTCTGGTGTATCCAGCTGCACTGCTCCCGCAAGTTCGCAATCTCCAAGAGAAAGGGATTGAGACCGCTGTCTCTCATCGTCTGCCTGAAGGTGACCTCGTGCATGCGCGGAGAGCATGACCCGATCACGACTCTGTCTAGTCTCTTCTCCTTGATTCTGTCATTGATGATCTGTTGACCCGGCCTTGAACAGACATACTTGTAGTCCTCTACGTGGACCACTCCGTCAATCCTCTTGACAGTATCCATGAGACGAGGGATATCGATTACTCCCGCGATGTTGCTGCCGCAGTGACAGAGAAAGATGCCAACTCTCCTCTCAGTCATCTCTTGATCCTCAGTTGTCATGCTCAAAGACTGACGCAACTTTGTTTCGAAGTCACGCCTTGTCGACGGCGATGCAGAAACCAGAACTCTGGAGCTAATAAAGGGTATGCAACAGCTGTCAGGAGGCTGGAGCCCCAGTACCTCTTCGGCATGAATCCGTTGTCCGAAATGCTGATAGACTTAGGGGACTGACTGGCTTCTCGTGTTGGACTTCACAATAGCAGGTCCGATTGTCGGTGTTCTCTCTCTTGTGGATGTCGTACTCCATGCGGCCTTGGATGCGGCAAAGGTAAGAAACCGTGGCCCTTCGAACTTAACAGAACCTGAGGAGAGTGTTCCTGCTTTGGCAATGACGGCTGTGGCAGTCTCGACGCTGCTATCATTCGTACTCGTGTTGGCCATTCCACTGGCATGGCTTCTATCAGCAGGAGCCTTCCTGCTGCCGTATCTGGTGCCAATCATTGATGCCCCCGGGTTCATTTGGGTCCCGGGACTGGCAATCCTCTGCTTCGGGATTGTGCTCCATGGCTGGTCCCGTTTTGTCAGAAAAGACATGGCCTCCTCATGGGTCATGAGTTCTGGCCATCGATTGATAACAAGGGGCCCCTATGGATGGATTAGGCACCCTTCCTACACTTCCTACATGCTATCGTTCGTTGGGCTTTTCCTGATGATGCCTTCGGTCGTCACGATAGTATTGCTGGTGGGTATTCCTGGATACTACCTAGTGACAGTCCCAGAGGAATCCATGTTGATTTCCCAGTTCGGTGACGAGTACAGGGAGTACGTCGCTCAGACTGGACGGCTCTTCCCAAAGTTCGGGAAACGTCGAGTCCAGTTTCGACCAAAACCATAAAAAGCGGAATCGAAGCCGACGGACCATATTCGGAGGACCTACTGATGGCCGGCAAGGTATGGAGCTACATCACCGAAACCCTAGAGAAGGAAGGCGCTTGTCATTTCTCGCTGCTGGATCCTGACCCGCTCAAGAATACCGATGAAACCCTAGTGCAGATGGCCACCCTTGCCGAGAAAGCAGGCAGCGATGCCATCATGATTGGTGGCAGTACAATTTTCGGTAACATTGATGCAACTGTGAAGGCGATATCGGACGCGGCCGAGATTCCCA
>PRDI01000019.1 GCA_003345595.1 Candidatus Thorarchaeota archaeon | reverse complement strand
TCATATTCGACCAACTCACCAACCTGGGCTTCGAGGGAGTGTCCGGGTTCTGTATCTTTACAAGCCTCGGCGGTGGTACCGGCTGCGGCGGCACACCAGCGATAATCGAGCTTCTCAAGCAGAAGTTCCAAGAGGAAGAAGGCAGACGCATCTATGTATACGTCATCGGTGTCCTGCCATTCGAGGGCCAGTCGAGTGAGGCACTCAACTCAATCTGGGCTGTATCCAAGCTGCTGCGGTCTCAGCTTCAGGAACGCGGAGCAGATCTCACCATTCTCCTCAGCAACAGGACCATGCTCAAGAGGATACTCCAGTGGAGAAGAGGAGACAGCGTAGACTACTTACAGAAAGAACTCGATGTCGATGTGGCCAATATCCAATCGATTGAAAGCATGGTGCCAAGCACCATTGATGGCAGCAACGAGCTTGAAACCAGGACCGAGCAGGCATTCATCGAGCTAGTTAACCCTCTTGCCCTTGATGTGATTGAGGCAATGCTGTCACCCGGCGTCTACGAGCCGGACAAGGATGTATTTCCAACGACTGATCTTGCGGACTATGCTCGGAAGCTCGATCCTGTTGTTGTTCCAGCTCTCTACAAAGACATCGGCCTCATACCCGATGCCGGAAGCATGCCAAGGCAGCTTCGAGCAATGATTGACCATGCGGTGACACAGTGCTCCTATGCTGATGTCGGAGATGCACCAAATGCAGAGAGTGTGTACTATGTCTTTGGTGGGCCGAAGCATATCTCAAAGGCTGAGTACGGCATGCATATCAAAGAGGCGCTTGACAAGTACATAGCTCCCGGTGCGGCAATCACACCATGCTATGTTCAGTATCATTCGCCAGACCCCGGAACCAAGCTCCTTCTTCTTCTGGGTCTACCCAAGATCCCTGAACTGATACAGCTTATCAATGAAGCTACCCAGCTAGTGAATCTACATAGCGGGCCTTCCGCATTGAAACAGAGCTGGTTCATGAGGTCAAAGGGAACAACAAGAAAAGACCTCGTCACGGCCATCAACGATTTCAGGGAGCTGTTTTCGTACTACATGGAAGGCGGTGTCCTGGAATAGACGGAGGAACAAAGCGACTTGACCGAGAAATTCCGTGTCGAGGAACTAATCGACAGGCTGCTGCTGATAGAAACCCTCAATTCCACGCTGATCCACTTCATACTCTCGTCACAGGTAGAGGGCAGTATTGACCCCGACAGGGCAGACTCCCTCACCCAAGGTCTGCTTAGGGCGAGGAAGTGGATGGAGGATAGCATGACAGCCGACAACGTCCCCCAATCAACCGCGAACATGATGGGCCTGATTGTAAAGAGACTTGCACAGCTAGAGAACCTGTTGCCCAAGCTCTCCGAGAGGGCAAAGGCCGCAGAAGCAGGCCGCCAGCCAACCGAGGAGATCCTCTCATTTCTCGACGAGACTTCACCTCAGCTAACGAGGACAGGACAGCCGGTCCAAGCCCAGTCGAAGGTCATCCCACTTGTAGAGGCGGCACCTTCGTTGCCCAAGGAAGCCTATAGAAGAACTGAGATGGAGGACGACCAGTGGGGACTCGTGAATCAGGGGCAACAGATCATCGACCAGTATTCCAAACGATGTCACGTTCTCCTGCCGCTGTTCTGGCTTGAAGCCGCCAGGGAGATACACAGGTATCACTCGGACTCTCCGATGATGGAGGATGCCATCAAGCTTCCGTCCGAGTTCCTGATCAAGATCATAAAGACATTGCTAACAGAAGCACCTGGCGCGAGACTTCTGCAGGATCTGTACTCGAAGCGACCCGCTGAAACGACGCTCGAGCCCACCGAGATGGAGCGCGTGCAGCGTGCTGTTGCGAAGTACTTCGCTGGGCTGGAGGAATTGCTGAGGGGTCAGATACCGCTCGTGGAAGACAAGATATCTGATGCACAGACAGCGTTCGATGGCTTTGGCTGGGGTGGACCGGAGCTTGAGAAGAGGCTGATCAAGAGGATCAACCAGCGATGCGAAGAGGCGCTCCACGAGGCCACGAACAATACTGAGCCTGCCAGACAGGTGATATTTGCCGAAATCACAAAGCTGCTCTCGAAACTCCACCATGCAACGCTAGCTGAACCAAGAATGAGAGAAGTCCTATCGCAGATGAAAACCTGAATGATTGTCGGGAGCAAGCCACGCTCTGATCGTTTGAAAAGGTTAGGACTAGACGCAAACGCTGTTAAGCCGCGATGTCGTGAATTGTGGTATCGTCACATAACTGGACGAGGGACAGCATTATCGGAGAGGAGTGCAGGAATTGCCCAAGCCCCTTGGCAGGGACCAGAAGACACACTGGTCGCAGACCTACGAAAACCGAGGCGACATTTGGCACGCAATGTATCCAGACGGGTATTCGGGTTTTGAAGGGCTACGCAAGCTCTCGCAGATGCTGAAGCCCAATGCTGCTGTCCTGGAGGTCGGAATCGGCACTGGCGAAGCCGCCTTGCTTCTGCTGAAGATGGGCGCACACGTCACAGGAGTTGACTTCTCGCCTGAGGCCATCGAACTCTGTAGGGCCAAGTTCATCAAGGAACACATACCAGAGGACCGGTTCGAACTGAAGGTAGCTTCAATCGAGGAACTGCAGTTGGGGAGTAGCAGGTTTGACTGTGTGCTGGACTACTATGCATCTCAGCATCTTCCGCGCGATAGTCAGCTTGATTTCCTGAGGAAGGCCTATCAATTCCTGAAGCCTTCGGGGCTCTTTCTCATCGGGCAGTTCAGCCAAGACCACATCAGGAAACAAGGCATCAAAGAGATCGCTCCTGGGACTTTCTCAAGTGAAACAGGCCACTTCTTCTGTCTGCTTGGCGCAACAACTCTGAGTAGTCTATTGCGCCAGATCGGTTTTCGTATCGTTGGCGTCTACGAAGCTAAGCGAGAGGGCTTCTTCGAGTTGCTCGCCGCAAAGTCGCGATAGGGTCAGCCTGTACAAGAACGGAACAAAGACAAATCCCATATAAGTCGCGTGTGCCACCGCATCTCATCGCTTGACGAGGGTAAGAGATGACCGGCCTTCACAAGATGTTCAACCCCAAGACCACAGCAGTGGTTGGTGTTTCAACTTCGAACCCCTTCTCACCGGGCAACGTGATCTTCAGGAAACTCGCGTTCGAGAATCAGCTGAAGACCTATCCAATCAATCCCAAGGGCGGATTCGTCGAGGGAATTGAACTGCACAGATCGATCAGCGACGTGCCTGATGAGATCGACCTAGCTGTGATATCAGTACAGGCTCACCTAGTTCCAGAGGTCATGACTGAAGCCGGCAACAAGGGCATCGAGGCGGTGATAGTTGTTTCGGGTGGTTTCAGCGAAATTGGAGAGGAAGGGGCCAAGCTTCAGGAGCAGATTGTTGGCATCGCCAACGCCTTCGGAATGACAATGGTTGGACCCAACTGCATCGGAGTGTTTGTTCCTGACAGTCTTGACACATTCTTCCTTCCATCTGAGAGAGTCGCAAGGCCACGGAGGGGTGATGTCGCTATCATCTCGCAGAGCGGCGGGTGGCTTATTGAGCGCTTGGAGGAGTTCGCAAAAAGAGATGTGGGAATAGCTGCGGCAGTTTCCATCGGAAACGCAGCCCAGACCGATGTCACCGACTTCGTGCATCACTTCCAGCACGATAAGAACGTAAAGGTCATTGTGGCATATATCGAGGGCTTCAAAGACGGTGAGGGCCGCAAGTTCGCTGAAACCTGTGCCAAGTATGCTACAAGGAAACCAGTCGTCGTCTTCAAGGGTGGACAGTCAGAAGCAGGTCATAGAGCCGCCCAGAGCCACACCTCTTCGCTCGCAGGAAGCTCGGCTGTCACGTCAGCGGCTTTCAGGCAATATGGGGTGATAGAGGCTCGCGATGAAGATGAACTTATGGCATTTGCAAAGGCCTTCTCGTTCGAGCCGAAGCCCATGAGAGGGTCGCGAATAGGTGCGCTCAGTGTTAGCGGCGGTCATGGCGTCATTGCCACCGATGAGGCGGCACAGTACGGGCTGATATTCCCTCAATTCAGTGATGAGGATCAACAGGCTATGCGAGCAGTCATGACGCCTGCATATCAGGAAATCGCATCATTCAGGAACCCTTGCGATCTCACTGGGAGTGCCTCAGACCAAGACTTCGAGCTCGTACTCGACAAGATGCTAACCATCAAGGACATAGATGCTGCACTATTGCTGCTACTGCCATATGCACCCGGAATAACTCTCCAGATAGGGGCAAAGGTAGCCAACGTGGTCAAGCGCTATGACACGACAGTCGTTGCCTACGTGCCGGATCTTGAGAAGTATGAGGTCATAATCAGGGGTTTTGAGCTAAACGGGATTCCTGTCGGAGACACGATAGAGGAGGCCGTCCAGATGCTTCACGGGATTCGGACCCGTTCCCACTACCTTCAGCACATCGGCGTACTGGAGAATCACGACCAGGTGCACTAGGGCCATATGTAAGCTCACTGACGCGCCAGAGCCCTATAGTCCATTCCGAGGGCTTCAAGCCGCTGCCGAAGCTGGCCTTCTATCAGCAGGGGCCGCCTAGCAAGGTCATCGCAAGTTTCGCATCCTGTCAAGTACATTGCCACCTTGAGACTCTCGATGAGCCTGTTGAGCTCTGCCACAACTTCGCTGGTCTTGCCGTTCACTGCGGGTCTCAGTAAGGGGTAAGCCACACCTGCTGCCACAGCACCGATGCTGAGTGACTTTGCGACGTCCAAACCGGTCCTAATGCCTCCTGTAGCAACCACATCGAGATCGGTCGACTGAGTCACAAGGATAACACTGAGCGCTGTAGGTATACCCCAGTCGCGGTACTCCAAACCAAGTTGAGCCTTGACCTCATCGTTGTCCCTGAGTGCTCTGAAGTATTCCACGGCAGACCAGCTTGTGCCTCCTACGCCGCCAACGTCTACCGCATCCACGCCGATCTCCTGCAGCTTGCGAGCGACTCCTTCGGATATGCCTGCCCCCGTCTCCTTCACCATGACGGGTACGTCTACGAGGTCGACGACGGATGCGATGCTGTCAATTGTGCCTGATGAATCACAGTCACCTTCGGGCTGCACGGCTTCTTGCAGCGGATTCAGATGAATCGCCAAGATGTCGGCACCAATCATATCAACAGCCTCACGTGCGGCCTCCACATGCGTCGCACCGATGTTGGCAATGACAGGTACAGAGGGCGCAGCCTTCCTTACAACTTCGAATGTATATGCAAGCGACGGGTCCTCGATTGCGGCCCGCTGACTGCCCACGCCTATGGGTATCTTGAGCTCCTCAGCGGCTTCGGCTAGTCGGCGGTTGATATCGTAAGCATCGGGGTGACCACCGGTCATGGCGGCTATCACAAGTGGGGCAGATGCCCTGAACCCGAGGAAGTTCGTGGTCAGGTCAATGGAGCTCTTGTCAATCCCCGGCAAAGCATTATGGATGAAGTGCATGTCTTCGAACATGGTTGAGCTCTTGGTCTGAACGTCCTCTTGTAGGCAGATCTCGATGTGCTCAAGCTTCCGCCTCTTGGTGGCTGATTCGGTGGAGATCTCTTTCTCCTTGACCCGAGATTCGCCTTTCGCCATTGATGGTCCTCCGTTCTGGTTAATACTCGCCCTCTGAGCAGATAGAAGTTGCGGTCTTGCGCGGTTGACTTTCGGGCTACTGTTCTTTGCTTGATGCGAAGGCTTTATTCAATGAAACAGGTTCGTCGACGCAAGTGCATGGAATGACCGACGAGTCGAGGTATCGTACTGAGGAACCCAATGGGGAAGAGAAGGAGAGAACTGGACTTCTTAAGCCTCTGCCAGAGGTAGACAAGGGTAGACCTTCAGGGAAAGC
>PRDI01000018.1 GCA_003345595.1 Candidatus Thorarchaeota archaeon | reverse complement strand
TCCCCTGTTTCAAACCGAAAGAACTGATCTACATCAGTGTGTACTTCTTCACCTATCTCTTCCAATGGCTTGAGACTCATGAGCACCAGTTGGCTGTGTTTCCCTGTGTACAACACACGGCGAAAATCAGCGTTCTTGCGAGTTTCTTTCTCAATAGCGGTGACATAGCCCTTCATACCTATCATCTCGTTATGCTTCAGAGCCCGTTTCTGAGACTCTATCAACAACGTGGTGATTTGTATGTCTATTAAATCATGTGGACCTGAAAACCATCCTGTTTGTGAAAGCTCGACTGCGGCTTGCCGAGTGGGGCGTTGATTGGCTTCCGGACAGTACCCATCGGACTGACCGATTGCGTCGTCAGTAACCGTATTATTACGGTCCCCCGAGTTTCTGTGTCTAGAATCGACGACTATGTGTTCCAACCGGTTCCAGAGTGAATTCGGAGAACCCGACTGATAGTGATGGCACGAGGCGAAGTGCAATGAGAGAATATCAGTACAGAGTTTCATTGACACTAATGTTAGCAGTCCTGTTCGCTTCTTTGTTCCAAGGAGCCACTCCAGCATTTGGAAACTTGGGCCTCAGCATAGCTCTGATCGAAACGCCAAGTGTCAATCGTACTTGGGCCGACTTCTCACTTCTGTATGAGGACCAATATCACTCCCCATCGCAGCTGCAGGCGGAGATTCAACGTTTCGAAACGCTCGTTCCGAGTCTTGTTGAAACGCTGGTGATTGGTCAAAGCTACGAGGGACGCAACATCACGTGCCTGCGAATAACAAACGAGCTGAATGAGGAACAGAAGGCCAAGACGCTAGTTCTTGCACAACATCACGGCCGTGAGCAAATCACGGTTGAAATGGCTCTCAGATTCGCATTACGGTTGATGAACAGCTATGGCGTTGATGACGAGATCACTCAGTATGTTGACACGGAGGAGATCTACATCATCCCCTCTATGAACCCGGATGCACTTGAGAGAGTGGTCAATCTCAATGACTACTGGCTCAGGAAGAACCTTCGACCCTACGACAATGATGGTGACGGGCTTCTCGATGAGGACCCCGCAGATGACGCCAACGGTGATGGAGTCATCTCCTCCTATGATGTGTATGCGAAGAGCGATGGGGGCAGCATACTTACATACCTCTACTCCTACTTCGAGGGCATCGACGATGATGACGATGGACGCATCAATTGCGACGAGATCGGCCTCGTTGACTTGAACCGGAATTACGCAAGGTCTTGGGGTCTCGAACCCGGGTCGTCTTCTGACCCCTGGAGCCAAGTGTACCATGGAGCATATGCGTTCTCAGAGCCAGAAACGCAAGCGTTTCGTGACTTTGCCCTGCAGCACAGGTTTGCCATCAGCTACACTCTGCACTCGGGAACCAATGCCACATACTTCCCCTTGACATCGTATGGCGCATACACCGAACCAACACTGTACTATGCAGTACTTCAAGACTTGGCCGGCATGCTCCCGCCGGCGTTCTACAGTGATCAAGGCCGGTCCAGCTCGTTTCTCACGTTTACACGTGCTCAGAAGCCGATGATTGAAACAGGATGTGGAATGTGGGAGGACTGGATGTACGCTGACAGAGGAACCAAGGTGCCAATCACGTTCGAGCTCTACCACAACACAGCTGTGGACATGGATGAAGCATTCACTCTCATTGTTGACAACTCGACGCACTACATAGAGGAGTGGCACGACATCTTCGGCTATTTCGATCCTGTGACTGAGTCTATCGAGAGCCTCTGGACCGACATCATGCCAGTTTTTGACTATCTCCTTGAGATGACACCAAGATTGTCGATTGTGTCCAAGTCTGTCGCGGGCGGCACAAATCAGGGTGATACGGTTACCGCCAGCTTGGGAGTGGAGTGCCTGAGCCCGCGTCTTGGGAGTTCCGACGAGATAGAAGTTGCCATGATGGATGGAACACGTCTCTGCTTGCTGTCTGTGGCATCACCACATGCGACGACGCAGATGCAGGGCAGCTTCCAGTTGCCTGTTGACCTGACTGTGACCAATTACACGATTAGGTTGGGTAACAACTACACCGGGTACACTCGACTCATCATTTCTGCCAACAGTCAGTCAGCAGATGGAGGCCTCTTTGTCGCTTCGGGAGTCGCTGTCGCTGCGGGTGGAACCCTAGTTCTGGCAGTCCTTCTCTCTAGACATAGGGGGAAGACAGCAACGACACGGCAGGTTCTCGCCCCGTAGCTGTGTGGCACTTCATCATAGAACGCTATACCGGCACTGAACTGACTACTACATGCCAGACGCCAAGTAGGGTCTATCGACGCAAATCGGCACGTCTATTACTCAAAACGTAAGGGACGCCTGTCGGATGACTGACGGATGGATATGCGATGAGCAAACATACGATAGACAGGTTTGACGCGAAAATCGAAACGACAGTAGCTCAGCACTTTCTGGACATGCACGAGAAGGAAGTGGCTGTCATCCGCGAAATGGAGAGAGTTCTGGGCAAGGAGAAGGCGGATACAATAGTCAGTAGGTGGTCCGAGCGCGTTTCCGTCGAGTCAGTCAAGAATCTAGTGAAGGCCGAGAAGAGGCCGATCAAGAACTTCCAAGACGTAAAGGCGCTCGTCAGGCGATGGGTGGAGGAACTGAACGACAGCAACATGGAAGAGGTTTCAATAACTGAAGAAACCTCCGACAAGTGTGCATGCACGGTGACGGAGTGCATCTATGCCAGAGTCTTCAAACAACTCAAGGCGACCGACATTGGATATCTCCGTTTCTGCGAACACGATTTCGAGTCTGCGAAGGCGATTCATCCTCAGGTGGGTCTCAAAAGAACCAAGACCCTTATGCAGGGTAATGACTGTTGCGACTTCGTCTACCACTGGAACAAGTGAACCATAGCAGATCAATTCCCTCTTGTGTGCACGGTCATGGCACCTTTTCAGACATCAGCAGGTCGCTTCAGGTAGCTGAGCTTGGCGAACGAACTGCAGTCAGCTCTGCTGAGAGCTTCAGCGGCTTTCAGGGCTCTGAGATCAACGCCAAGCCGATCTGATTCCTTGTCAATCCAGACCTCTCTGCTGTTTCTGGCAAGTATGCTCGCAGAAGCCACAGCAATGTCATCTTCAGCACGTGGTCTCTGAATCAGTTCTATAGACTTCAACTCCAGAACCCGGTTTAACCTTCTCTCGGTCTTGAGCTTAGAGAATTCATCGATCACCACTCTGACGCGTAGACCATGCTTGTCAGGCTGAATGTGCTGATAGACTTCCGATATGACCTTGGCATGGGCCCATGCTAGAAGGTCATTCAGGTTCTTTCCCTCTTTGTGAATCTCTGCGAACTTCTCATTGAACTTCTTGGGGGAGATCAACACTGTGCTCGCAGAGGTTGAGTCTGCGGCTATCTCGACTGCCAGCTGTGCAATCTTTGCCAGCTTCAATGCTTTGCTGTCCATGACACCGAGGCCTCTCAACGTCATAGATTGAGAAGGAGTCAATGCGACAGCCGCGACGACCATGGGACCAAGCCATTCTCCCTTACCTGCCTCATCAGACCCTATTGTGATGTCATGCCCTGACTCTTCACCACCAATCTCTGCAATGGCTTTCACCACAGCGGCTCTGCAGCCCTCACTATTCACGACTATCTTGCCCGTCTTGAAGCCAATAGCAAGTCCTCCCCCGCACCTGATTCGGAAGTCCTCGTACCGGTTGGTGGGCTTCAGTAATGCTGCATCTTTGCCTTGAAGGAGTGACCTGCGCAACGCATCCAACTGTTCTGGCCCGACCAGAATGGTGCTAGAGCCCAAGACTACCACCTTATTCAGACATGAAGGACATCACCAATTGGCAGTTCCTTTTCGCCGGTCGCTGTCTTTACCCTCAGCGATCCCAGAGGAGTAACACCGACTGCAGTGCCCTCAATCATATCTGTGCCCTCATGCACCCTGATTTGCCTTCCAACTGTCGTGTTCGTCTTCAGCCACTCGTCCAGAACTGGAGAGAACGATGACGAGTTCTCAACGTTCGCGACTCTTCGGTCAATCGCATTGATTGTACGATACGCGAGCTCCTCCCGCGAGGTTTCACGGCCCAGTTCACCGAGCATCGTTGTCGCGGATTCCCTGATCTCGTCAGGCAGTCTGCTCGGAGGAGTGTTTTGATTGATGCCGATCCCTATCACTATCCCGCAGATACTCTCGCCAACCGAAACGACCTCACTTAGTATGCCTCCGACCTTCCTCTCGCCCAGCATGATGTCATTGGGCCACTTCAGGCGGGCCTGAAGCCCACTCATCTCGCGCACGGCCTCTGCGGCAGCGCAAGCGGACAGCAGCCCAAATAGAGGGGTCTTTTCAGGAGACAATCTAGGTCTGAGAGTGACGGACATGTACAAACCCCCCACTGGCGAATGCCATCTACGGTTCTGTCGTCCCTGACCACTCAGCTGATTCTCGGCCACAACCACGAGGCCTTCGCTTGCTCCACGACGTATGAGACCCTTTGCAATCGAGTTGGTTGAGTCGACTGTGTCTACAAGAATCAGTTCAGGCTTCAAGACTACGGTCTTCAAACCCCTCTGGATGACTTGTGAGTCCAGCATACAAACGTACTCCCGGCGATGGCGAGCAGTATTGCCCGCCCAACAGCACACTTCACCCAACGAGGATTTATATCATGTGGCTACCGCGGCAGTGTATTAGGCGGACATTATGTCGAGCTTTGCTGGTGCGGTCATATTTCCTGACCTGAGGAAGACAGTTCTTTTCAAGAACAGCGACTCAGTGGAAGGCCAACGCAAGGATGAGGTTTCCTACGATGTGGACAGCTTTGGCATTCGAGGAGTCGACATGTCCACTGGTGCCTTCACTGGGCTCGGGATAGGTGTGAACCGCCACGGGTTGACAGTCGCAGACACTCACGTCCGTAGCACGAGCGACCCGTCATATCACACACTGACTGAGCAAGTTCTGATGTTTGCCAAGGACGCAGAGGACGGGCTCACCATGGTTCTAGACCATCTCAAGAAAGGAAGGAACTACCAATGGGGGAATCTCGTCCTAGCTGACAATGACAGCATGCTTGTCATAGAGATCGCAGGAAACCAACAAGCGGTAGAGTGGTCCGAACGAAAGGTCCTGAGAACCGGCCACCACATCATGCTGGAAACAGCTGAAAGCCTCGCCGCCTCGGAACCATCTGGTGGAACCGGCTCGTACGCCGACTCAGTCAAGAGAGTAGAGAGAGGCTATGAACTAATCAAACGGGTTTCAGACATGAAGAGTGTCTTCGCTCTTCTCAAGGATCATGGAGAGTCGAAGGGCCAAGCAAGCGTCTGCAAGCACTCAACTAGCGCAGGTCAGCCTTCAACAGTCGCGAGCTACGTTGTTGAGATTGATCATCAACGGGAATCCACTAGACCAAGGGCCGTGTTTCACGTCGCGAAAGGCAATCCCTGCTCGTCTTCATATACGGCCATACCCCTAATCTTCCCGGCAGATGACGAAATCATGAAGCGGGCCCGAACAATGTACTTCAAGTGATGCCTTCTGACTCTTCTGGTTTGGCCTCCTGCACGACCTCGGCCTTACGAAGAGCACGCATTTCTGATTCTTTCTGTTTGAAGAAGGAGTAGAAGAGCACAACTGATAACACGTAGAGCCCCGAAACGAGCAAATAGGGTACTCTGTACAGCCCTGCGGCCAAGAGCATACCTCCTATATTCGCGGCAATACCACGGACGAATGAATCTCCAGTCCGCACGATTCCCACTGCAGTGGCCCGCTCTTCCCTCGTGAGCCCTTCCATGAAGAACGCGTTGGCAACTGGGCCAGCCATATTCATCAATACATTACGTGTGACGTATGCAGTCACTGCGAGATACAGATACTCTCGGGGCACCCACGAGAGCATGAGCAGGAACGGGATTGACATCGCCTCCGTGAACACAACTGTCCTCACCTTGCCAATCCTGTCGGCCATCGCCGGTGCAAGGAAGTTCCCTGAGGCAAGAACAACCGTATTGATTCCAAATATGACCCCTATCATATGAGGCGGGACCTCGAACACCTCTTGGAAATAGAGGTTGAAGAAGACCACAATCATGCCGGCCCCTAGACCCACAATAGTGACCGTAGTCGCATACTTGCCAATGAAGTTCCAGTGTTTCACGTTGCCCAGGTCGAGGTGAGTCCTTGTGCCCAGCGTACGGTCGTGCTTCATCGGGAGAATCATCATTATTGCGGCAGCCTGGGGTATCAGACTCAGCCACAGTGCGAACCTGTAGGCCACCACAAGTTCAGTCCCCGCCCCTTGGACTGCCTTAATCAAACCAGGGAGGAAGCCACCCAGTAGATTGCCAAATAGCACTGCAATCAGAGAAACGCCGCTGCTGAAGGCGAACAGGTGAGCTCTCTCTTCGCTTGTTGACAGGTCGGTTATGTATGGAAACCATGCGACCTGAGTGAACGCGCTCGATAGTCCAAGAAACAGTTGCGACCATAGAAGCCCGGCGGGCTCGAGCGCAGTGTACTGAACGGCGAGTGCAAAAAAAGTGATGACATTCGCGCCGAGGATGATCGTCTTTCTGCTACTTCTGTCAGTCACCATCCCCGCCAAGAAAGCTACTCCTGCCGTAGCGAACATTGAGATTGAAAGGAAGAAACCAATGAAATCCTCAATGAATCCGGCCTCGGTGAGGTACAAGTTGAAGATGACGGCGCTCATGCCGGTAGAGAAGGCACCAGAAGCAGTTGAGGCGATGTATAGCTTCGCGTCCTTCTTGAACAGACGCAACTTCTCTATGTAGCTCAATCTGACCTGTTCTTCCAAGAGAGTGGGCCTCTGAACATGTTGAGCGGGCCTACGCTGTCGTACTTGAAGCACCTTTATGCATTGCTGAATCAGTGCCAACCACAAGCCTAAATCGGGGGTACCGCCGCTTAGTCAGCCATGAAGACCATCGACCTTCGTAGTGACACAGTCACACTGCCAACCGATGAGATGATTGACGCCATTGTGGCCGCTCACAAGGCTGGTCGGTTTGGTGATGATGTTTCGGGTGAAGATGAGGTTGTCAACGAGCTTCAGGAGAAAGCCGCGCGAATTCTAGGAAAGGAAGCGGCATTGCTCGTAACATCGGGAACTCAAGGGAATCTTACCTCACTTTTTGCACAGACGACAAGGGGAGATGAAATCGTGGTCGACGAACAGTCTCACTGTTATGTGTTCGAGGGCGGAGCGATGGCCTCATTCGGAGGACTGTACCCACGGCCAGTCAGAGGTGTCAGGGGATACATAACTCCGGAGATCCTGCGCAATTCGATCAATTCGGATGACCCTCACTATGCTCGGACTTCTATGGTCGTTGTCGAGAACACGCACAACTATGCGGGTGGGATTGTGGTTAGGCCTGAGCAGGTTTCAGCACTTGCAGAGGCTGCACATGAAAAGGGACTAAAGGTTCACTGTGACGGTGCACGCCTCTTCAATGCCGCTGTAGCATTGGGTATTCCTGCAAGAAACCTCGTGCAAGACGTCGACAGTGTGATGGTATGTCTCAGCAAGGGACTCTCGGCTCCCGTGGGCTCCATTGTTGCCGGAACGAAGGAATTCATCCATGAAGCGCACAGGATCCGAAAGAGGATGGGTGGAGGCATGAGGCAGGCAGGGATAATCGCCGCACCGGGCATAATCGCTCTAGAGAAGATGGTCACACGCTTGAAAGAAGACCATTCCAATGCTCGATTGCTCTACGACAGACTATCGAAAATCCCAAGTGTAGTCGTAGAAGAACCTCCGGAGACTAATATCCTCTTCATCAGACTGGACAAAATGAATATCGATGCGATGAAGTTCTCAGAGGAGCTGAAGAAGCGCGGAGTTCTTGTCTATGGGGAATACGGCACTCGGATTCGGTTCGTAACTCACAGGATGGTGAACCGCGAAGATATGTTCAGGGCGGCTCAGGCGGTCGAGGATGTCGCCAAGTCGGTCTAGGTCGCAGATCAAATCTTGGACTTACAGTCAGCGATTATTTTGGTGATGTGGTCTGTCCAGTCGGGTTGAAGTTCGAGAGCACGCTGTGCACAGCGTAAAGCTTCATTGTATTGCTTCAACCTCTGATGCAGCTGTGCTTTGTAGAACCATGCATGTGCATAGTCTTGACGCAGCTCTATCGCTTTGGCATAGGCGGACAAGGCATCATCAAGTCTGCCAGTCTTCTCGTAGCTCTTCGCCAGCCTGTAGAAGTCGAAATGAGTCTGGGGTGTTTCCTTTGACATGTTACATACCTCCAAACGATTCCTATTGAGGTCTGACCAAGATAAACCTGATGCAAGAGAGGGGTCCTGTGTCCAAGAACCGGAGATGCGCCACGCAGTACTTGGCATCCAGACGATGTACTTGTTACGGTCTTTGACAGAGCTCCAGAAGGACTCCTGAAGTGGCCTTCGGATGTACGAATGCTATCTTCATATTATGTGCGCCCATGCGCGGCTCGTCATCAATGAGCTTTAACCCCGCCTTCTTGTGATCCGATAGTGATGCCTGAATGTCAGAAACCTTCACAGCAATATGATGTAGCCCTGCTCCGCGTGCCTCAAGAAACTTGGCGAGAGGGCTGTCAGGCCCGGTGGGCTCAAGTAGCTCAATGCGACTCTCTCCAATCTTGAGAAAGGCCACACGTACTTTCTGCCCTGCTACTTCCTGAGTGTCTGTGTACTCCAACCCCAGTATGTCCCTGTAGTAAGGAAGGGCTTCCTTGATGCTTGTTACTGCAATCCCAATGTGGTCTATCTTCTGTATCAAGTATCAACACCTCTCACATTATGTCTGGAGCCTTGTACTCGCCCCAGACCTGACGTAGGACACCACAGATCTCACCTACCGTGGCAAATGCCTTCACCGCACTGATGATGAATGGCATTAGATTTACCTCACCCTGCGCCGCCACCCTCAGGCTTCTCATCGCTTCCTTCCAGAGCCCATGGTCACGCTTCTCTCTCAGTCTCTTCAGCTGTACCACCTGCTCCTTCTCCAGGTCAGGATTTACTCTCAGGTAGTCGAACTCCCGGTCCTCCTTTTCCGTGAACATGTTGACGCCCACGACTATCCTCTTTCGTGCGTCAACCCGCTTCTGATACTCGTAGGCACTGTCTTGGATCTCACGCTGCATGAAACCAGCCTCAATCGCCGCAATGGCTCCGCCCATTAGATCAATCTTCTGGATGTACTCCTCCGCTCTTCGTTCGGTTTCATCCGTCAGGGATTCCACATAGTACGAGCCAGCAATAGGATCGATAGTGTCGCCTACTCCGGTCTCATGGGCAATAATCTGCTGTGTGCGGAGGGCTATCTGGACCGACTGTTCAGTAGGCAGTGACAGCGCCTCATCCCTTGAATTGGTGTGGAGTGACTGAGTTCCTCCTAATACCGCCTGGAGAGCTTGGAGGGTAACCCTCACGACATTGTTGTCAGGCTGCTGGGCTGTCAATGTACATCCTGCCGTCTGAGTGTGAAACCTCATCTTGCAGGACTCGTCATCCTTGGCCTTGAAACGCTCCTTCATTATCTTCGCCCAGAGTCGCCGTGCTGCTCTGAACTTGGCAATCTCCTCGAAGAAGTCACTGTGTGAGCCGAAGAAAAACGACAACCGAGATGCAAACGAGTCGATGTCCAGCCCTGCCTTCACGGCCGCTTCCACATATGCAATGCCATTGGCAAGGGTAAAGGCAAGCTCTTGCGCTGCAGTGGAACCAGCCTCTCTGATATGATACCCACTGATGGAGATAGTATTCCAGAGGGGCATCTTCTCCGAACAGAACTTGAAGGTGTCAGTGATAAGACGCATAGAGGATTTGGGCGGGTATATGTAGGTCCCACGGGCAACGTACTCCTTCAGAATGTCGTTCTGAATAGTCCCTCTTAGCTTGTCCATCTGTACGCCCTGCTTCTCTGCCACAGCAATATACATCGCGAGTAGCACTGCCGCAGGAGCATTGATGGTCATAGACGTGCTGACCTTGTCAAGGGGAATAGAGTCAAAGAGGACTTCCATGTCGGCAATCGAGTTTATGGCCACGCCTACCTTGCCCACTTCACCTTGTGCCATGGGGTGATCCGAGTCGTAGCCAACCTGAGTCGGTAAGTCAAATGCCACGGAGAGACCCGTCTGACCTTGCTCAAGGAGAAAGCGAAATCTGCGGTTCGTTTCACGAGCTGTTCCATAACCACTATACTGGCGCATCGTCCAGAACCGACCCCTGTACATCGTTGTCTGGACACCACGGGTGAACGGAAACTCTCCTGGGAATCCAAGTGATCTCTGGTAATCCTGACAGCCACTGTCCAGAGGTGTGTATAGGCGCTTGACGGGAACGCCAGATATGGTTTCGAACTTCGGCTCTCGCTCAGGGAACTTGGTCAACGTCTTGGACACAGTGCCCTCCTCCCACTGCTTGAGGGCCTTTTCGGTGTCATCGTTTCCGCTCACTTTCTGCTACCCTCCGTCCGTAGTCGGCCAGGAACTTTGTGATGAGCCTCTCAGCAACTGAGTACGGATCATCGCTTCTGTCTGCAATCTTCTTTATCGCGCGCTCGTACTCTGGCAGCCCCTTTAGCTTCTCCATCAGCTCGGTCGTCAACTTGTGCTCCATTATGGTCTTCAGTTCCTCCCGACTCCTCTGCAGCCCCTTCTCAGCGAGCAAGCCGCTGTCTACTAGGTATTTGCGATGAGCATCAATAGTGTCTACGAGCCCGGCAATTCCCTCCCCGTCTCGAGCATTGGTCATGAGAACAGGAGGTCGCCAAGCCCGTTCACGAGGGTCAGTATCAAGCATGGCGTTGATCTCTGTCACCTTTCTTTCTGCACCTGGCATGTCAGACTTGTTGACCACGAATATGTCAGCGATTTCCATTATTCCAGCCTTAATTGCTTGGATGTCGTCGCCAGCACCCGGCACATCAATCACCAAGATGGTGTGGGCAATGTCGATGACTTCCACCTCCGACTGACCAGCACCGACGGTTTCGACGATGATAATGTCCTTCCCAAAAGCATCAATGGCACGAACTGCGTCAGAAGTCGCTCTTGCAAGTCCTCCTAGGTGGCCCCTCGTGCCCATACTTCGGACGAAGACTTCTCTGTCCAGCGCATGCTCCTGCATCCTGATTCGATCGCCCAACAGTGCTCCACCAGTGAAAGGACTTGAGGGGTCAACACACACAATCCCAACCGTCTTGTTTCTCGTCCGATATTCCGTTGTCATTCGGGTGACGAGTGTACTCTTACCTGAACCGGGAGGACCAGTAATGCCAACAATGTGTCCTCGACCTGTGTGCCTGTAGAGCTGACCGAGAGCCTCTGGAACCGACGGCTCCTCGTCTTCAATCAAGGAGATCAGGCGAGCTAGGTCTCTCCTATTGCCGCTAAGCACTCCCTCTACCAACTGTGTGGCTGACAATCTGTCCGTCCTCTCAAGCCAGTCCTAGAGCTTGACATGGGCCTTGATGTAGTCCACAATCTCAGACAACCTTGTACCGGGGCCGAAGACCTCAGCAATTCCATGCTTCTTGAGTCCGGGTACGTCGTCCTCAGGGATGATGCCGCCAGCGATCACCAGGATATCATCGGCTCCTTCCTTGTGGAGAAGCTCCGTTACTCTCGGGAGAAGAGCATTGTGAGCACCACTGAGAATGCTCAGACCTATGACATGAACACTCTCCTGTATTGCGGCCTCAACGATCATTTCAGGGGTCTGTCGAAGACCTGTGTACACTACTTCCATCCCTGCATCGCGAAGCGCTCTTGCAACAACCTTGGCTCCACGATCATGGCCATCAAGGCCGGGCTTGGCGACAAGTACGCGGATTCTCTTCGGCGAACTCAAGGGCCCACCTCAGGTTCGTGATAGACATGCAAGGCTTCAGAGTGACGATATAAAGGCTTTCCATCTGCGACGTCACCGACAATCAGGGTCACTGACGAAACACACAGGAGCTGCTCTCAGGAAACTCATAAGGAACGAATCACAAGATTCGTCCAAGGTGTCTACCTCAGCGCCGCTGTAGAGTCTGGATAAAGGAGGACATACACAGCTTGGTTCATTGTTAGTATACCGCGGTTGGCCCATTCCATGACTGTCTTCACATTGTCTTCGGAAGACACCCTGGTGAGGGCAGCAATCGTTACATCGCGGGACCCCTGATTGGCCAACAAGTCCTCAATCGTCCTGACAAGAATCATCTGCCGGACGTCGGGTGATGTTTCTGTGAGCCAAAACAACACATTGTCAATCACTTTCTTTCCGACAGCCGAACCCTTTCCGGCCTTTGAGAGTGCGTTTGAGATCTGCGTTCGTGATTTGGAGTCTTTGATGCCACGGAGCTCACTCTCGATGACTGCGACTATCGCCTCGGCGTTAGGGTTTCGTCGGAGAATGTCGACCAAATCAGATCGAGCTCTCAGGGGGCCATTGGTCTCCGTGTCCTTCTTCAAGTCCAACGACGACTCCTCTAGTCCTTGACAGCCAGCGCTTTGAACCCTCAGACCCCTAATATGTGTGTTTGGTACATAATGAAGATGCCGCCTCACAGGAAGGCGGCCAGTTCTGATACCGAGTTCACAACCAGCACAGGTGCAGTTTCGCTTCCGTATTTGGCCAAGGACTCCTCGAGGGAATGACCTCGTACATTAGCCCAGACGGACTTCATGCCGACACGCCATGCACCGACTACGTCTGCATAGTACTCATCGCCTACATAGAGCGTGTCCACAGGCTTCGTGTTAAGGCCTTGGAGAGCATGTTCAAAAGGTTCAGGCATTGGCTTGTACGCTTTTACATCAGCTGATTCCACAAGCACATCGAAGAATCGCGAGAGCCCAAGCTTCTCGACGATTGCTTGAACATGACCATCGAAGGAGTTCGTGATCACGCCCATTTTCATTCCTTTTGTCTTCAGGCGCTCAAGGAGGGACTCGACACCCGGGTATGTCATCGCGAGCTCCACATGCAGACGCTTGAAGAACTCGGTACTCTCATCAAGGAATGAGCGGCTCACTTTTACGCCGAGCGACTTCAGGCTGATTTGGATTGCACCTCTGACAATGTCATATGGACTCCTATAAGGCGCGCCTTTCAGAATCTTATCGATGTCGGAGTAGTAGGTCCGGAGAAGCTCTCGGACGTAGGACTCAAGCACTGCCGTCGGTTCAGGTACACACCTAGATAACGTCCACTCACTGGCCTTCAATGGATACCTCTTCGTGTCCACAAGGGTGGAATCGAGGTCGAATATGATGGCTTGGAACCTGCTCAGATTGAAGTCTGTCAACGTCGTTACCTACTCGCCGCCCTTGGCAAGGTAGATTCCATTGGGATCCAGACGATGCATAATGTCGATTTGTTCCTGAGTGGGCTCCTTCGTCGTTGGAACGCGGTCGGGGACTATCACATCAAACATGACGTCATCGAGTATGTCCTTGACCGTGAATCCAGGGTGCACCGACATTAGCCTGATCTTGAGTGTCTTCGGGTCGAAGTCGAATTGACACTTGTCGGTAATGACAACACTTGGCCCACCACCGACCATCGACCATTTCTTCCTTGAGCCGGGGCCCTCTAAGTGACCAGGGCTCGTGAAGTAATCCAGCTTCTTCACGAACTTCCTCTTCTCATGCGTCATGATGATTATGAGACGCTTGGCTGATGAGGCGATGTCGTTGCCTCCGCCACTACCGGGTAGCTTGATCTTGGGCTTGTCGAATGAGCCTATGTATGTAGTGTTCAGATTGCCATACTCGTCTATCTGCGCGGCACCTAGGAAACCCACATCCACTCTGCCTGCCTGCAGTATGAAGCCCAGCGTTTCAATGAGCCCTATTGATGCTGAGCAGCCGTAATAGAACCTCGAGTCGGCAACGGACAGGGGAACATTTCGTGGTCGAGCATCTATGAACCCCGCCTCAGATATGAGGTTGGCGTGAGGGGCGTGAGTTTCCTTTGCCAGCAACGAGGCGAGGAGTGGAAGCCCGGTACCGCCAAAGACATTCTCGCCATCACGAACGTGAGTAGAAGCCACTGCCGCTAAGAACTCTATTTTGCTGCACTTGACCATACTAGACCCTCCTCAGTACCCCCACGGTTTCTTTGCCCTTAGACTCATCAGATGCTCCCAGCCCACATGGTTCAGGTACTCGTAGTGGTTCTCCACATCAAGTATGAAACTCTTCAGATACTCCTGCCATCCCTCTTCAGTCTTGGTCATCTTGTGGAACATCATGAGATGCTCAAGGTCGTAGTCGTAATAGTTATGGCACTGCACTGGATGGGCTATGAACGGAGCCACAACAACATGACTAACGTACATCGCGGGTATCTTTGTCTGGTCGGGCCGCGACCGTACCTCATCCACGTCAATCAGCTCCTCCGCAAGCACAATCAGTTTCTTACCACAGCGGGCCCCCTCAAGATCCTCGCCGACTATACCATCGATCTGAGCATTCCCTGTCTTGTCAACTCTTTGGACATGTATGATACTGAAGTCGGGTTTCGCTGATGGAACCAGACATATCTTTTCGCCTGTGAACGGGCAGTCAATCACCTTCAGCTTCTTGTCGCCCCGGTATCGAGAGTATTGGACCATGTCTGTTCCCATGAGGCTCCTTATCGGCATGAATGGGACATTAAGCGCCCCGCCCATGAATCGCATAGCCATCGCGAGATTGCTGTAGTCTTCGACCTGAGCCTTTCCCTCAGCCACTCTCCTCCGCATGTTGTTAGCAAGACCGAGGGCCTCGATCGCTGTGAACGCTATGTCAAATCGCGTGGCAACACCGGCGCCCACCATTATCTCGAGGTCGACCTCCGAGCCACAAGTGTAAATCGTGAGGCCCCTCTTCTTCTGGCGTACGAGTTCACGAGCAAATGCGATTGGTGCTCGCTGGTACCCGAAACCTCCCCAAAACAGATGTGCGCCGTCCGGGACTATGCGTGCTGCTTCTTCGAGCGTTATGCGTTTATCATCAATCTCCGTCCCTGTCAAGTCCTAGCGCCTCTAAGATAGTGAATCGAGTCCTGAAGGTCGGGAAGACACCTTCCTTTTATCTTTGTTCTCGAATCATCCGGAACGCGGCACCCAATAACCTATGCTCCCGCTATACCACATCGCACGCTCAATGGATAGCAGAGGAATTGTCGGCTGCTGAGATTTCATGCGTGCGAGCTTATTAGGTCTAGGGGCAATACATCATCAAGTTTCATGCCTGAGAAGCCATCATTCTCCAAGGTGAGAAAACATGATCCTTCGACTAAGGCATCAATACACTCCCCTCCGCGTGAGGAAGTGCAGCATCCCGACTGGTGCAGACCATGAGATACGTTCTCAAGTACAGAATGGGTCGTCATGTTGAAACGGCTCAGATGACTGACGACCTAGAAGCAATCTGGATCTGGTCTTACGGGTCCATCGCTCCGACTGGCGATTTGAGAACGCTAGTGATTTCGGACATGAATGCCATCACAAGCATTGACCTGACCCCTCTTGCGGCACTTCCGAATCTACAGCTGTTGCATATAGAATTCAGCCCGCTGCAAAGCATAGACCTTACCCCCCTCAGTTCTTGCGTGAATCTCAGGTCAATCGAACTTGTAAGAACGGCTCTTGAGAGGCTGAACTTGAGCCCACTGAGTTTCTGCACGAACCTGGAACGACTGCTACTGTGGGGCAACAAAATCGGGAAGATCGACCTGACGCCCCTCGCCAAATGCACATTGCTCAAGGAGATCATCCTACAAGAGGCCAGGTCCTTGGACGAATTGGACTTGAGTCCCTTAAGTTCGTGCAGGATGCTACAATACCTCAACGCAAGAAGGAACCGTTTGAA